>NZ_CP044232.1:3345980-3650161 GCF_008727775.1 Microbacterium lushaniae
GAGGAACGCGACGCCGAACAGGGAGCCCGCCCGGGGTACGGCGTGCACGACGCCCTCGGCCGTGAGCGCCGCCGACAGCGCGTCGGCGATCGCGGATGCCGCGGCATCCACGCGCGCGTAGACGTCCGGTGTCGCCCCGCGCAGCGTCGCCAGGCCCGCCGCGACCGACAGCGGATTGCCCGACAGCGTGCCCGCCTGATACACCGGGCCGGCCGGGGCGAGGGCGTCCATGACGTCGGCGCGTCCGCCGAGGGCGGCCAGCGGCATCCCGCCGCCGACAACCTTGCCGAAGGTGAACAGGTCGGGCGTGTACTCCTCGCCCGCGGCCTGCTGCAGCCCCCAGAACCCGGCCGGATGCACGCGGAACCCGGTGAGCACCTCGTCGAGGAGGAACAGCGCGCCGTGCTCGTGGGCGATGTCGGCGAGCGCGGCGTTGTAGCCCGGGGCCGGCGGCACCACGCCCATGTTCGCCGCGGCCGCCTCCACGATGACGGCGGCGATGCGGTCGCCGTGGAGGGCGAAGGCGTCGCGCACGGCGTCGAGGTCGTTGTAGGGCAGCACGAGGGTCTGCGCGGCGATGGGGGCGGGCACGCCCGCCGATCCGGGGAGGGCCAGCGTCGCGATGCCGGAGCCGGCCGCGGCCAGGAGCCCGTCGGAGTGGCCGTGGTAGTGACCGGCGAACTTGACCAGCAGGTCGCGCCCGGTGACCCCGCGCGCGAGGCGGATGGCGGTCATGGTCGCCTCGGTGCCGGTGGAGACCAGCCGCACCTTCTCGACCGGGCGGGCCGTACCGACCGTGACGCGGGAGGCGATCAGGTCGGCCAGCTCCACCTCGCCCGAGGTGGGAGCCCCGAAGGAGAGCCCGCGGGATGCCGCGTCCTGCACGGCGGCGACGACGTCGGGATGTGCGTGCCCGAGCAGGGCCGGGCCCCACGACGCCACGAGGTCGATGTACGTGCGACCGGCCTCATCCGTCACCGTCGCGCCGCGCGCCGACGCCAGGAAGCGCGGCGTGCCCCCGACGGACCCGTAGGCGCGCACGGGCGAGTTCACCCCGCCCGGGATCACGTCGCGGGCCCTGTCGAACCACTCGTCGTTGCGGTCGGTCATGTGCGGTTTCCCTTCCACCCACGTCGGAGAATGTCGCGAAGGTCGGAGGATGCGGGGGAAATCCTCCGACGTCGGCGCGATCCTCCGACGTTCACAGGTCGGCGCGGAGCCAGCGGGCGGCCTCGGCCGCCCAATAGGTCAGGATGGCGTCGGCGCCGGCGCGGCGGATCGACACGAGGCTCTCCTCGATCGCGCGGCGGCGGTCGATCCAGCCGTTCGCGGCGGCGGCCTCGACCATCGCGTACTCGCCCGACACCTGGTACGCCCACACGGGCACGTCCACGGCGGCGCGCACGTCGGCGAGCACGTCCAGGTACGGCAGGGCGGGCTTGACCATGACGACGTCGGCGCCCTCGTCCACATCCAGCAGCGCCTCGCGCACGCCCTCGCGGCCGTTGCCCGGGTCGAGCTGGTACGTGCGGCGATCGCCGGTCAGCTGCGAATCGACCGCCTCGCGGAACGGCCCGTAGAAGGCTCCCGCGTACTTCGCCGAATAGGCCAGCAGCAGCGTGTCCGTGAAGCCCTCGGCATCCAGAGCCGCCCGCACGTGCGCCACCTGGCCGTCCATCATCCCCGACAGCCCCAGCATCCCCGACCCCGCGCGCGCCTGAGCGAGAGCCATCGCGGCGTACCGCTCGAGGGTGGCGTCGTTGTCGACACCGCCGCGGGCGTCCAGGACGCCGCAGTGGCCGTGGTCGGTGAATTCGTCCAGGCACAGATCGGTCTGCACCACGAGGGCGTCGCCCACTTCGGCCACGAGCGCCTCGGTGGCGACGTTGAGGATGCCACGGGGATCGTCGGCACCGGATCCGACCGCGTCGCGCACCGCCGGGACGCCGAACAGCATGACTCCGCCGAGCCCGGCCGTCGCGGCATCCGCAGCCGCCGCCCGCAGGGAGTCGAGGGTGTGCTGGTGCACGCCCGGCATCGAGGAGATCGGCACCGGATCGGCGATGCCCTCGCGCACGAACAGCGGGAGGACCAGCTGCGAGGGGACGAGGTGAGTCTCCCGCGCGAGGCGGCGTACGGCCGGAGTGTGGCGGAGGCGCCGGGGGCGATGCTGCGGGAAGCTCACGGCTGCAACTCGTCGGAGGCGTGCGGGAGGGAGAAGCGGGAGACGGCGTCGATGAGCGCGTCCACGGTCTGCTGATCGGCGATGACATCCACGCTCAGACCGCTGCGGCGTGCGTCCTTGGCGGTGCGGGGACCGATGGCGGCGATCACGGTCGCGGCGGGGATGTCGGGGAACTGGGCGTGCACCTGCTCGGCGACCGAACCGCTCGTGACGAGGACGGCGTTGATCCGGCCGGATGCCACGTCGGCCGCGACCTTGTCCGACACCGGCACCCCCACGGTGCGGTAGGCCACGACGCTGCGAACCCGGTGGCCGGCCTCCGCCAGCAGCCGCGTGAGGACGGGCTTGGCGATCTCGCTGCGCAGCGTGAGCACGTCGCGCGGCGCACTCTCGCGGGCGATCATCTCCTCCGCGAGTCCCGCGGCGGAGTTGTCGCGCTCGGGGACGAGATCGACGCGGTAGCCGACGGCCTGGAGGGCTGCGGCCGTCGTCTCACCCACGGCTGCGATCTTGGTCTTGGCGGGGATCTGCGCGCGGTAGGCGTAGAGCACGTCCACCGTCGTCGCACTGGTGACGGTGAGCCAGTCGAACGCCCCGGCGGCGAGGTCGGCGAGTGCCTGCTCGAGGCTCGCCTGGTCGTTGGTCGGGGCGAAGTTGATCAGCGGGGCGATCACGGGCACGGCGCCCTGCTGACGGAGGGTCGCGGCCACGCCGTCACCCCACGGGCCCCCGCGCGGCACGAGCACACGCCAGCCCGCCAGGGGCTTGCTGGGTGCCGGCGTATGCCGGGAGCTGTGATTCATGGGGTCGACTCTCGTGGTACCAGATCGGCCGCCCCGCGTTCGAGCAGCCGACGTGCAATGTCGTGCCCGGTGCGCGTAGCACGCGCGATCGGGTCCGCGCCGTCGGCAGCATCCGCGCCATCGCCGCTACCTGGGTACCCACCATACCCCCGCTGGTCGGGCGGAGGGAGTTCCAGACGAACGGTGCGGTCCAGCCCCACTCTCCGCGCCCCGTCGAGGGCGTAGACGATGGCGCGAACCCGCAGATCCCCGTCCGTGACCTCCGCATGCGTTCCGACCGGCGCCGAGCACCCCGCATCCAGGCCGGCCAGGACCGCGCGCTCCGCCGTGACCGCGGTGCGGGTCGCGGCGTCGTCGAGGCTCGAGAGCGCGGCGAGCAGCGCGGCGTCGGCATCGGCGGTGGTCTCCACCGCGAGCGCGCCCTGGCCCGGCGCGGTCGGCCAGTCGGCCAGCCCGAGCGGCTCCGCGTGCAGACCGCCCAGGTCGCCGCCGAGACGGGAGAGCCCTGCGGCGGCGAGGATGACCGCATCCAGCTCGCCGTCGCGCACACGGGCGAGGCGGGAGTCGACGTTGCCGCGGAGGTCCTGCACGCTCACACGGGGGTTGCGGCGCCGCACCTGGGCGATGCGCCGCGGCGACCCGGTCCCCACGACGGCGCCCTCGGCGAGGTCGCCCAGCGGCGTACCGTCACGGGTGATCACGACATCGCGTGCGTCCTCCCGTGCCGGGGTGGCCGCGATCACGAGCTGCGGGGGCTGCGCGGTGGGCAGATCCTTCAGCGAATGGACGAGCAGGTCGCAGCGCCCGGCCAGCAGCGCCTCGCGCAGCGTCGTGGCGAACACCCCGCGGCCGCCCAGCTGCGACAGCGACGCCCGGGAGACATCGCCCTCGCTCACGATCGGGACCAGTTCGACGGCCTGCCCCGACGCCGCCGCGAGCGCGTCGGCGACCTGCTGGGATTGAGCGAGGGCCAGCGCGCTGCGCCGCGTGCCCAGGCGCAGGGTCATCGGCGCCTCACTGGAGCACCTCGGGCACCTCGCGCGGGTCGATGCGGCGCCCCGTGAAGAACGGCACCTCCTCGCGGACGTGCCGGCGGGCCTCCGTGTAGCGGAGTTCGCGCATCATGTCGACGAGATCGGTGAGCACGTCGGCTTCCATGGGCAGGAGCCACTCGTAATCGCCCAGCGCGAAGGATGCGACGGTGTTGGCGGTCACACCGGTGAAGGCGGCGCCCTTGCGACCGTGGTCGGCGAGCATCGCGCGGCGCTCGGCTTCGGGAAGCAGGTACCACTCGTAGCTGCGCACGAACGGGTACACCGTCAGCCACTGCTTCGCCGGAACGCCCCGCAGGAAGCCGGGGACGTGTGCGCGGTTGAACTCCGCGTCGCGGTGCACCCCCATCGCGTTCCACACCGGCAGCAGCGGACGGAGCAGTTCGGTACGGCGAAGGCGGCGCAGGTCGCGCTGCAGAGCTTCGGCATCCGGGCCGTGCATCCAGATCATCAGGTCGGCGTCGGCGCGCAGGCCACTGACGTCGTAGAAGCCGCGCACGGTGACCCCGCCGCTCTCGATGAGGGCGACGATGTCGCTCAATTCGGTGTCGTCGGGCTCGGCGACGGGATTGTCAGGGTCACGGCGGAGCACCGCCCAGAGAGTGAACACGGATTCGGGAGAGTGCTCGGGCATGCCTCCAGTCTGCTCCGCGGCGCCCGAGCGACCAAACGCGCTCACCGCGTGTAGAGCCGCACCAATCCCCACACGGCCAGGCCGGCGGCCACAGCGACCCCGACGACGGTGGCAGCCGCGCCGGTGGGGTTGACGCGGGCGAACTCGCGCGCCTGCGCCACGCCGCGGTCGACACCGTGACCCACGCGCTTGGGCACGTTCGCCTTGACCTCGATGGCCGCGAGCGTCGCCTTCAGCTCGGCGCGCGCCTTCTCGACGGGATCGGAGATGCCCAGCGCGACGGCGGTGCGGGGAACGGGAACGGGTCGGTCAACGCTCATTCGCGGGCCTCTTTCACGATCCGGATGTCTTCGGCCACCGCCTGTCCGGGGTTCTCCCCGGATCCGAGTCGGCGGAATCGCATGATGCCCAGGAGCGCGAGGATCGCGACGATGACCAGCATCACGCCGAACACCACGAGGGCCGACAGCCACACCGGCCACCACGACGACAGGCCGGCGATCACGAAGGCGAAGAACACCGGCAGCGACCAGAACAGCACGAACAGGGCGCCGACGAGCCACCCGGCCCCGATCCCGGCCTGCTTCGCCGTTTCGCCCAGCCACTTCTTGGCGGCATTGATCTCGGCGACGACAAGATTGCGCACGAGCTCGGGGATGTCCCCGAGCAGCGTGAACAGACTCTCGTCGGCGCGGTCGCGGAACCCGCGCGGCGTGGTCATGTCAGTCAGCTCCCGGCGCTGGTGGCGCTCTTGGTCTCGTCGGCCTTCTTCTGACCCGTCTTGGTGTCAGAGGAGGTCTTCGTGTCGCCCGAGGCGGAGTCGGTCGCGGCCTCCTCGGCCTCTTCCAGCGAGTCCTCGACGGCGTCGGCGACGTCACGGGCGGCCGACTTCGCCGCCGCCGCAGCGCGCTGCGCCTTCTCCGACACGCTGCCCGAGCCGCCGGCTGCCGTGGTGACGCGCTTGGCGCCGTCCCACAGGACGCCCGGGACGACCTTGGCCGCCGAGGTGCCGAACGCCTTGGCCTTGTCGACCTGCTTCTGCACCGGGTCGGTGTGCCAGGCCTTCACAGCCTGTTCCTTGATCTGCTCGTAGCGTTCGCGGCCCGCGCGACTGCCGAGCACGTAGCCGGCCGCGAGGCCGATGACGAGTCCTACTTTGCCCTTCATGGGGCTCTCCTCACGATCGATGATGGGAGGTGCGGTGCGATCCCACAGTAGCCCCGTATTCCATCCGCGGCATTCACCCTTGACATCCTCCGAGCGGGGAGGCAGGGTCACGCGCCCGAGCCCGCGTCGCGCCACAGCAGCGCCGAGCGGATGCGGTCGGCCTCGGCACGTGCGTCCGGCACGACCTGGGCGAGCCCCGTGCCTGCCAGCCACGCGCCCGTCGCGCCCAGGCCCGCGACGGCGCTGAGGGCACCGCGGGCCGCGGCGGTCGTGGCGGCGCGGCCGATCGTGGCCGCCGGCTGCGCCTGCGCGTAGCGTTCGCGCCGCGCGCCGCGCACGTGGGCCGCATCCAGTCGGACGCCCAGCATCCTGGCGGCCTCAGTGAGCGCCAGGGACGCGGCCGCGGCGTCGTCGAGCTGCGCGGTGGCCGGTTCCTCCCCCTGCGCGCCGAAGGAGACCCGCAGCACGTGGCGGCCCTGGCCGGCGGCGCGCGCCACCCACTCCCACTTCGCCGTCGAGTGCGTGAGGGCCTTCGCCGCCCCCGTGCCCGGCACCGTGAGCACCCCAGAGCCCCGGGGTGCGGCGTCCAGCGCGGCGGAATCGACGACGAGGGTGACGACCTCCACGACGGGCGAGGGCGCCGCCTCGCGATCCAGCAGCGGCGCGACCGGAGCGAGCAGTTCGCGCGCGGCGCCTTCCGGCACCGCCACGATGACGGCGTCGGCGTCGACCGGCGGGGCCGCCCCGTCCTCGGCGGACGCGGCATCGCCCTCGTGGGGGGCCACGTGCACCGCCCAGCCCTTCTCGGTGGCGTCCAGGCCGCGCACCCGCGTGCCGGTGCGGATGTCGCCGCCCAGCTGCAGCACCCGCTCGGCGAGAGCGTCCACGAGCGTCGACATGCCTCCGCGCAGGCCCTCCACCGCACTCCCCGGTGCGGCGGTGCGGCCGCCGCGCAGCTCGGCGACGGCGCCGCTGAGCGATCCCGTCCGCGTCAGGGCGGCGTTCAGCCCTGGCGCTGCCAGGTCGACGTCGATGTCGTCGGGACGGGCGGAGTACACCCCGCTGGTCACGGGGGCGACGAGACGCTCCAGCACGCGCGCGCCCATCCGGCTGCGCACGAGCTGCCCGAGGCTCTGCTGGTGGCCGATGGTGAGCGGCGGACGCAGACGGTCGAGGTAGGCACGCCACACGCCGCGCCAGCCGATGATGCGCCGCACCTCCGGCGCCCACGGGTTGTCGGGGATGCCCAGCACGCCGCCGCGCGGCAGCGGCGCCGCTGCCCCGCCCGGCAGACCCGCCACCCACGCGCCGGCGGGGCGGGGGGTGGTGACCTCCTCGCTCAGCCCGAGTTCGTCGACGAGGGAACGCACCGTGCCGCCGCGGGTGGCATAGCTCTCGGCGCCCACATCCAGGACGAGGCCGTCGATCTCCGCCGACCGCACGACACCGCCCACGCGCGGCCCCTGTTCGAGCACCGTCACGCGCATCCCGACCTTCGCGCATTCCAGCGCGGCGACCAGGCCGGCGATGCCGCCGCCGACGACCACGACATGCTTCTCGCGGGCGTGCGCGGCGAGGTGGTCCAGCGGGCCCTCGCTCACACCGCCTCCTCATGGGCGAAGGCCACGATGCGGCTCAGCACGTCCGGATCGGTGTCGGGTGGCACGCCGTGACCGAGGTTGAGGATGTGCGCGCGCGCACGTCGGCCGCGCGCCAGCACGTCCGCGACGTGCGCGAGGAGGACCTCTTCGGGTGCCGACAGCAGCGCCGGGTCGATGTTCCCCTGCACCGTCGTGCCCTCGCCCAGGACCGCGGCGGCCTCATCCAGCGGCTGGCGCCAGTCCACGCCCACGGCATCGGCGATCCCGTCCAGGCGCATGTCGGCGAGGAACGGACCGGTGCCGACACCGAAGTGGATGCGGGGCGCCGCCACGCCCTCGAACGCTGCGCGCGAGTGCGGTGCGGCGTACGCGCGATAGTCGGCGGCGGACAGCGAGCCGGCCCACGAGTCGAACAGCTGCACGGCCGAGGCGCCGGCCCGCACCTGCGCCTGGAGGAACGCCCCCGACACCTCGGCGAGCCAGCCGGCCAGCCGATGCCAGGATGCGGGATCGGCGTGCATCATCGCGCGCGCACGCAGGTGCTCCTTGGAGGGTGCCCCCTCGACGAGGTACGCCGCGAGCGTGAAGGGGGCGCCGGCGAAGCCGATGAGGGGCGTGTCGCCGAGTTCGTCGGTGACGATGCGCACCGCCTCGCGCACGGGGCCGGCGGCCTCCGCGACGGCGGCCGGGTCGATCGCGGTGACGCGCGCGACATCGGATGCGGTGCGCACCGGGTCGGCGAAGACCGGTCCGCGCCCCGGCTCGATCTCCACGTCGATGCCGGCGAGGCGCAGCGGGATGACGATGTCGCTGAAGAAGATGCCCGCGTCGACTCCGTGGCGCCGCACCGGCTGCAGCGTGATCTCGGCCGCCAGGTCGGGTGTCAGACACGCGTCCAGCATCCGCGTACCCACGCGGAGTTCGCGGTACTCCGGCAGCGAACGGCCGGCCTGGCGCATGAACCACACCGGGGTGCGGTCGGGGCGGTCGCCGCGGAGGGCACGGAGAAGGGGTGCGTCGGGTGAGGCCACGTCTCCCATCCTCGCACCCGGCGTCCGGGTGCCGGCTGGGCGTCAGGGCACGGCGGTGCCGCCCATGAAGTCGGCCATCAGTTCGGTCGGACAGGCCGCGCGGGCGCGCTCGACTCCGGCGAGCGCACCGAGCCGGTCCAGGGCGGCCAGGGCGCCGGTGCGATCGGATGCGGCGGCTGTGGCGCGAACGAGCTCGTCGGCCGCAGCGATCTGGCGTGCCGGGTCGCGCGCGGTCGTGGCGATGTCGAGGGCCTCGTTCAGGTAGGGGATGCGCTCGCGGGGCGGCGCGGCGGCGGCCCGCAGCATGAGCGCCCGGTGCAGGCAGCGGAGGTCGCCCAGGTGGCGGAAGGCGTCGACGAGGTCGTCGGGATCGCCCGCCTCGGCGAGCCCGAGGGAGGCCTGCACGAGCTGCGCGTGCGCGGTCTCGTGCGCGTTCTGCATCGCCTCGGCCGCTTCGCGCGCTTGCGCGGCCCACCTCACCGCCCGCTCGCGGTCATCCGGGTCGCCGGCGGCGACGGAGGCCATCATGTACCGCACGTTGTTGACGTGGACGAGGTCGCCTGCCCGTGCGTACGCGCGCATCGACGACGCGAACGCCGCCAGCGCGGCGGCCCGGTCCGGTGCCGTGCCGCCGCGCAGCGCGATCCCCCGCGCCTGGTGGATGGCTCCCCGATCCCAATCGACGCCGGTCAGCCGCTCCGCTGCCGCGCAGTGCGCGAGCGCGGCCTCGACGTCACCGCGGTAGGCGGCCGCCCACGCCGCCAGCTGCTCCGCGGCGCGCGTACCGTCGTCATCCGTGGCGACCGCTGCCGCTCGTTGGGCGAGGGCGGTGACGAGGCCGATGTCGACGAACGCGAGCGCCGCGCCCACCGCCAGCAGCTGCTGCGGCGTGGCGGAGGCGAGCACCCCCTCGTCGCGGGCGGCGTCGGCGAGCGCGTCGATGCTGTCGATGTCGGCCCCGTACTGCTCGACGCCGACGGCGAGGTCGGCGGCGAGCGTGATCGCGTCGGGGTGACCCGCCGCGATCATCCACCGCAGGGCGGCGTTGACCTCCGGGCACAGCACCGCCGACCGGTGCGCCGCGGACGGGCTCGCGTCGGTGCGCGCGGTCCGGATGAACGCCCGGGCGGTCCGGGAGACGGCGAGGGCGTGCAGTTCCAGCACCTCCCGGATGGTCGCCGCCTCCGTACGGGCGTGCACGAATTCGCGCATGACGGCCAGCAGCCGGAACCGGCCGGGATGACTGCGGGTCGGCACGATCAGGGAGTGATCGAGGAGCCGGAGCACGACGCCGGTCGTGCCGGGCCCGGTCACGGCGGCGGCGAGGTCCATGTCGAACGTGCGGGGAAGGGCGGCGAGGCGCCGGAGCACGTCCTGCTCCTGCGCCGACAGCAGGTCCCACGTCCATCCGAAGGCGGTGTCGAGACTGCGGTGCCGTCCGGCCGGGGTGGCGCGGTCCAACGTCGCCAGGTCGCGCGCCAGGCGCGCGTCCAGTTCGGCGAGCGGGAGGTGGCGAGCCACGGATGCGGCCAGCTCGAGGGCGAGCGGAAGTCCGTCCAGCCGCTCGGCGATCCGCGCCACCAGGGGCGCGTCGTCGGCGTCCCCTCCGGCCCCACGCAGGCGATCGGACAGCAGGGCGCACGCCGGCGAGTCCGCGCCCTCCGCCGCGAGGGGGCGGAGGGTGTGCACCGCCTCCCCCGACGCGCCCAGCGGGGTACGGGAGGTCACCAGGACGCGCAGGGACGGGACGCGCATCCGCAGGGCGCCGACCACCGCGACCGTGGCCGGTCCGACCCGGTCGGCGTTGTCCAGGAGCAGGAGATGTGCGCGCGCGGCCAGCGCGACCGAGACGGCCCCCTGCAGGTCGCCGGGGGTGGCCTCCAGGCCCAGGGCGCGGGCGATCCGGGTGGCCACGTCATCGGGGGTCGCGTGCTCGAGCTCCACCACGAGCGGTGTGCGGGCGCCATCGCCGTGCGCGGTTTCGAGACCGAGGCGGGTCTTGCCGACCCCTCCCGGCCCCACGATCGTGACCCACCCGTGGCGTTCGAGGAGCGCGCGCACGGCCGAGAGGTCTTCGTCGCGGCCGTGCAGCGTGTCGGCCGGCACCGGCACCGACGACGCGTGCCGCGCGCGGGCGGCCTCGACGAGGGCCGTGCGGCTCTCGGCCGCGAGCTTGCGCCGCAGGCTCGCGATGTGACTCTCGACGGTGCGCACGGAGATGAACAACTCCGCGGCGATCTCGGGGTTGGTCTGTCGCCGCTCCACCGCGGCGAGCACCGCGCGCTCGCGCGGTGTGAGGGCGGACCCGCTCACGGGCGCCACTCTACTCAGGCGCGGCGCAGGCGGAAGGGCGTGTCAGGAGCGACCGTGGCCGGACGGACAACGGCCCGCCCGGCCACGTGCGGCGGATCGCCGCCCATTCCCCCCGGCACGCCGCCCTGATCACCGCACGGTCGCGGTGACCAGGAGGTACTCCCACTGCATCCCGCCGTCGGCGATCATGGCATCCGCGAGCTCGTCCAGCGCCGCATCCAGCGCCGCGACCTGCACGGGATCGTCGGCGATGCGCCGGTAGACCGCGATGGTGGGCCCGTAGTGCGAGGCGAAGTACTCGCGGAACCGGCGGCCCGTGTCGAACCGGTCGATCGTGACGGTCTCGCGCACGGCGGAGAAATCGGTGACGGATGCGCCGAACAGCTCGCGGACGTGCGCATCATCGCCCCACAGCGGTGCGGGTTGCACTCCGGGCGGGGGCGGCGCGTTGAACGGCTTCATCGTGGCGAACATGCGGCCCACGAATCCCTCCGGCGTCCAGTTGAGCACGCCGATCCGTCCGCCCGGGCGGGTGACGCGCAGCATCTCGGCGGACGAGCGCGCGTGGTGCGGGGCGAACATCACGCCCACGCAGGAGACGGTCGCGTCGAACGCGTCGTCGGGGAAGGGGAGTGCCTCGGCATCCGCTTCCCGCCATTCCAGGTCGGCACCTGCCTCCCTGGCGCGACGGCGACCGGCGTCGAACAGCTCCGGCGTGAGGTCGGAGGCGACCACCGTGGCTCCGCGCAGTGCCGCCGGGATGGCGGCATTGCCACTGCCGGCGGCGACATCGAGCACGCGGTCGCCCGCCTGGACGCCGACGGCGCCGATCAGATGCGGGCCCAGCGACCAGATCAGATCGCTCGCGAGCGCGGGGTAGTCCCCCGACGCCCACATCGCACGGTGCTTCGCCTTGAGCGCCCGATCGTCCTCGTCGACGACGGATGTCTGCGTATCGGTCATGTCAGTTCCTTCCTGTCGTGCGGACAGGCCAACCCTCCTCGCCGCGCGCGGCCGCGGCATCCGTGCCCCGCACGGAAATCCGCACGCACGCCCGCAGCGCCCCATACGGACCGCGGGGCCGGTTCCCTCGCCGTCGAGGCATCCGGCCGGCCACTTGCGGCGCGCGGGTAGAATCTCCTCTCGTGCTGCTGTGCGTCTCCGCGAGTCACAAGACCGCGTCCTTCGAGCTTCTCGAGCGCCTCAGCGTCCCCTCCACTCCCGTCGCCCCCCTCATCGCCGCGCACTCCGAATGCGTGCAGGGCGCCGTCGTGGTCGCCACGTGCAACCGCTTCGAGGCCTACGTCGACATGGATGAGCCGGTCACCGCCTCCCGCGTCGTCGGCGTGGAGGCCACGCTCGCCGCGATCGAATCGGCCACGGGCGTCTCGGCCGCCGAACTGGAGGGCTCGTACCGGGTCCTCGGCGGCGACGAGGTCGCCGAGCACCTGTTCGCCGTGGCATCCGGACTCGAGTCCGTCGTCATCGGCGAGGGCGAGATCGCCGGACAGGTGCGCCGGTCACTGAAAGAGTCGCGCCGCCTGGGCGCGACCTCCGGCGAACTCGAGCGGCTCTTCCAACGCGCCTCGGAGGCGCAGCGCGGCGTGAAGAACGCCACCGCCCTCAGCCGTGCCGGTCGCTCGCTCGTGCGTCTCGCCCTGGAACTGGCCGACAGCCGGATCGCCGACTGGTCGGCGCTGCGGGTGCTGCTGGTGGGCACGGGCGCCTACGCCGCCGCCACCGTCGCAGCACTGCGCGATCAGGGCGCACAGGACATCTCGGTGTACTCGCCTTCCGGCCGAGGCGCGAAGTTCGCTGCGAAGTACGGCCTGCACAACCTCGCCGCCGAGCGCTACCCGTCCGTCGCCGCGCACGCCGACCTCGTCATCACGTGCACCTCGGCGGAGCATCCCGTCCTCAGCGCGGCGACCCTCGCCGCTGGGCGGACCGGCTCCGAGACGGTCGCGCCGGCAACGGACGGGCACCCCGCCGGCTCCCTCGCACGCCGGCTCGTGATCGACCTCGGCCTGCCCCGCAACGTCGACCCCGATGTGGCCGGCGTCCCCGGCGTCGACCTGCTCGATCTGGAGACCATCCGCCTGCACGCTCCGGTGGAGGAGCTGCAGGCCACCGACGCCGCCCGCGAAGTCGTGCGCGACGCCGCGCGACGCTTCGCCGTCGTCGGCGAGCGCCGCAACGTCACCCCGGGAGTCGTCGCGCTGCGCACCCACGCGTTCGGGGTGCTCGAGGGCGAGATCGCTCGCGCTCGAGCGCGCGGCGACGACGACGGCCGCACCGAGCAGGCCCTGCGCCACCTCGTCGGCGTGCTGCTGCACGCCCCCACCGCGCGCGCGCACGAGCTGGCCGAGCTGGGGCGCGGCGAGGAGTACTTCGCCGCCCTGTCGACGCTTTTCGGCATCGAGGTCAGCGACGAGGAGCCCGACGCCTCGGCATCCGATGCCGGCGTCGCGTGATCTGACCTGGCCCCTACCCGCTCCCTCGACAGCCATGTTGGATAGTCCCTGCACGCGAACCGGGCATTCCCGGCCCGCGTCGAGGCGAGGGGCGCACGAGTGACGGAACCGACATCGGTACGGGTGAGTGTGATCGTTCCCGTGTTCGAGCCGGGAGCAGGCTTCGACGACCTCATCGCGTCGCTGGACAGGCAGACCCTCGATGCCCGTCGGTTCGAGGTGCTCCTGTGCGACGACGGCTCCGGCCAGGAGACCCGGGACCGCCTCGCGCGCGTGGCGCAGACCCGGCCGAACGTGCGCGTGCTCACGCTCCCGCACACCGGATGGCCCGGTGCCCCCCGCAACGCCGGCATCGACGCCGCCCGCGGGGAGTACGTCTTCTTCTCCGATCAGGACGACCGCTTCTTCGACGGGGCCCTGCAGCACCTGTGCGACTACGCCGACCGGTACTCCTCCGACGTCGTGATCGGCAAGGTGGTGGGCGTGGGCCGGCGGATCCCGCAGATGTTCCGGCGCGACATCCCGCGAGCCGAGCTCGGCAAAGACCCCCTTCTGGAACTCCTCACGCCGCACAAGCTCTTCCGCACCTCGTTCCTGCGGGAGCACGGCATCCGCTTCCCCGACGGCAAGGTGCGCCTGGAGGATCACCTGTTCGTGATGCAGGCCTACTTCGCCGCCACGACCATCTCCATCCTCGCCAGCGAGCGCTGCTACGCGTGGCTGAAGAACCCCGGGAGCGCCAGTTCGTCCCGCATCGGTCCGGAGACCTACTTCCCGCACCTGGAGGCCGTGCTCGACATCGTCGAGGAGCACACCAGTCCCGGCCCGCTGCGCGACACCCTGCTGCGGCACTGGTATCGCGGCAAGATCCTCAAGCGGCTGGGCGGCCGCCGCATGCTCCGCTATCCCGACGACTACCGGGCCCGGTTCCTCGACGTCGTCGTCCCCCTCTCCCGCCGCAGGTTCGGCCCCGGGGTCCAGCGCGGCCTGACCTTCCCGCTGCGCGTGCGGTCGGCACTGCTGCTGGGCGATCACCGCGACGAGCTCGTCCGCCTGGCCGGGTTCGAGGCCGCGCTCACGTGCAGCGCCGAGGTGACCGCCGCCCGGTGGATGCGCCGGGGCAAGCTCGTCCTGACCGTCCGCGTCGGAGCGTTCACGGCCGGGGACGAGCCCGTCGTCTTCGAGGAACGGCGGATCCCGGCCCGCTCCACCGCCGCGGCGCGCAGCGCCGCGCGCACGCTCGTGTGGCGCCCGCCGGCGGAACTGGGCCTCGACGTCGTGCCGGAGGAGACGTTCGATGCGACCCGCGATCTGCAGGACGACCACGTCGAGCTGTTCCTGCGCGACCGGCGCGGTCCGGCTCGCCGCATCCCCGGGCGAGGTGCGACGAGGCTGGATGCCGCGACCCTGACGATCGACCCGCTGCACACCTTCGGTCGTCGCAGCACCTCGCGCGGCGGTCCGCTCCGCGTGCGCGTGCAGCACGCCGGCTGGAGCCGCGAGGTGCCGTTGCGCGCGGACCAGGCCGTCGTCGACGCCGTCGGCCGCTCCCCCGTGCTCGCTGGGCGCCGGTGCACGCTGGTCCGCAGCAGCGACGGGACGCTCGCGCTCGAGCGGGAGTGGCCGGCCGGGCGCGCGCGCGACGCGGTGGCCCGCGGCGTGCGCCGCGCCGGCCGCCTGGTGCGCCGCATCCGCCGGCGGGGCGCCGGTGGGAGGATGGCAGCATGAGCCTGCACATCACCGCCGACGCCGATGCCGACCGGTTGCTCACCGAGAATCCGCTCGCGCTTCTGGTCGGAATGCTGCTGGATCAGCAGATCGCGATGGAAACGGCCTTCACCGGACCGCTGAAGATCCGCGACCGCATCGGCGCGGTGGATGCCGCCACCATCGCCGGATACGACCCCGACGCGTTCGCCGCGGCGTTCAAGACGCCGCCGGCCGTCCACCGCTTCCCCGGCTCGATGGCCGCGCGCGTGCAGGCGCTGTGCGCGGCCGTCGAGCAGGACTGGGGCGGTGACGCCGCGGCGATCTGGACGCAGGACTCCCCCTCCGGCGCCGACGTGCTCGCGCGGCTGAAGCGGCTGCCGGGCTTCGGCGAGCAGAAGGCGAAGATCTTCCTCGCGCTGCTGGGCAAGCAGTGCGGCTTCGACGGACCGGGCTGGCGCGACGCATCCGCCCCTTACGGCGAGGAGGGCTCGTTCCGCTCGGTCGCCGACATCACCAGCCCCGACTCGCTCACGAAGGTGCGCGAGCACAAGCGCGCCATGAAGGCCGCCGCGAAGCAGCAGTAGCCGCCGGGCCGCGCTCCGCCTGCGCCATCCGCGCGCGGCGATCCCATCCGCGCGCGCACAACCGCGGGCTTCGTCGCCGACACGCCGCCCCACTGCCGCCGCACCCGGCGCGCCACCGAAAGTCCCCGCCGTTGTGCGCGGCGGGCAGTCGGCGTCAGGCGCCGCGGAGGCGCTCGGTCAGGTACGCGTGGAGGGCGTCGAGGGGCACGCGCTCCTGCGCCATCGTGTCGCGGTCGCGCACCGTGACGGCGTGGTCCTCGAGCGAGTCGAAGTCGACCGTGACGCAGTACGGCGTGCCGATCTCGTCCTGCCGGCGGTATCGCCGGCCGATCGCACCGGCGTCGTCGAAGTCGACGTTCCACAACCCGCGCAGCCCGTCGGCGACTTCGCGCGCGAGCGGGGAGAGCCGCTCGTTGCGCGAGAGCGGCAGGACGGCGACCTTCACGGGGGCCAGTCGCGGGTCGAGCTTGAGCACCGTGCGGGTGTCGACGCCGCCCTTGGCGTTGGGAACCTCCTCCTCCACGTAGGAGTCGACGAGGAACGCCATCATCGCGCGGGTCAGCCCGAACGACGGCTCGATCACGAACGGCGTGTACTTCTCCCCCGACGCCTGGTCGAAGAAGGTCAGGCTCTGACCGGATGCCTCGGAGTGGTTCTTCAGGTCGTAATCGGTGCGGTTGGCCACGCCCATGAGCTCGCCCCACTCCTTGCCGGGGAACCCGAAGCGGTACTCGACATCGATCGTGCCGGCCGAGTAGTGCGCGCGGTCTTCGTCGGGGACGTCGTAGCGGCGCATGTTGTCGGCGTGGATGCCGAGGTCGATGAACCAGTTCCAGCACGCCTCCACCCAGTGCTCGAACCACTCGTCCGCCTCGGCGGGAGGGGTGAAGTATTCGATCTCCATCTGCTCGAACTCACGCGTGCGGAAGATGAAGTTGCCCGGCGTGATCTCGTTGCGGAACGCCTTGCCGACCTGCCCGACACCGAACGGGGGCTTGCGCCGCGAGGCGGTGAGCACGTTGCTGAAGTTGACGAAGATGCCCTGCGCCGTCTCCGGACGGAGGTAGTACAGGCCGCTCTCGTCGTCGACGACGCCGAGGTAGGTCTTGACGAGGCCCGAGAACGCCTTCGGCTCGGTGTACTGCCCCTTCGTGCCGCAGTTCGGGCACGGGACATCCCCCAGCCCGTTCTCGGCGGCGCGGCCCTTGCGCGCCTCGAAGTCCTCGATGAGGTTGTCGGCGCGGAAACGCTTGTGGCAGTGCAGGCACTCCACGAGCGGGTCGGTGAAGGTGGCGACGTGACCGGATGCCTCCCACACTCGCTTGGGCAGGATGATCGAGGAGTCCAGGCCCACCATGTCACCGCGGCCGCGGACGAACGTCTGCCACCACTGGCGGCGGATGTTCTCCTTCAGCTCGGTGCCGAGGGGTCCGTAGTCCCACGCGGAGCGGGATCCGCCGTAGATCTCGCCCGCCTGGAAGACGAACCCGCGGTGGCGGGCGAGGGCGATGACCTTGTCGAGGCGGGACTGTTCGGCCACGGTGGCTCCAATGGTCGCAAGAGGTGGGATGCCGCGGAATCTCGGCGCCTCGATTCTACCGAGCGGCGCCCGGCCCCCTCGCCGCCGTGCTCGTGGCGCAGTCCCCGCGCGGGACCGCGGCATGCCGGCCCCCTGCGCCGCGCCAATCGCGGGCGGGGCGGGGTCATCCGCCGAAGCCGCACCACTCCGCGACCCACGTCAGCATCCGCGCCTTCATCTCCGGCGGCGCGGGGATGTCGATCTCGCCCCGCACGTCACCGACCACCGCGTCGACGGTGAAGATCGTGCCGCGTTTGTCCTCCTGCACGACGTGCGGATCGCAGCGCTGCGGCACCAGTGGGATCTCGACGGTGGTCGCGGATGCGCCGGGGCCGATGTCGATGCCGAGGGGAAGGGGAGCCGGCGGCGCCCCGGCGACGTACATGAGCAGCGGCGTCGAGTCCACGGCCTCCAGGCGCGCGGTGCCCGCTCCGGTGGGCTCGATCGAGAGGGTCAGCCCGCCCGCCTGCCCGGTCGGGGCCGGAGTGAAGCCGGCGATCGAGACGGTCGCGACCTCGGCCAGCGCGTCGGCGAGGCACTCGCGCGCATACAGCTCGAGCAGGAACCCGAGGGTGTCGGAGATGTCGGATTCCGCGCGGTACGCCGTGTCGCCGACCTCGATCTCCATCGCGACCGTCGTGGTGGCCGCATCCTGGCCCGCGCAGTCCACCGGGGGAAGCTGCACGCGGATGTCGACGCCGCGGCCGGGAGCCAGCGTCGTGGTGCGGTCGACCACGCGCACCGCGACGCCGTCGAATCTCGGGTCGGCCACCTCGACGGCACCGAGCGTCACCGGGGTGTCGCCGTCGTTGCGCACGCGCACCTGGGCCTGCCGCGCCGCCACATCCGACCGCTGCTGCACGAGGCTCACCTCCACCCCGGCGGGGAGCGCCTCCGGCTCGGCGTCGGCGCCGCCGCATCCGACGAGCAGGGCCCCCGCCAGCGCGAGTGTCACCGCGGATGCTGCGGCCCGCACCTCGCTCATGCGGTCAGGGTACTCCCGGCGCTCGAGTCGCCGAGAGTGCATCACCTCGGCGAATCCGCACCGAATCCGGTGCACTCTCGCCGAGGTGATGCACTTTCGCCGGGGCGGGGCGGGGCGCGGGGGGCTGGGGCGCCGGGGCGCGGGCGGCGAAGGCGGGGACGCTAACGCCGGGAGCGGCGGATGTAAAGGGTGTCGGCGCGGGGGATGCGGGCTCGTAGCGTCGATGCATGGACACCTCCGACTTCTCCCCCCGCCGTGCGATCGTCACCGCCTCGGACTCGGGAATCGGCGCGGCGTGCGCCGTCGCCCTCGCCGAAGCGGGGCTGGACGTGGGCATCACGTGGCACTCGGATGAGGAGGGCGCCCAGCGCACCGCCGAGGCCGTGCGCGCACGCGGCGGACGCGCCGTCATCGCCCGCTTCGACGCCACCGACCTGGCTTCCGCCGGGGGCGTCATCGACGGCCTCGCCGAAGAGCTCGGCGGCGTCGACGTGTTCGTCAACAACGCCGGCGGCGGCTCGGGTGGCGCATCCCTCGACCTCGACCTCGACGGCTGGCGGCAGGACCTCGGCCTGAACCTCGACGGCGCGTTCGTCGCCATCCAGGCCGCCGCGCGGCGGATGGCGGCGGCAGGGACGGGCGGGCGCATCATCGCGATCACGAGCGTCCACGAGCATCAGCCTCGCGTGGGCAGCGCCGCGTACGTCGCGGCCAAGCACGGCCTGGGTGGTCTGGTGAAGACCATGGCGCAGGAGCTGGGCGCGCAGGGCATCACGGTCAACGCCGTCGCACCCGGTGAGATCGCGACGCCTCTCACCGACATGGACTCCGAGGATGCCGAGAAGACGCACCGTCCCGGCATCCCGCTCGGCCGCCCCGGGCGGCCCGAGGAGGTCGCATCGGTCGTGGCCTTCCTTGCCTCCCCGGCCGCGTCGTACGTGACCGGCGCGAGCTGGGTCGTCGACGGTGGGATGCTGCAGATGGGGCCGCAGGCCGGATCCGACCTCACCAGCGACGACTGGCGCAACGCCGGCTGACCCACTTCGACCACCGTAGGAGGAACCATGAGCGACCCGCAGAGCGACGACGAGAAGCGCACCGATCAGCTGACCTCGGCGCCGGACGCGACCGAGGAGGACGCCGCGCCCCGCATCGACGTGACCCACCGGGAGGGCGTGACGCGCGTGGACATCCGCGACGACGCAGCCGTGCGGCCCGGCCCCGGCCAAGGCGACCCCGCCGCCGAGGAGGACTGACCGCGCAGAACTCAGGAGATCCGGGCCGTTACGGCCCGCGCGGCCTCCCCCCGGCCCGGTTTCTCCTGAGTTCTGCACCATCGGGCTGCCGGGCAGGCCGGGAGGCCGCCGCACGCCGGGCAGGCCGCCGCACGCCCCGCCGGACAGGCCGGGGCCGCGCCGCCCGCCCGTCTAGGCCCCGACCTCGGCGAACGCCCGCACCGGGAACGTGCCGAACCCCTCCACCGCGGGCGGTGCGGCGGTGAAGCGGGCCCCTCGAGCGGGCACCTCGCCCAGCCGCGTGAGGTGCTCGACCACGTGGACCCCGGCGGCCAGCAGCCCGGAGTGGGCCGGCCGCTCCCCGCCGGATTCGATGTCGTCGATGTTGACCGAGTCGATGCCCACGAGCACGGCGCCCTGCTCGACGAGGAACCGGGCGGCCTCGCCCGTGAGGAACGGCGCACCGCGCCCGTATTCCTCCCGGCCGAACCATCGCTCCCAGCCGGTGTGCAGCAGGACGGCGGCGCCGCGCACGTCACGATCGGCGAGCGTCTCGGCGCGGATGCCGCGGGCGGCGGCATCCCACGCGTCTTCGAGGTGGAACACCTCGGCGCGCAGGCCCACGAGGGTCTCGAGGTCGAGCGCGGCCAGATCCGCCCCATCCGCGTACCGGTGGTAGGGCGAATCGAGATAGGTGCCGGTGTTGCCGAGCATCGTGATGACATCCAGCGCGAACTCCGTGCCGGGCGCGTACCTGGCCCGGGAGTCCTCCCGCGTGAGGTGGGGCTCGATGGTCGGCGCCGGCAGCCCGGGGTGGGTGACCAGGCCGGCGTGGATGGGATGGCTCAGGTCGATGATCCGCCGCGTCCGTTCGGATGCCGCATCCACGCCACGGCTGCCGCGGTGCGGCTCCGCGACGATCCGCACGTCGCGCAGCGTCACCTCTGCCACCAGCGCCAGCCCGAGATGGCGCACGAGGAGCCGGGCGAGGGCGTCGTCGTCGAGATCGGCGGCGGGCACGTCCAGGCGGAACCCGGTTCCGGTCAGCCCTCCGCCGTTGGCGAAGCGGATGTCGAAGTCGAAGTGCGCTCGGTGCTCGGTCATGGCGTGAGAGTAGGCGGGCCCGCCTCGCACGGCCCGCCCGAAGATGCCATGGTGCACACGGTTCCGGTCACGTGCTCAGGACGAGGCGGCGGTCGCCAGGTGGTTGTCGATGACGTACCGGGCGATCGCGATCGAACTGGTCGCCGCCGGCGACGGCGCGTTGCGCAGCAGGGTGACGGCGCCGACCTGGTCGACCTGGAAGTCGTCGAGCAGCTCTCCCCCGCGTCCCCACGCCTGCGCGCGCACGCCGGCGGCGGTCTTGTGCGTCAGGTCGGCGAGGCGCAGCTCGGGGATGAAGCGCCGGGCCTTCCGGTAGTACAGCGGCTTGAGGAGCGATCCGCTGATCTCGTCCACGCCCATGCGCCAGTGCTGCCTGGCCAGCGGCCACGCGCCGGGCCACCGCAGCGACTCCCATGTGTCGCGCGCCGACACGCTCAGCCACGAATACCCCTCGCGTGCGAGCGCCGGCACCGCGTTGGGTCCGACGTGGACGGTGTCGTACACGCCCCGCGTGAAGTGCACGCCCAGGAAGGGGAAGCGCGGATCGGGCACGGGATAGATCATGCCCGCCACCAGGTCGGTGCGATCGTGGGCGAGCTCCCAGTACTCGCCGCGGAACGGGAGGATCTTCGGCGCCGGATCCGCGCCGACCAGTCGCGCGACGACGTCGGAGTGCAGCCCCGCGCACACCACGACGCGGTCGAAGACGTCGTCGGAGACCGGCGTCACCACGCGGATGCTCCCGGCCTCCGAGCGGATCCCGGTCACCTCGTGTCCCAGACGGATGCTGCCGCCTGCGGCGCGCACGTCCTGCGCCATCGCCTCGGTGATCGCGGCGTAGTCCACGATCGCGGTGTGCGGTGAATGCACCGCCGCCACGCCGGCGACGTGCGGCTCGATCTCACGCAGGCGGGCGACGTCGTCGATGCGCGCGAGGTCGGGGACGCCGTTGGCGATCGAGCGGCGCTCGATCTCGGCGAGGGCTCCCCGCTCGCTGTCGTCCACGGCGACGACGAGCTTGCCGACCTCGCGGTAGGGCAGCCCCTTCTCCTGGCAGAACTCGCGGATGAAGACCCGCCCGGCCGCGCACAACTGCGCCTTCAGCGACCCGGGCGCGTAGTAGAGGCCCGCATGCACCACCCCGGAGTTGCGCCCGGTCTGATGCTGGGCGAGCCGGGCCTCCTTCTCGAAGACCGTGACCTCATCGCCGCGCGCACTCAGTTCCCGCGCGATCGCCACGCCGACGATGCCTCCGCCGATGATGCCGACGCGGTCAGCCATCCGACGCATCCGTCATGTGCACTCTCCCCCGAAGCGGCGGGGCTCGTGTCACGGTCCCACCCGCGGCCCCCGCCGGTCCCAGCATCCCCGGGAACCGCCCGGATGGCAAGCGACGGCGGATGCCGCGTGCCGCCGAGCCCCACGTCGGGCGTCAGTGGGCGGCCACCAGGAGGTAGCCGCGTTCGTCGTCGAAGCCGCCGATGCGCAGGCCCGCCTCCAGGTGCCGCCGCAGCCCCCGTCGCACCGCGTTCCGCCACGCGGCCGCCGCGGCGGGCGTCTCCCGCCGCATCGCGTCGATGTCGCCGGGGATCCGCACCTCCGCCGCGACGGCGGCGGCGTCAGGCATGGCTGCGGGCGGTTCGGCCAGCGCCCACGACACCAGGAGCCGGTCCGACGGGACACCGCGGTTGACCGCATCCGGCATCGCCCCGTACTGATCGACCAGGTAGTCGGTGACGCGGACGCCCAGCACCTGCAGGTTGAAGTGCGCGTTGCGGGCGATGAGGGGATCGAAGGTCCACGTGATGCGGCCGATCCCCCGGGTGAACGCCCAGTCGCGCTGATGCTGCTTGAGCACGCGCCCGACCCCGCGCCCCTGATACTCCGGCAGCACCCCGGTCACGTGGGAGTGCATCGTGCGGCCGGCGGGGGGCCCGAACCACGCGGCGGATGCCCCCACCATGCGTTCGCCGTCGTAGACCCCGACGACGTAATTGCCCGAGTACTGCAGGGCGCGCAGGGCTTGCACGGGCAGCGCCTGGCGGTCTGCCGGCCACACCTCCGCGAGTACGGCAGCGGCGGTGTGCACCTGCGCGATATCGGCCAGTTCGCGGATCTCGATGTCGGAGGGCTCCCTCACACGCACAGTCTGGCACCGAGTGCGCTCCGGCGTCCCGTACGCGACCTTCTGGGCTCTCCAGCCCCGATAGCCTGGATCGGTGACGGGGCGCGGGGATAGACGCAGGCTGACCCGACTTCCCCCGCAGGCCCTGATCGTGGCGGTGCTGGCGGTCGCAGGGCTGTGCTCGTCGTTCATGTTCACCCTCGTCGTCCCCATCCAGACCAGGCTTCCGGATCTGCTCGACGCCCCGCGTGAAGACACCGCGTGGGTGGTGACGGCCACCCTGCTGTCGGCGGCGGTGATCACACCGATCGCCGGCCGGCTCGGCGACATGTACGGCAAGCGCCGCATCGTGCTGGTGCTGCTGGCGGCGATGGTGATCGGATCGGTGATCGCGGCCATGTCCACGGACATCGTGGGCGTGATCGTGGGGCGGGTCTTCCAGGGCGCGGTGACCGGCGTGGTTCCGCTGGGCATCTCCATCCTCCGCGACGTGCTGCACGAAGACCGGATCGACTCCGCCATCGCGCTCATCAGCGCGACGCTCGGCGTCGGCGGATCGCTGGGGCTGCCGATCAGCGCGGTCATCGCCGACGAGGGCGACTGGCACCTTCTGTTCTGGATCTCCGCGGCCCTCGGGGTCATCGTGCTCGCGCTCGTGGTGTGGATCGTCCCGGAGAGCGTCCTGCGCACGGCCGGCCGGTTCGACTTCATCGGTGCGGCAGGCCTGGCCGTCGGGCTGCTGAGCGTGCTGCTGGCCGTCTCGCGGGGAAGCGAGTGGGGCTGGACCTCGCCGCTGACGCTGGGCCTGGGCGCCGGGGGCGTCGTGGTGCTCGTGGCGTGGGGATGGTTCGAGCTGCGGGTGGCCGAACCGCTGCTCGACCTCCGAGTCGCCGCCCGCCGGCCGGTGCTGCTGACCAACCTCGCGTCGGTGGCGATGGGATTCGCGCTGTTCAGTTCGCAGGTGTCCTACCCGCAGATGCTCGAGCTCCCCACCGCCACCGGCGTCGGCTTCGGACTGTCGCTGCTGGCGGCGAGCCTGATCATCATGCCCTCGGGGCTCATCATGATGGCCCTCTCGCCCCTCTCCGGCCGGCTCGCCCGCATGGTGGGCCCGCGGGTTCTCCTGATCGCCGGTGCCGCGTCCCTCGTGCTCGCATACGCGTTCTCGCTCGTGTGGGCGAGCGAGATCTGGCACCTGCTCGTGGCCAACATCCTCATCGGCTTCGGGATCGGCTTCGGCTACGCCAGCATGCCGATGCTCATCATGCGTTCGGTGCCGCCCAGCGAGACCGGAGCATCCAACGGCCTGAACGCGCTGTCGCGCTCGCTCGGTACGAGCACGGCCGCCGCGGTGGTCGGGGCGGTCCTGGCCGGCATGTCGACGACGCACGAGGGGATGCAGGTGCCCAGCGCCGGCGCGTTCCAGACCGCGTTCGTCCTCGGCATCGGCGCCGCCGTGGTCGCGCTCGTGCTCGCGCTGCTCATCCCGCCGCGGCCGAGCCCGAGCGAGCGGCATCCCTCGCTGCCCGAGCCGCGGCGGCGCTGACCACCGCATCCTGCTCCCTCCCCGCGCCCCGCGCCGCGCGCCGAGATCAGGAGAATCGCCCAGATCAGGACGCCGGAGCCCAAATACGTCCTGATTCCGGCGATCCTCCTGATTTCGGGAGCGGCGACCCGACGGCCGGGGCACGACGAAGGCCGGCGGTCAGGCTCGGTCACGCACTGGCGCCCGGCGTCCGGCCAGGAGCACGCCTGCGCCCCCGGCGACGGCGGCGGCGGCGAGGACGATGGCCGAGACGGCCGCGGTCACCTGCGGCGCGGATGCTCCGCCCACCACGCCGCCGAGCCACGGCCCGATGGCGATACCCACGTTGAACAGCACGACGATGCCCGCGCTGGCCAGCGTGCGGGTGCGGTCGGTGGCCGCGCGCATGAGGGTGGCCTGCAGCAGCGGGAAGATCGCGCCGATCGCCGCGCCCCACAGGACGAGCGCCACGACCACCGCCGCCGCGGTGGACATGGCCGCCGCCAGTGTCGCCAGGGCCACGGCGAAGACCACGAGGGTCGCGGCCAGCGCCGCCCGCGGGAAGCGATCCGCCAGCCACCCCGCCGCCACGACGCCGACCAGGCCCGCCGTGCCGTAGACGAACAGCAGCGCCGCCGCCCACCCCTCGTCGAACCCGGCGAACGACAGGAGCGGACGCACGTACGTGAACGTCGCGAACTGCCCGAGCGCGATGAGCACCGCTGCGACCCCGAAGGCGGCGATCGCCGGCAGCGACCGGTCGCGCCAGAAGCCACCCGCGTGCACGTCGCCGTCGGGTCGCGGCGGACGGAGCCGCGGCATCCGCGCCACCACGAGCACCGCCATCACGAGCGCGGCGAGGCCCAGGGCAGCGAAGGCGACCCGCCACCCGACCAGCTGGGCGAGCACGGTGCCCGCCGGGAGTCCCGCGACCGTGGCGGCCGTGCCGCCGGCGGTCACGATCGCGAGCCCGCGGCCCAGGTGCGACGGCGAGAGCAGCGCCGTGGCGTAGACCATGACCACGGCCCAGAAGACGCCGTGCGCGACGGCGGCGGCCACGCGTGTGGCCAGGGCGATGCCGTAGTCGGGCGCCCAGGCCGTCGCCACGTTCGCCAGGGCGAACACGGCCAGCGATCCGCCCACGACGAGCCGTCGGTCGACGTACGCGAACACGCGCGCGAGCGGGATGCTGGTGACGATGACCGTCACCGCCCATACCGAGATGAGCAGGCCGACCTGCTCCGGGGAGACACGCAGGTCGGCGGCCGTTTCGGGCAGCATCCCCGCCGGCAGCGCCTCGGCCGTGACGGTCAGGAAGACGCCGAGGGAGAGCAGGAGGAGCGTGGCGGCGGGAAAGCGTCGCACGGCGACTGGAACAGGTCGGGATTCAGCCATGCTCCGACGCTAAAGTGTGACATCAGTGTCAAGGTCAAGGGGGTCGGCGCATGAGGATCGGCGAACTGTCCCGTCGCACCGGAATCCCCACACGGATGCTGCGGTATTACGAGGAGCAGGGTCTGCTCGCCTCCCACCGCACCGCGAACGGATACCGCGCCTACGCCGAGACGGCCGTGGCCGAGGCCGAACGGGTCCGCGGTCTCATCTCGGCGGGACTGACCACGCGCATGACGCGCCTCGTCCTCGACATCGAGCGATGGGAAGACACCCCGGCGCCCGCGGAGTGCACCCGAGGGCTGGCCGAGGAGCTGGCCGGCGAGCTCGCCGCCATCGAGGGGCGCATCTCGTGCCTGACGCGCAGTCGCGACGCACTCACGCGGTACCTGCGCCGCACCCCGCACGGCGACCTGGTCGGGCACCCCGCTTCGGCCGGTGACGCATCCGCCGGCTGACCCGCGACCGGCGCCCGCGCCCGGCGCCGAGATCAGGAGAATCGCCCAGATCAGGACGCCGGAGGCACAATGCGTCCTGATTCCGGCGATTCTCCTGATCTCGGCAGGTCGGCCGACGCGCCTCAGCGCGGCCGGCGACGGCGCCGCGGCGCATCCAGGCCGACGTGGACGCGCGTGCGCTTGCGCTCGAACACGATCATGACCGCTCCCAGCGCCCACAGCGGAACCTGCGTGAGGAACGCGTTCCGGAACGCGTCGAGGGTGTAGGTCTCGGGCGTGCCCGCGCCCTGCGCGTCCATCGCGATGCCGATGAACAGGATCGCCAGGAGCCCCGCGAGAAAGCCGCCGCCGTTGACGATGCCCGTGGCCGTGCTCAGCCGATGGCTGGGGTTGTAGGTGCGGGCATGGTCGAACGCGATCATCGAGGTCGGCCCGCCGGTACCCAGCGCGAAGGCGAGGACGAACAGCAGCCACAGCGGCGCGGGGCCCGGCCATGCGATCACCGCGAGCCAGACGGCCGCTTGGAAGGCGACCGCCGGGAGGACGAGCAAGCGGGATCGTCGCATCGGATGCCGCGTCGACAGCGCCCCGATGATCGGACCGAGCGCGATCAGGAACACGATGAACGACGTCACCACGAGCGATGCTGCGGCGGGCGAGAGTCCTTCGCCGGCGGTGAGGAACGGGAAACCCCACAGCAGGCCGAACGCGGTCCCGGCGAAGGGCGTGGCGAAGTGCGACCAGAACGCCAGGCGGGTCGCCGGATGCGCCCACGACTCGCGGAACCCCTCCCGCAGGTCGGCGGCCGAGCGGACCACCTGGATGGCCCCGGTGTCGGTGTCGACGGCGACATCCGCGGTGCGTCCGGGCGGACGGCTGCGGATGACGGTGAAGGCGAGCACCGCGAAGAGCACACCCAGGCCCGCCAGCGACCCGAACGCGATGGACCACGAGGTGGCGTGGAGCAGGAGCGCCAGCGGGATCACCGAGAGGATCTGCCCGAACTGGCCGATGGTCGAGGTCAGCTGCACGAGCACGGGCGCCCGCTGGGCGGGGAACCACAGCGCGATCACCCGCAGCACGCTGGGGAAGACGGCCGCATCGCCGGCGCCGATGAGCACGCGCGCCAGCAGCCCGATGCCGACGTCGGAGGCGAGGGCCATGACGGCCTGTCCCACCGCCATGAGCACCATGCCCACCGTCACGATGGGGCGGGCACCGAAGCGGTCCAGCAGCAGGCCGACGGGGATCTGCAGGCCGCCGTAGACGGCGAGCTGCACGACGGCGAACATCGACAGGGCGGATGCGTCGGCGTCGAAGCGCACCGCGGCGTCCACGCCGACCGCCGAGAGCGAACTGCGGTTGGTCACCGACAGCATGTAGGCGGCGACCCCGACCACCCACACGAGCCACGTGCGCCAGCCCGGGGCCAGAGGGGGCGCAGCGGGGGTCACGGCATTCCGGGGTCGAAGGGGGCGGCGCGGATCGGCCGCGTCCAGCGTATCCCGCCGCACGCGTCCCCCCGCCCGGCACAGGGCCCGTGTGCATCCGGGAACGCGGGGTTAGCCTGGCGCCATGTCGGATGCATCCCACGGAGGTGACGACACCGGCGGCACCGCCGTGAGCGGCGCCGGCGACGGCGACACACGGTTCTTCGGACAGCCGTGGGCCCTGGCCCACGTGTTCGGCGTGGAGATGTGGGAGCGATTCAGCTTCTACGGCATGCAGGGCATCCTGCTCATCTACATGTACTTCACCGTCGCCGAGGGCGGCCTGGCGATCGACCGCTCGATCGCGGCGGGCATCGTCGGCGCCTACGGCGGAACGGTGTACCTCTCCACGATCCTCGGCGCGTGGGTGGCCGACCGTCTCCTCGGGTCGGAGCGGGTGCTGTTCTACAGCGCGATCGTGATCATGGCCGGCCACATCGCCCTCGCCCTGCTCCCCGGCATGTGGGGCCTGGGCGTCGGCCTCATCCTGGTGGCGGTGGGATCCGGTGGCCTCAAGGCCAATGCCACGTCCGTGGTCGGCTCGCTCTACCGAGCCGACGACACCCGCCGCGACGCCGGGTTCTCGCTGTTCTACCTCGGCATCAACCTGGGCGCGTTCTTCGGCCCGATCATCACCGGGGCGCTGCAGTCCACCGTCGGATTCCACTGGGGCTTCGGCGCCGCCGCCGTCGGCATGGCCCTGGGCCTGCTGCAGTACTCCTTCGGGCGCAAGCAGCTGCCCGCCTCATCCCGCACGGTGCCCAACCCCCTGCCGGCCGACCGCCGGCTGCTGGTCGTGGGAATCGCCGTGGCCGGCATCGCCGCGGTCGTGGCGCTGGTCCTGCTCGGGGTGGTCCGCGCGGATAACCTCGCCGTCATCGTGATCCTCGTCACGATCGTCGCCGCCGTGGCGTACTTCGCGGTCATCCTGGCCTCCTCCGCCATCAGCGCCACCGAGCGCTCGCGGGTGTTCGCGTTCATCCCGCTGTTCGTCGTCAACGTCGGGTTCTGGGCGCTGTACCAGCAGCAGTTCACCGTGATCACGATCTACTCGGACCAGCAGCTGAACCGCAACATCCTGGGGTGGGTGATGCCGGTGTCGTGGGTGAATTCGATCAACCCGATCTTCGTCATCATCCTCTCCGGGGTCTTCGCCGCCGTGTGGACGAAGCTCGGCCCGAGGCAGCCGTCGACGCCGACGAAGTTCGCGCTCGGCGTGATGATCATGGGCGCGGCGTTCCTGCTCTTCCTGCCGTGGGCCAACGGCGCCCCCAACTCCACGCCGCTGCTGGCGATCGTCGCCATCCTGCTGGTGTTCACCCTCGCCGAGCTGTTCATCTCGCCTGTCGGGCTGTCGGCTTCGACCAAGCTCGCCCCGGAGCGCTTCCACACGCAGATGGTGGCGCTGTACTTCCTCTCGGTGGCCCTGGGGACCTCGATCGCCGGATGGCTCGCCCAGTTCTACGACCCGCGCGACGAGGTGCCGTACTTCACGGTGCTGGGTGCCATCGCGATCGTGCTGGGCATCGCGCTGCTCCTGGCCGTCAAGCCCGTGCTGCGCCTCATGAAGGGCGTGCGCTGAGCGTCAGTCCTGCGCGAAGACCTCGGAGGCGATGCGGAAGGCGGTGTTGGCCGCCGGCACACCGCAGTACAGGCCCGCCTGCAGGATCACCTCTCGGATCTCGTCGACCGTCAGGCCGTTGCGGAGGGCCGCACGCAGGTGCATCGCGAGTTCCTCGTGGTGGCCGAGAGCGATGAGCGCGGTCAGCACGGCGACCGAGCGCGAACGGCGGTCGAGGCCGGGGCGCGACCAGATGTCGCCCCATGCGACGCGCGTGATGAAGTCCTGGAAGTCGGCGGTGAGCTCGGTGGTGTTCGCCACGGCACGGTCCACGTGCGCGTCCGAGAGCACCTCGCGCCGCACACCCATGCCCTGGTCGTAGCGCTCCTGGTCGCTCAGTCCTTCTCCGCCCGGCCGCGTCATGCGCGGGCCCCCGTGACCTCGTCGAAGAAGTCGCGCAGCACGGATGCGGTGGCCGCCGCGTCGTCGGCCGGCGCCAGGTGCGCCGCATCCGCGATGCCGACGGCGCGTCCGTTGCGCACGCCTTCGGCGATCTCGCGCGCGGAGCCCTCCGGGGTCACCCCGTCATGGGCACCCCACACCGCCAGCACCGGTGCGGTGATCCGCCCCAGCCGGTCGCGCGCGTCGAAACCGGCGAGCGCCTCGCAGCACAGCGCGTAGCTCTCGTCGTCGGTCTCCTGCAGCACCCGCAGCAGGCGGCCGGTGATGTCGGGGTTCTTCTCGATCGAACCGGGGGCGAACCACCGCTGGGCCGAGCCGATGATGAGCGTCGACGTGCTCTGGGCGCGCACCTGCGCGGCCCGCTCCTGCCACCCGTCACCCGTGCCGATCGCGGCGCCGGTGCACAGGAGGGCGGCGGCGCGCACGCGGTCGGGATGCCGCAGGAGCAGCTCGAGTCCGACGCATCCGCCCAGGGACACCCCCGCGTACAGGAACGGCTCGGCCACGGCGTCGGCCACGGCGTCGGCGAGGTCGGCGACGGTGAACGGCTCGGTCGCCGGCGGCGCCTGGCCGTGCCCGGGGAGGTCCCACGTGAGGAGGCGATACTGCTCGGCGAGAGCGGGCGCCGTGGTCTCCCACAGAATGGTCGAGGTCCCCAGTGACGGACCGAGCACCAGGAGCGGCGCATCGGGCGGCCCGACGGGTTCGCTCAGTGAGATCGGCGGGGTGCTCATGCGTTCTCCTGTCCTGCGGCGGCGGGGCGCTTCCGGGTGACGACGTCGTCGACGAATCGTCCGGCGAGCCCGGTGTACCGGGCCGGATCGAGCAGCTCGGCGACGAAGGCGTCCACCGAAGGGGCGCCCTGCTCATCGGCGAGGGTGCGGACCGCCGGCTCTGCGGACAGCAGGGCGGCGAGGTCGGCGCCCTGGGCTGCGGCCCGCACGAGCTCCGGCATCCGGGCGGCGCCGAGGGCAGGCGCCAGCACGAGCGAGAGCCGCTCCGAGACGAGCAGCCCCCCGGTCGCGGCGACGTTGCGGGCCAGGGCCTCAGCATCCACCCGCAGGCCCGCGGCCAGCGTCGCCGCCGTCGCGGTGGCGCCGAGGGCCAGGCGGAGGAGCTCGCGCAGCGTCGGCCATTCGGCATGCCACGCGCCGTCGGGGCGCTCGTCGACGGCGAATGCGCCGGCCAGGTGCAGCGTCGCGCCCAGCTGCGGGGCGCGCAGGGCGGCCGAGCGCACCAGCACGGATGCCGCGGGGTTCTGCTTCTGCGGCATCGCCGACGACCCGCCGCCGGTCCCCTCGGCCAGTTCGCCGATCTCGGTGCGGCTGGCGGTGGCGACATCGGCGGCCAGCACGCCGACCGCGTCGATCGCCTGGACGAGGGCGTCGCCGAGCTCGGTGACGGGCCAGCGGACGGTGTGCCACGGCGCGTCGGGGGCTGCCAGCCCGAGTTCGTCGGCGAACACCGCGGGCAGCTCGGCGGCGGCGGCGGCTCCGGCGATCTCCACGAACGAGGCCAGGGTGCCGGCGGCGCCTCCGAGCTGGGCGGGCAGGCGATCGCCCGCCTCGGCGAGCCGGTCGGCGGCGCGCCGCACGCCGCGCACCCACATGCCGGCACGGTGCCCGAGGGTCGTCGGGACGGCATGCTGCGTGAGCGTCCGGGCGGCCGCGACGTCGCCGCGATGGGCCGCGGCGAACGCCGACAGCGCCGCATCCGCCGCGTGCAGCGACGCCTGGATGTCGCCGACGGCCCGGCGGGCGACGAGCATGAGGGCCGAATCGAGGATGTCCTGGCTGGTGGCGCCACGGTGCACCCACATGCGCAGGTCGGCCGGCACGTGCTCCCGCAGCATCCCGACCAGGGGGATGACGGGGTTGCCGCCGGCCACGGATGCTGCGGCAAGCGCCTGCACGTCGGAGCCGACGCGCTGCCCCGCCGACGCGACCGCCTCAGCCGCTGCCGCCGGGGCGATGCCCTGCCGCACGTACGCGCGGGTCAGTGCCGCCTCCACCTCGACGAGCGCGCCGAGGACGGCCGCATCCGTCACCGTCTCGTCGTGACCGACGGTCACCGGAGACAGCAGTCCGGCATCCACAGCGCGTGCGGTGCCGGGGGATGCATCAGAAGGCAAGGAAGACGGTCTCCTTCTCGCCCTGCAGCCAGATGTCGTGGTGCAGATGGCCGTCGGGCGTGCGTGTTGCGATGAGCGTAGCGCGCTCGTCGGGCTCGAGAGAGGACAGCAGCGCGTCCTTCTCCCGCAGCTCCTCGTACTCGGGCAGGTAGATGCGCGTCACGAGCTTGTCGGGGAGACCTCGGGCGAACACGACGACCGAGTAGAACGGCGCGCCGCCGTCGACGGGCCCGGGGTTGCAGGTCCAGAACTCGTAGTGCCCGACGTCGGTGGTCGCCGAACGCCCGAAGCCGGTGAAGGTGTGGTCGTCGCGGCGGATGGCGCCCTGGGCGCGCGGGATCTGCCCGTTCTCGTCGGCGCTCCAGATCTCCACGACGGCGTCGGGGATCGGCGCGCCCGCGCCGTCGTACACGGTGCCGCCGAGCACGATCGCGCCCGGGCTGTGCGGGAAGACGACTTCATGCTTCTTGGCGTAGTCCAGCCCGAACGCGAAGAACGGCCCGACGGTCTGGCCGCCGGTGGGTTCGTGCGTCGTGGGCTCCTGGGGTCGGCGGATGGCCATCAGTGCTCTCCCTCGGGCTCGAACCAGGTGGCGTCGGGGCCGTCCACGACGATGTCGAAGCGGTACCCCATCGAGAACTCGGGCACCGACAGGTCGTGGTCGTAGACCCCGACCAGGCGATCGCGGTCCTGCTGACGCCAGATCGTGTTGTAGATCGGGTCGAGGGGGAACAGCGGGTCGCCCGGGAAGTACATCTGGGTGACCAGGCGCTGCGTGAACCCCGAGCCGAAGATCGAGAAGTGGATGTGCGCCGGACGCCACGCGTTGACGTGGTTCTTCCACGGGTACGGGCCCGGCTTGATCGTCGTGAAGACGTACTGGCCGTCGTCATCGGTGATCGTGCGGCCCGCTCCGGTGAAGTTCGGGTCCAGGGGCGCCGGATGCTGGTCGCGCTGGTGGATGTAGCGACCTGCCGCGTTGGCCTGCCAGATCTCGATGAGCTGGTTGCGCACGGGGCGGCCCCACGAGTCCAGGAGGCGCCCGCGCACCGTGATGCGCTCGCCCTGCGGTTCGCCGGTGTGCTGCAGCGTGAGGTCGGCCTCGATGGCGGCGACATCGCGCTGCCCGTACGCCGGCGACCACAGCTCGATGGTCTCGGGGTCGACCAGCTTGAGGTTCTTCGTCGGGTGGCGCAGGAGGCTCGAGCGGTACGGCGGGAAGTCGTGCAGGCTGATCGGGAGCTTCTCACCCGCGTCCGCACGGCGCTGAGCGGCGGCGTGGTGGTCGACGATCTCCTGCGTGATCTGGTTCTGCGACGGCATGTCGGGCGAGGCGAGCAGCGATTCGGGTGCTGCGGCGGTCGGCTCCGCGGGCGACGAGAACGATCCCCGCTCCGGCGCGTCGGGCTGCGCTGAGGTCATGTGGACTCCTTTGGCTCACCGGGTTCGACATTCAGGGTGACATCCCGCGACCGCCCCCGGAGATCCATTCCCACCGAGTGAGAATCAGCGACGGCCGCGGGTCCCCCGCGACTGGACTAGAGTCCGTGAGAATGGGCGAGGACACGAAAGCGACGCGGCTGCCTCCCGTCGCATCCGGGACCCTCGTCATCGCGGTGTGCCTGGTCGCCGCGAACATGCGCCCCACGGTGACAGCGGTCGGGCCGCTCCTGGACCGGATCGGCGACGACACCGGCATGTCGGTCGCGACCCTCGGCCTGATCACCTCCATCCCGCTCATCGCGTGGGCGATCGTGTCGCCGCTCGCCCACGACCTCAGCCGCCGGTTCGGGCTGTCCCGCGTCGTGACGTGGGCACTCGTCCTGCTGACCGCCGGCACGATCGTGAGATCGCTTCCCGGCATGCCCGCCGCGCTGTGGCTGGGGACGGCGATCATCGGCGCCGCTCTCGCCCTGACGAACGTCCTCATGCCCGCCGCGATCAAGCGCGACTTCCCCGGGCGCACCGCCCTCATGATGGCGGTCTACACGGCGCTCCTCGGCGCCGTCGGCGCCGTCGCCTCCGGCGTCGCGGTGCCGATCGCGCAGGCCGTCGGCGACGAGGCGGGATGGCGCGTCGCCCTCCTGATCACCGGCGGCATCCTCCTGCCGTTCGCGATCGGCGCGTGGGCGTGGGCCGCGCGGGGCACGCATCCGCCGCGTCCGCCGCGCGGGAGTGCACGCCGTCCGCCGACCGGCATCTGGTCCGACCGCACGGCGTGGCTGGTCGCCGGCTACATGGGCCTGCAGGCGTCCACCTTCTACATGCTCGTGACGTGGCTTGCGACGATCTCCGTGTCGACGGGGCGCAGCCCGCTGGTCGCCGGCTTCGACGTCATGATCTACCAGCTGTGCTCCCTGGCGGGCTCCCTCGTGATCCCCCTCGTCCTGCGGGGAGCCGCGGAGCGGTTCATCCCCGCCGCGATCCCGGTCCTGGGCATCACCGGCACCGTCGGACTCATGGTGGCACCCGACGCCATCCTCGTGTGGTGCGTGCTTCTGGGCCTGTTCGGCGGGGCGTCGCTCGGGATGGCACTGACGCTCGTGGCGCACCGCGCTCGCGACCACGACACCGCCACCGTCCTGTCGGGCATGGCGCAGTCGGTGGGCTACCTCATCGCCGCGGTCGGCCCCGTCGCCTTCGGAGCACTGCACGCCGCGGTGGGCGGATGGTTCGCGTCGCTGTCGCTCCTGCTCGCAGCGATGATCGGACAGAGCGTCGTGGGGGTCTTCGCCGGTCGCGACCGCTTCGTGCTCGAACCGCGGGTCAATCCGAAGGGAAGGCCAGGCGGCGCAGCAGCAGGATGAGCTGGTCGCGCTCATCGGCGCTCAGGTCGGCGTGCACGCCGACCTCGGAGCGCCGCGCGGTCTCGGCGGCCGCGGCGAACAGCGCGCGCCCGGCATCCGTTGCCACCACGACGTTCGCGCGCCGGTCGGCGGGATCGGGCTGACGCTCGACGAGGCCACGGGACTGCAGATCGTCCACGAGCGCGACCACCTGGCTCGGGTCGAGCCGGAGGAACTCCGCCAGTTCCCGCTGCGACGGCCGTGCGTCGGTGGCCGACAGGGCCAGCACGGAGTACGAGCGCGCCCGCAGCCCGTGCTCGGCGAGGGCGGCGTTACCGGCGGCGAGCGAGAGGGCATTGGCGCGCGCGAGCAGGAAGCTGAGATCGTCGGTGAGCACCGAGTCGCCCAGACCGGCCCTCGAAGCGGCCGTGTCCGCGGGCTTCGACATGGCATCGATGTTAGCCGACTTGATGGATAACGCGAATGATTGACATTTTCAACGGTGTGCAGTTGGATGAGTGGGAACGAAGGAGTCATTCATGTCGCTCGAAGGCAAGGTCGCCATCGTCACCGGTTCGGGCCGGGGACTGGGACTCGCATACGCACAGGAACTGGCACGGCAGGGTGCTGCCGTGGTCATCAACGACGTCGACGCCGCCACCGCGGCCGACGCCGTCGCATCGATCGAGTCCACCGGCGGCAAGGCCGTCGCCGTGGTCGCGCCGGTCGGACCCACCGAGACCGCCAAGCAGCTCGTGCAGACCGCCGTCGACACCTACGGGCGGCTGGACATCCTCGTCACCAACGCCGGCGTCCTGCGCGACACCGTGCTGTGGAAGATGAGCGACGACGACTTCGACACCGTCATCAACGTGCACCTGCGCGGGACGTTCACGACCGTGCGTGAGGCGGCGACCTACATGCGCGCCAACGAGATCCCCGGCCGCATCATCACGATCGGCTCCCCCACCGGGCAGCGCGGCAACTTCGGCCAGACCAACTACGCCGCCGCCAAGGCCGGCATCGTCGGCATGGTGCGCACGTGGGCCCTGGAGCTGAAGAAGGCGGGCATCACCGTCAACGCCGTCATCCCCGTCGCCGCCACGGCCATGACGGCGACCGTGCCGTACTTCGCCGCCGCCGTCGAAGCGGACGAGAAGGGCGAGCCGATGCCGGCGTTCTTCCGCCACGACCTCGGCTTCGGCACGAGCGACGACGTCGCGGGCCTCATCGCCTACCTCGCCTCGGATGCGGCCGCCGGCGTCACCGGCCAGGCCATCGGCGTGGGCGGCGACCGCCTGCAGCTGTGGTCGCACCCCGAGCCGGTGGCCACGGCCTACCACGACGGCGGCTGGTCGTACGACGCGCTGCAGGACGGCTTCGCCGATGCGGTAGGCCCCCTGCAGTCGGTCGGCGAGAAGTTCCCGCCGCTGCCCGAAGACCTGCAGCGGCCCGCGCCGGGCGCCTGACCCCCCGCGCTCAGGGCCGACGATGACCCGCTACGAATCCGCGATCGACCTCGAGGCGATCACCGCGATCGACGTCCACGTCCACATCGAGGTCGACGGGCATGGGCACGCCTCGCTGCCGTCCGACCTCGCCGAAGCCGCCGCGAAGTACTTCAGCACCGACGACGGCGCCCCCGACCTGGACGGCGTGGCCGCCTACTACCGCGAGCGGAAGATGGCGGCGGTGGTGTTCACCGTCGACTCCGAGACCAACCTCGGCCACCCGCCGCTGTCGAGCGAGGAGATCGCCGACGGCGCCGCACGCAACAACGACGTGCTGATCCCCTTCGGATCGGTGGACCCCCGCAAGGGCGCCGCCGCCGTGGACAAAGCCCGGCGCCTCATCGAGGACCACGGCGTGCGGGGTTTCAAGTTCCACCCCACCGTGCAGGGGTTCGACCCGAGCGACGAGCAGTGGTTCCCGCTGTACGAGACGCTGCAGGACGCCGGCGTGGTGGCGCTGTTCCACACGGGCCAGACCGGCATCGGGGCGGGCATGCCCGGCGGTCGCGGCTTCCGCCTGGCGCTGTCGAACCCGATGCTGCTGGATGCGGTGGCCGCGGAGTTCGGCGACCTGCAGATCATCATGGCCCACCCCTCCGTGCCGTGGCAGGACGAGGCGCTGTCGGTGGCGACCCACAAGCACAACACGTGGATCGACCTGTCGGGCTGGAGCCCGAAGTACTTCCCCGAGCAGCTCGTGCGCGCCGCCAACTCCTACCTCAAGCGCCGCGTGCTGTTCGGCTCCGACTTCCCGCTGCTCACCCCCGACCGCTGGATGCGCGACGTCGAGCAGACCGCCCTCAAGCCCGAAGTCATGCCGGGGATCCTCAAGGACAACGCCGCACGTCTTCTCGGACTGGGAGGCTGACGCTCCCGTGCTGACCAGCGACGCGACGTTCGGCATCGACCCGTTCGGGTTCGCGCCGACGCATCTGAGCGCGCCCGCCCGGGACGCGCTGCGCGGACTGCAGAGCGTGCTCGACGAGCAGGTGCGGCCGCTGCTGGCGGACGCGTGGGAATCGGCGACCATGCCGCCGGCGATCCTCGAGGCCCTCGTCCCCCTGGATCTCATGCAGCCGCAGGGCGTGGATGCCGCGGAGGCGGCGTCGAGCATGTTCTCCGGTTTCCGCAACTACGTCCTGGCCCGCACCGACGTCTCCGTCGCGACGCTCTACAACGCCCAGTCGGGGCTGTTCCGCGCCACCGTCCGGCACGGCGGGTCGCCCGAACAGGCGGCGGAGCTCGACCCCCGCATCCGCTCGTTCGACCTCGCCGGCGTCTTCGCCCTCACCGAGCCGGGGCACGGCTCCGACATCGCCGGCGGGCTCGCCACGACCGCTCGCCGCGACGGCGACGACTGGGTCATCGACGGCCAGAAGCGCTGGATCGGCGGAGCGGACACGGCCGACGTGCTCACCGTTTTCGCCCGCGACACCGCAGACGCACTGATCAAGGCCTTCCTCGTGCCGCGCACCGCCGATGGCGTCGGGCTGCGCACCATCACCGGCAAGGTGTCGCTGCGCCCCATGCAGAACGCCGTGGTCACCCTCGACGGCGTCCGGGTGCCGGCGTCGGCCCGCTTGCTGCAGGTGAACGGCTGGGCCGACGTGGCCCGCATCCTGCGCGTCATGCGTTCGGACGTCGCGTGGATCGCGGCGGGCCTGCAGGCGGGCGCGCTGGACGCGGCCGTCCGCTACGTGCGCGAGCGCGAGCAGTTCGGCCGTCCCGTCGGCGGGTTCCAGCTGGTGCAGGAGAAGCTGGCGCGGATGCTGGCGAACCTCACCTCGTCGCTGGGCATGATCGTCCAGCTGTCGGCGCGCCAGGACGCCGGCGAGTACCTCGACGAGAACTCCGCCCTCGCCAAGTTGCAGACCGCACGGCTCGCGCGCGAGACCGTCGCCCTGGCGCGTGAGGTCGTCGGCGGCAACGGCATCCTCCTCGAGAACGACGTCGCGCGATTCTTCGCCGACGCCGAAGCCGTCTACTCCTACGAGGGCACGCACGAGATCAACTCCCTCATCGTCGGCCGCGCCCTCACCGGCGTGTCCGCATTCCTCTGATCGAAAGGCAACACCATGACCACCATCGCCGCATACGCCGACGCTCCGAGCCTCGCCGGCACCGACCTGGGCTGGTCGGAGTGGCTCGAGGTCACGCAGGATCGCGTGAACCTCTTCGCCGACGCCACCGACGACCACCAGTGGATCCACGTCGACCCGGCTCGCGCCGCATCCGGCCCCTTCGGCGCCCCCATCGCGCACGGCTTCCTGTCGCTGTCGCTGACGGTGAAGTTCTGGTCGGAGCTGTTCGACCTCGAGGGCGTCACCACGAAGGTCAACTACGGCCTCGACAAGGTGCGCTTCGTCTCCCCCGTGAAGGTCGGCGCGCGCGTGCGCATGAACGCCGTCATCGCCGAGGTGACCGAGGTGGCCGGCGGCTACCAGTTCGCCGTCGACCAGACCATCGAGATCGAGGGCGGCTCCAAGCCCGCCATCGTCGCACGAGGCCTGTACCGCTTCTACGCCTGACCCGTGCGCCCCTCGGGGCGCCGAGCAACTCGACGGAGAGTTCCATGCACAACCACGGCCTCGGCTCCTGGATGACCAAGCGGCGACTGAAGTCGCCGGAGAAGACGGCGCTCGTCTTCGACGGGCACGAGACGACGTATCGCCAGCTGGCCGACGCCGCCGACCGCGTGTCGGCGGTGTTGCGCCAGCGCGGCGTCGGCAAGGGCGACCGGGTCGCCTATCTCGGCGAGAACAGCCCCGAGTTCCTGCAGGTGCTGTTCGGCACCGTGCAGCTGGGCGCCGTGTTCGTCCCCGTCAACACCCGGCTCGCGCCCCCCGAGGTCACCCACGTGCTGACCGACTCGGAGGCCGTGGCGCTGATCCACGACCCCGAGTTCACCGAGCGCGTTGCACCCGGGGTCCAGGCCGCGCGGATCGCCCACGTCCTGGTGACCGGGGAGGGGAGCGCGGATGCCGCCGGCCTGGCGCCCGCACTGCGCGGCGCGTCCGGGGGCCACGCCGACGCCGACGTGGAGCTGGGGGATCCGGCCGCGATCATCTACACGTCGGGCACCACCGGGCGGCCCAAGGGCGCGGTCCTCAGTCACGGCAACCTGACGTGGGTCTCCATGAACTGCATCGTGGACTACGACGTCGTCTCCACCGACGTGGCGCTCATGATCTCCCCCCTCTTCCACGTCGCCTCGCTCGGGATGGGCGCCCTGCCGGTGATCCTCAAGGGCGCCACCATCGTGCTGGAGAAGGGGTTCGAGCCGGGCAGCGCCCTCGCGCAGATCCAGCGCCACGGCGTCACGATGCTCAGCGGAGTCCCCACCACGTACCAGCTCATGGCCGATCACCCGGAGTGGGCGGCCACCGACCTCTCGACCCTCGCGAAGCTCACGTGCGGCGGTTCGGCGGTGCCCACGCGCATCCTCAACGCGTACGAGGAGCGCGGCCTGTCGTTCTCACAGGGCTACGGCATGACCGAGACATCCCCCGGCGCGACGTCGCTGGCGCCGCACATGACACGGGCGAAGCAGGGCAGCGTGGGCGTCCCGCACTTCTTCACCGACGTGCGGATCGCCGACGAGCACGGCGCGATGGTGCCGCGGGGAACCGTGGGCGAGATCGAGATCTCGGGACCGAACGTGTTCCTCGGCTACCACGGGCTGCCCGAGGCGAGCACCGACGCCTTCACGGCCGACGGCTGGTTCCGATCGGGCGACCTCGGCTACCTCGACGGCGAGGGCTACCTCTTCATCGCCGACCGCCTCAAGGACATGATCATCTCCGGCGGCGAGAACATCTATCCCGCCGAAGTCGAGAACCTGCTCAGCGACATCGAGCACGTCACCGGCGTCGCCGTGATCGGGGTCCCGGACGAGCGGTGGGGCGAAGTTCCATGGGCGGTGCTGACCGTCCGGGAGGGCGCATCCGTCGACACCGAGGCGGTCCGCGCGCACCTGGACGGCAAGATCGCCCGATACAAGATCCCCAAGAACGCGATCGTCGTGGACGAGCTGCCGCGCACCGCGTCGGGCAAGGTGCGCAAGGGCGACCTGCGCGCCCGGTACACGCCGCGCGTGTAGCGGTTTCCAGCCGCGTACAGCAGAACCGTGCGGCTGGATGCGACCGACGGCGCGTCAGCCGACGAGGTTCGCGAAGTCCCGCACGGCGGGGAAGGCGAACTCGCGATGACGGCGCTGGAACAGCTCGAACGAGCGGTCGGCGGGCCAGTCGGCGTCCATGTACTGCCGCGGAAGACGCGGGTCGGCGCGCAGGAGCGCGAGCCAGTCGGCGACCAGCAGCACGCGCGTGGACAGGGGATGCGACTCATCCCCCTCGCCGTGACTCTCCCACCGCGCGGCGAATTCCTCGTGCGCGCGGCGGATCCCCTCGACGTCCCACGCCGCGCGGACCGCCTCGTCCATCGGGAACCCGGGCAGCTCGCTCGCGGCGAAGGCGTTGACCGACCCGGGCGGCAGGTCGGGGATGATCGCATCCATCGCGGCCGCGAGATCCACCTCTCCGGGCGCGATCCACAGTCCGTCGCGCACCAGGGCGAAGCCCGACCACGTCAGAGCCGCACGCAGGCGGTGGCGGAGCGTGCGCATGTGCTCGGGGACGCTGAAGGTCACCAGCGTCCACCCCTCCCCCTTCGGCTCGAACGGCGCAGGGCCGTTGACGCGGCCGGACGCCTCCCGCAGGACCTCGATGCCGTGGGGCGTCAGTTCGAAGGCGATCTCGCGGCCGAGGCGGCGCCGCTCGAGCAGCCCGCTGTGCACCATCCGGTCGAGGTTCGTGCGCACCGCCGACGCGGCCACCCCTGCGCCCTCGAGCACCGTGAGCAGCACGCTCGTGCGCAGCGGCTGGAAATAGCGGTCGCACACGTACTCGCCGAAGAAGGCGAGCAGCAGCTGGCGCGGCTTGCGGATCATGACCGGCCCACCGGCAGCCCCGCCCGCGCTTGCGGTCGCGGCCGCCGTGGTGGTCACGCCGGCGTCCCCGGGCGGATGGCCTCACCGCGCTTGGCGCGCTGGATCTGCTCGTACACGTGCGTGCGGAGTTCGGTGAAGCGGGGCAGCGCGCGCGTGGTGATCTGGTCGCGCTCGGGGGCGAGGTCGATCGCGAGGTCTTCCTGCACCCACGTGGGCGACTTCGACAGGACGATGACCCGCTCACCCAGGTACACCGACTCGTCGATATCGTGCGTGACGAACATGATCGACATCCCGCGGTCGCGGTGCAGGGCGCGCACGAGGTCCTCCAGGTCGGCGCGCGTCTGCGCGTCGACGGCGGCGAACGGCTCGTCCATGATGAGGACCTCGGGCTGGTACGCGACCGCGCGGGCGATCGCCACGCGCTGCTGCATGCCGCCCGACAACTGCCACGGGTAGCTCTTGGCTGCGTGGTCGAGCCCGACCGCCTGCAGGGCGTCGTCGATCAGGCCGTCGCGCTCGGCGCGGCTCAGCTTCTTGTGCTTGAGCGGAAGCTCGACGTTGCCCCGCACGGTCAGCCACGGGTAGAGGCTCCGCCCATACTCCTGGAACACCAGCGCCATGTTCGGCGGCGGGCCGGTGACCTTCTTGCCGTCGAGTTCGACCACGCCTGCGGTGGGTCGCAGGAGCCCGGCGACGCACTTGAGCAGCGTCGTCTTGCCGCATCCGGAGGGCCCCACGATGCACACCAGCTCGCCGGCGTTCATCGTGAAGCTGATGTCGCCGATGGCTTCGACATCGCCCGTGGACGACTCGTAGACCTTCTTCAGGTGCTCAACCTTGAGCAGCGTCTCAGGCATGCTCGACCTCCTTGATTCCGTGGTACCAGCGCAGCACCCGGCGCTCGGCGAACCCGAAGATCACCGCGAGCAGCACGCCGATGAGCCCGAGCAGCACGATGCCGCCCCACATCTCGGCGATGAGGTAGTTGCGCTGGAAGTAGACGATCTGGAACCCCAGACCGGACGACGAGAAGAACATCTCCGAGATCACCATGAGGATCAGGGCGATCGACAGGCACTGCCGCACACCGGCCATGATGCGCGGGCTCGCGGCGGGCAGCACGAGGTAGCGCAGTCGCTCCCCCCGCGTCAGGGCGAACGAACGGGCGGTCTCGGTCATGACCGAGTCGGTCGAGCGCACCCCCTCGATCGTGTTCAGCAGCACCGGCCACATGGCCCCCGTCACGATGACCACGACCTTCATGAGGTCGTTGGCGCCCACCAGCACGGCGACGATCGGGATGAGCACGGGCGGGGGGACCGCCCGGAAGAACTCGAAGACCGGCTCGAGGAGTTCCCGCAACCACGGGACGAGCCCGATCACGGTGCCGGCGGCGATGCCGATGGCCACCGCCAGCACGGTGCCGATCGCGAGCCGGCCGAGGCTGGGCAGGACGTCGGCGAAGAAGGCGGGACCGATCCACGTGCTGATGAAGGCGTCCAGGATCACGAGCGGACCTGGGAAGAACCGTGCCGAGGCGACCGTGGACCACAGCCCCCAGATCACCAGCAGGAGGAGGGGAAGGCCGAGGGCGAAGGCGGTGTTCTGGCCGAGCTTGGTCCACGTGCGCGACCGGCGGCGCGGCGTGACGACGGTGCTCGTGTAGAGGGCGCTCACAGGACTTCCTCCCCGCGGACGGACTGGTGCCACGACAGCGAGCGGCGCTCGATGACCCGGAAGATGAGGTTGATGACGAGCCCGAGCAACCCGGTGACGATCACCAGGGCGTACACCGTCGTCCACTGCCCGCCGGCCTGGGCGAGCATCAGCACGCGCCCGATGCCGGGGTTGTTGATGAACATCTCCGCCGTGATGGCCAGGATGAGCGCGACCGTCGCCGCCAGGCGCAGGCCCGTCATGAGGTAGGGCAGCGCGGTGGGGAAGACGAGGTTGACGATGCGCGAGCCGCGCGTGAGCCCGAAGCTGCGGGCGGTGTCGCGGGCCACCGTGTCGACGTCGGCGACGCCGTAGAGCACCTGGATGAAGACCTGCCAGAAGCTGGCGAACACGATGATCAGCAGGGCCGACTGCAGCTGATATCCGAACACCAGGATCGCCAGCGGGATGAGCGCCACGGAGGGGATGGGACGCAGGAACTCCACCGTGGTGTGCGTCGCGCGGCGCAGGAACGGCACCAGGCCGATGACGGTCCCCAGGACCACCGCGAGCACCGTGGCGATCAGCAGTCCCAGCCCCCACGCGGTGAGGGTGCGTCCGACGTTGCGCCAGAACTCCAGATCCTGGAACTGGACGAACAGCTGCGCGATCGTGTCGGTCGCGGTCGGGAAGTAGGCGGGGTTCACGATGCCGACGGTGGGCAGCAGCTGCCACGTCAGGAGGAAGCCGAGAATGCCGGCGAAGCCCAGCACGAGCTTGCGCATTCCGCGTCGGCGGCTGCGCTGGGGTGCGCTAGCCGGCGCGGGGTGGGTCACCGCGGCGGGCGGAGAGTAGGCGAGATCCATGGGGGCCCTTCGATCGGGACGGCAGGCGGAACAGGGGCGGGGCGGGATGGCGCGAGCCGCGGCATCCCGCCCCGCCGCTGTTACTGCTGCTGGATCAGCCGGTCGTAGTCCGGCTCCGCGTCGATGTAGCCGAAGGTCACGGCCATTTCGCCCAGCGTCTGGATGTCCTCGATCGTCAGTTCCCACGTGAAGACCGGCAGCGTGATGCCGGCCGCGGCCTCCGCCGGGATCTCGAGGTTGGTGGCGATCGCGTCGCGGACCGCCTCCTCGTTGTCGTTGGCCCAGGCCAGCGCCTCTTCCATGGCTGCGGAGTAGGACTCCACGAGCTCGGCGTCGTTGTCGAGCATCTCCTGGGTGGTGATGTTGGTCAGCACTGTCAGGCCCGGGATGGTCACCTGGTAGGGCTGGACGACCGACACGCCACCCTCGCCGAGGATCATGCCGCGGAACGGGTCGGGGACCCATGCGGCATCCATCGTGCCCGCCTCCAGCTGGGCCGGGACGTCGGGGAAGGCGACCTCGACGAACTCGATCGTCGAGGGATCGCCGCCGTCGTCCTCCACGGCCTTGCGGATGGTGAGGTCACCGGCGGCGCCGATGGTGTTGACCGAGACCTTCTTGCCGGCGAGGTCGGCCGGACGCGTGATGCCGGAATCGGCGGACGCGACGACGGCGTTGACGTCGGTGCCCTCGTCCAGGCTGTTGGCGTAGTCGCCGACGACCACGACGCCGAGGTCCTGCAGATCGGCGCGGATCGGGCCGAAGGGCTGGCCGATCGCGAACTGGATGTCACCGCTGAGCAGGGCCGGGATCGCGTTGGCACCACCCTGAGCCGGGACGACCTCGATGTCGAGGCCGTGCTCTTCGAAGATCCCCTCGTCGATCGCCGCCCACAGGGCGCCGGTCTCCGCGATGGGCAGCGCCGCGACGCGCACCGGGGTGAGTTCTCCCGACGAGCCCTCGCTCGGGTCGGCGGATCCTTCGGGCGCGGCGGAGTCGGTGCATCCGCTCAGGACGAGAACGGCGGCCGCACCCAGTGCGGCGGCAGCAAGAGCCTTCTTCATTGACGGACCTCTTCACAACAGTGAGCGCGAGCTCATGGACGGGTAGGCGTCGACGCGGACGCGAGCCCCGTTCCCGTATGCGGGATCGGCACGACCGTGTGTCGACACCTGTGATCCTGTTGCGCCGTCCGGCGATTGTCAAGCGTTTCGTGACGCCCGTCACGAAACGATTGAATAACGAGGCGCTCTTCCCCGTGCCGCAGGGGAGGGGGAACTCAGAAATCGAGCGCGAAGACGCGCCTCGCGATGAGTTCGAAGAAGGCGGCCTTCTCCTCGTCACTGATGGGCAGCGCATCCTGCGCGGCGACCTCCGCGGCGTCGAATTGGTAGGGATAGTCCATCGCGTACATGACGCGGTCGGCCCCCACCACATCACGCGTGAACATGATCGCCGGGGCCCAGGGCATGCCCGATGTGGTGAGCCAGATGTTCGTCGAGAAGTACTCCGACGGGCGCTGGCGCAGCGGCTTGATCTGCTCGTAGCGGCCGGACGCGACCTGCTTCGCGTGCATGTGGTCGATGCGGTGCAGCCAGAAGGGCAGCCCCTCACCGAGGTGCCCCACGACCAGTCGCAGATTCGGGTGACGGTCGAGGACGCCCGACGTGATGATCCTCAGCAGGTGCAGGCCCGCGCTCGCGCCGAAGCCGTACACCGCACCGTCGAGCCCCGCCTCGTGATACGGCTGGATCATGCTGTCCGGCGGCGTGTTCGGGTGCAGGTACAGCGGCACATCCAGCGCCTCGAGCTCGGCGAGGATCGGCGCGAACCGCGGGTGGTCGATGTGCGAGCCACGGATGTGATCGTTGAGGATCAGGCCCTTCAGGCCCAACTCGGTCACGGCCCGGCGCACCTCGGCGACAGCCGCATCGACGTCTTCGTACGACACCGCGGCCAGCGCGGAGAATCGTGTCGGGTTCGCCCGGCAGATCGCCGAGAGCCGGTCGTTCGCCAACCGTGCGACTCCCATGCCCTCCTCGGCGTCCAGGACCTGGGTGCCGGGGGCGGTGAGCGCGAGCACCTGGTGGTCGATCCCGCTCGCATCCATGTCGGCGATCCGCCCCTCCGCCGCGTCCTGCAGGCGCTCGACGACGGCCCGCGGCTGCGGGTGGGATGAGCCGAGGAAGTACCCCACCAGGCTGGAGAAGCCGATGTCGCGGATGGTCCCGTCGGACAGGTGCCGGCGATACAGGTCGAACATCTCCGGCGGCGCCCATGCCTCCTCCGTGGCGATGCGGAGATAGGGACGTGGTTCGTCGGCGATGCTCATCGGTGTCCTTCCGGGCTCGAGTGGGTGTGCTGTGACGCGTGGGAGTGGGCTTCGGTGGAAACGGGCTCGTCGGGCTGGCTGGAGATCGGTTCCATCCGGACGGTCACGACCGCCGAGATCCCAGCCCGCACTCGCTCCAGTCCCGCGCGGAGAGCGCCCTCCAACATGCTGAGGTCGGAGACGATCGCACCCCATGCCTCCCCGGCCGCGGCGGCGATGCCGCCGAAGTCGGCACTCTGCTGGAGGTTGACCCAGTAGCGATCGGAACGGACGGCGATCCCGTCGGGGTGGATCCGCTCGACGTTGCGTTTGGTCGCGTTCCAGCCGCCGTTGTCGAGGACGACCGTGAGCACGGGCAGCCCGTAGCGGTGGGCGACCCAGTAGGTGGAAGAGGGGACGCTGAAGAAGAAGGTCCCGTCGCCGACGATGCTGACGACGGTGCGTTCGGGTGCGGCGAGCTTGACTCCCAACGCTCCACCGCCGGACCACCCCAGCGATGTGCCGCGATTGCCGTAGAGGGTTCCCGGCAGCCGGCGGGGAAGGTGCTTCCAGACCGTGGGCGCCGCCGAGATGGCTTCGTTGACGACGATCGTGTCGTCGTCGAGCAGTCCGGAGAGCGTGGCGGACACACTGGCGGGCGTGAGGCGATCGGCCTGGATGTCCGCATCCGCCTCCTCGGCCCACGCTCGCCGAAGCGCGAGGCTGTCCTCTGCGGCCGTCTCAGCGCGCCGCGTGGCGAGGCCATCGGGCGTGGGAGCGCACCGCTCCTCCAGCTGAGCGAGGACGAGTGCGCTGTCGGCGCGGATGAAGCGATCGGCGCGCACGTACCAGAGGGGAAGCGATTCCTGGAGCGGGTCTTCGTTCACCACGAAGACCGAGGCGCCGCTGCGGGGCGTTCTGATCGCGTCCACCCACGGCACGTCGGTGTCGATCGCGAGGATGACGTCGGCGTCGGCGATCACCCGGTGCGGATCGTCGCCGGCGTGCAGCGGATGGTCGCGCGGGAAATTGACGACTTCGGCGTTGTGCTCGATGACGGCCACCCCGAGTCTCTCCGCCACCCGGACGAGAGCCCCCACGGCGCCGTGCGATCGGCCGAGATACGTGGTGATGACGACCGGCCGCTCCGCCCCAGACAGGGCGGCGAACAGATCGTCCACCGCATCCGCGGGCGCCGGAGACGGCTCGACGGGCCGCCACTGCGCCACCTCCAGACGCGGGTCGGGCGCCCGTTCGGCGAGCACCTCCCGCGCCGCGGTCACATAGACCGGGCCGGCGGGTGCGCTGCGAGCCACCTGCAGAGATCGGTGCACGATCTGCGGGACGTTGGCGGCGGTGCGGATGTCGTAGCTCCACTTGACGTACGGCCGCACGATGCCGTGCTGGTCAGGGACGTCCTGAAGGTGGTTGACGAAGGAGTTCCGGCTCCCCGGCAGCTCACCCTCCAGGGTGTAGGGCGTAAGCCCCGCGAAGATGAACACCGGCACCCGCGAGCGCGCGGCATTGTGGACCGCGCCGCCGAGGTTGGCCGTTCCGACATCGGTGTGCACGAAGACCGCCTGGGGCTTGCCCGTCACGGCCGCATAGCCGTGGGCGGCACTCAGCGCGGTGTACTCGTGCGGGCACAGGATGACCGCGGGAGAGTCGATCCCGGCCTCACGGTCGGCTGCGAGCGCCTCGATGATCGCGGGGTGGTCGCTGCCGAAGTTCGCGAAGAGGTGCGTGACACCCGCCTGGCGCAGCGCGTCGACGATCAGGTGTCCGGCCGAACGCTCCGCACCGCTCACGCCGCACCACGCGCAGGCAGCGCCTGCACGTCGACGCTGTGGAACTGCAGGTACTCGTCGATGCCGTGGGGCGAGCCCTCCCAGCCGATCCCGCTCTGCTTCCAGCCGCCCATCGGAATCTCCCGCGTGCCTGTCGCGGAGAACATCGCACTGTTGACGAACGTCACTCCGGCTTCGAGCCGGTCCGCGACGGCGAGCGCGCGCTCGGGCGAGCGCGACCACACCGAGGAGCACAGGCCGTAGTCGGTGTCGTTGGCCAGAGCGATGGCCTGCTCCTCGTCATCGCACTCGATGACGGGGAGGATCGGCCCGAACTGCTCTTCTCGGACCACCTCGTCGTCGTGTCGTGCGTCGAGGACGAGGGCGGGGAGCAGGAAATACCCGTCCGCCCACCTGGCGGGGTCGAGTTGCGACCCGAGCACGCGGACGTCACGTCCCGCCGCGCGCGTGCGTTCCAGCAGCGCCTGCACCCGCTCGAACTGGCCTGCGTTGTTGACCGGCCCCATGTCGGCCCGCTCGTCGGAGGCATCCCCGACGACCATGCGATCCACGCTCTGCACGAGCAGGCCGCGGAACTCCTCGGCGATGCTGCGCGGTACGTACACGCGTTTCGTGGCGAAGCAGACCTGACCCGCGCGCCGGTAAGCCGACAGTGCGATGCGCTCGGCCGTGTGGGCGAGATCCGCATCCTCCAGCACGACGGCAGGATCGTTGCCTCCCAGCTCGAGGTGCACCGGCAGGAGGGACTCAGACGCCTGTCGCATGATGTGCCGCGCCGTCGCCCCGCCGCCCGTGAACGAGACCTTCCGGACGCGGCGGTCCGCGAGCAGCGCACGCACGACGTCGGCGTCGCCGTTGACGATGTTGACGACGCCCGGCGGGAGTTCCGCAGCGGCCAGGCCTGCCAGGAGCGACACCGCGAGCGGCGCGAACGGCGAGGGCTTGAGCACCACGGCGTTGCCCGCGGCGATCGCGGGGGCCAGTTTGTTCGCCGTCAGCAGGACGGGCGCGTTCCAGGGCACGATGCAGGCCACGACGCCGTAGGGGCGCCGCTCGACCCGCACGAACTCCCCGGCGCCCGCCCCGTCGACGGCCGTCGGCTCCAGGACAGCCGGCAGGTAGGCCGCGACAAGGCGGAACGACTCGGCAGCGGCGGCGACCTCGCGGCGGATGGTCGAGACCACGCTCCCGTTCTCACGGGTGGCCAGGTCGATGAGGCGGGCGGCATGAGCGTCGATCGCGTCGGCGATCCGCAGCAGGCGCTCCGCCCGTTCGGTCACGGAGGTCGCCGCCCAGGCGGTGGCAGCCGAAACGGCGCCCTCCACCGCAGCGACGGCATCGGCGGCCGTCCCGTCGGCCACCACCCCGACCACCTCCGAGGTCCGGCTGGGGTTGTGCACCTCGAACGTGCGCTCTCCCGACCGCTCTGCACCGGCGATCAGATGACCGAACACCGGCCCCGCTGCCTTCTCGTCGACCATTGTCATCGCTCGTCCTTCCGTCGTTCGCCTGCCGCGACACTCACGACGCGTCCTTCGGCATCACCAGTGACATCAGGTGCCGCCGCAGCGCCAGGAACTGCTCGCTCGCCCGCGTCTCGACCTGGCTCCGTTCGCTACCCAGACCGACGTCGACCACTTCGCGGACGATGCTCGGGTTCTTGGAGAGGACGATGATGCGGTCGCTGAGGTAGATCGCCTCGTCGATGTCGTGCGTCACGAGGACGACCGTGATGCCGAGGTCCTCGCGCACCCTGAGGATGAGGTCCTCCAGGTCGAACCGGGTCTGGGCGTCCACGGATGCGAAGGGCTCGTCCATGAGGAGGAGCTCAGGCCGGTACGACAGGGCGCGCGCGATCGCGACCCGCTGCTGCATCCCGCCGGACAGCTCCCAGGGGTACTTCCGCTCCACATGCCCCAAGCCCACGCTGTGCAGGGTCTCCGTGACGCGGCTGGCACGCTCGGCGCGAGACAGCCCACGGGCGGACAGGGGCAGCGCGACGTTCTCCCCGTTCGTCATCCACGGGTACAGCGAGCGGCTGTAGTCCTGGAACACCAGGCCCAGCTGCTCGGGCACCTGTGTGAGCGGGCGACCTTCGAAGGTCACCGACCCCGCGCTGGGGGAGGCCAGCCCCGAGATGCAGCGCAGAAGCGTCGTCTTGCCGGCACCGCTGGGTCCGACGATGCAGACGAACTCACCCTTGTCGACGTGGAAGGAGACCGAGTCGATGGCCATGTTGGCCTGCGCGGTGCCCTCGTTGTAGATCTTGCGAAGCCCGTCGACGGCGAGAACGGTCTCGGTGGCAGTGGGAGTGGAAACGGCTGATGCAGACATGAGGGTTCCTTACGACGATCCGAGGGCGCGCGACCGGTAGTACCAGCGGAGGGCGCGGCGCTCGACGAAGACGAACAGGTAGTTGAGGGCGGTCCCGATGAAGGCGAGGACCAGGATGCCGGTCCACATCTTCTTGATCGCGAACTCCGCCTGTGCTTGGAGGATGAAAACCCCGATCCCGGAGTTGGCGGCGACCATCTCGCTGACCACCATCAGGACGATGCCCACCGTGAGACTGGCCCGCAGTCCCGCCGCGATCTGAGGGGCCGCGCCGGGGAGGACGAGTCTGGTGTACGTCCGCCATCCGCCCAGCCGCAGCGCCCTGGCCGTATCGAACTTCACCGTGTCGATGCCCCGCATGCCGTCGAGGGTGTTCAGAAGCGTCGGCCAGATGGATCCGAGCGCGATCAGGGCGATCTGACGGACATCGCCGATGCCGAAGATCGCGATCATCGCCGGCAGCAGCGCCGGGGCGGGCAGGACGTAGAGGAAGTAGATGATCGGGTTGGCCGCCATGCGCAGATACTTCAGACGCCACATCAGCGAGCCCCCGACGACGCCGATCAGCGTCCCCAGCAGATAGCCGATGAACAGGTTGCGCAGGCTCGCGACCGCGTTGGTCCAGGCTCCGAACACCACCCACTGATCCCACGTGTCGACGAGGATGTCGCTGAGCGGGGGGAAGAACGGCGACACCGACTCGGCGGAGACGAACCACCACACGGCGATGAGCAGCAGCGGGAGCCACACCGGTGTGAGCGCCTGCCCCACTCGGCGCAGGGGACTGCTCCCCCGGCGGACCCGTACCGTGGGCACGAGGCTCGTGGTCATCCTGCTCATGCCGCGCCCACCTTGTTCGATTCACGGATGTTCCGCTGCGATTCGTGCCAGTGCATGACCCGCTTCTCGAGGAGGAAGAAGGCCCCCGTGAGAGCGATGCCGAGGATCCCCGCCACCAGGATGTAGGCGTACATGGTCGGGTACGCCACCACTCCGGTGTTCTGCGCCAGCAGGATGTTGCGCCCGATGCCCGCCGCCCCGCCGACGATCTCGGCGACGACGCACAGGATCAGCGCTTGCGCCGACGCGATGCGCATCCCCGTCACCAGATACGGGGACGCGCTCGGCACGCTGACCATGAGGAACCGGCGCGCACCACGCACCCCGAGGGCGCGCGCGGTGTCCAGGACGATCGGGTCCATCGAGCGCACCCCGTAGATGACCTGGATGAGGAAGGGCCAGAAGGCGGCGAAGCACACCAGGAACACCTTCATGGGCAGGGTGGAGCCGGCGATCAGGATCACCAGCGGAAGGATCGCGATCGCCGGGATCGCCTTGAAGATCTCGATCACCGGCGCCGCACTGCGCTGCGCGAAGGCGTTGAAAGCCAGTGCCGTGCCGATGAGCAGACCCAGCAGGATCGTGATCACCATCCCGATGACCCACCCCGCGAGCGTGGCGCCGACCGCCGGCCACACCCGGCCGGTGGCCACTTCCCGCCCGAGCGCCACCATGGTGTCGGACATCGTGGGGAACTGCGACGGGCTCACCCAGCCACCGGCGGTCACTGCCTGCCATGCCAGCAGGACCGCCGCCACGGTGACGATCGGCAGCGTCCACGTCAGCCAGGATCGCGAGGCGCTGAGCATCGCATCTTCTCCCTTCGCCCGCTCGCCGGTTCCTACAGCGCGCCCGGCCACACGATCGTGGAGACGTCGAGCTCTTCGAGAGCCGCCTTCGCGGAGTCGTCGGTGCTGAACTTCACCAGCAGATCGCGGGCCACCTCGAACGCGTCGACGTTGAGCGCCGGGTCGCCACCGATGTTCCACCGCGCTCCCGCAGCCTGCTCCTCCGTGATGCCGAGGCCGTCGACGAGGGCGGTCTTCGCTGTCTCCGGATCGGCACTGGCCCCCTCGATGGACTCGGCCATCGCGTCGGCGAAGGCCTGCACGGTGTTGGGGTTCTGATCCACGAAGGACTGCGACGTGTTGAACAGCGTCGTGGCCGTGCCCTCGAACAGTTCGCGGTTGTTATAGCCCAGTTCCACGCCTCCGGCGGCAAGGGCCTCCGCCGCGAACGGCCACTGCATGATCGCCGCATCCACGTCGCCGCTGTCCAGCGCGGCGGCCATCTGCCCGAACGGCAGCTGAACCAGCTCGATCGAGGCCGTGTCGCCGCCGGCGCGGTCGACGAGCTCCCACATCGTGAGCGTGTTGTGGGACGACAGGCCCACCGTCGCCACGCGCTTGCCCTCCAGCCCGGCGAAGTCGGTGATGCCCGACTCCGCGGACGCGATGGTGAGGGTGCCCTCGTCGTCCTCCTGGATCTGCCCCTCGATGGAGGAGATCGCGCGGATGGGGATTCCGTTGGCGTTGGCCGTCACCGCGTGCACCACCGTGGCGAACCCGACGTCATACGTGCCGCTGGCCAGGCCGGAGACGATGGCGGCGATGTCGGTCTGCGGGATGATCTCCAGTTCCAGCCCGTGCTCCTCGAAGATGCCCTCCTGCAGCCCGTAGTAGAGCGGGGCGAACTGCGTGGACGGATTGATCGCGACGGTGAGGGACGCCTTCTCCGGCTCGCCCCCGCCCTCTCCCGCGCCGGCGTCTGCTCCGCCGTCCCCGCCGGAGCAGGCCGCGAGCGACGCCGCGACGATTCCGGCGAGCGCGATGGCGCCGAGCCGGCGCGCGATGGATGTGTTCACAGTGAAACCTCCGATTCGACGGACGCTCTCGGCGCCGCGTCCTTGTCCAGCCCGAGCAGCGCCGTGACATTGCCGCTGTAGATGCGGTCACGATCGGCGTCGGTGAGGATGTCCATGTCGTTCAGATTGGCGATCGTGTCGCGGATGTAGCCGGGGCCCTTCTCAGGGTCGAAGGGGGTGTCGGAGCCGAACAGGGTGTGATCCACACCGAAGAACTTGATCGCCGTGCGCATCGAGTCCCCCGCTCCGAAGTACGCCGTGTCGACGTAGAACTTCTTGAAGTAGTCGATGGGCCGCTGCGTCAACGGATAACCGGTGATGTCTTCGGCCTGGTCCGCCGGAGTTCGCGACCCCAGCTGGTCCCACCCCGGGCCGACCCTGCCGGCGAAGTGCGGGATCATCGCCCCGCCGTGGTGGATGAGGATCTTGATGTCGGGGAGCCGTTCGAAGACGCCGGAGAACACCAGCCGCGACATGAACGCCGACAGGTCGTACTCCCAGCCCAGCGTCCACCAGATCTCGAACTTGGACCGTTCCTCGGTCTTGTAATCCGACCAGCTGGAGTCACGGCAGGGGTGGACCTGGATCATCTTTTCGCCGCGGCGGGCGACGGCTTCGTAGAAGGGGAAGAACCGCTCCTGGTCCATGGGTCCGCCGTTGACGTGCGTGTAGATCTGCACCCCGACGGCGCCCAGCTCATCGAACGCACGATCCACCTCGCCGATCGCGTTGTCGACGTCATCCAGCGCGACGGCCGCGCAGAATCCCTCGAAGCGGTCCGGGTGCCGGGCCACGAGGTCGGCCATCCCGTCGTTGGCGATGCGCGCCAACTCGGCGGTGCGGGCCCGCGGCCCCAGGTCGTCCAGCGGCGGGGCGGCGGTGTTGATGATCTGTCGGTAGTCCGGTCCGAACTCGTCCATCACGCGGAAGCGCTCGTCCAGATCGACGAGGGCGGGCACGCCGCTCACGCGCTTCTGGATGTTGCGTGCCACGGCGCTGTCGGTGATCGCGAACAGTCGCTCCGCATACGCGGTCGGCAGGAGATGGCAGAAAGCATCGATCTTCATCGAATCTGGTCCCTTCGACTCGGCACGCTTCGTCGCGGCGCGAGTGGTTCCGAGCCAACCAACCCGCGGCACCTGCGGTAAAGCCGGCGCCCTGAGGGATTCCGCATCGCGGAATCGGCCGATACCCCTCACCGCGTGAGGTGCGCGCGGATGCCGGCAGCGCACCCGCGCAGACGGACGACGACTTCGCGGATGCCACGGTCGGACAGGCGGGCGCTGGGCGCCGACATCGCAACGGCCGCGATGGTGGTGCCCCCGCGGTCGCGCAGCGGCACCGCGATCGCGCGGAGCCCCGTGACGCTCTCCTGATCGTTGACGGCATATCCGCGCATGGAGACCAGGGCCAGTTCGTCCAGGAGCTGGGTGAAGGTCCTCGTGTGCGGGGTGAAGCGCCGCAGGGCCCGCGGGTACAGGGCCCGCAGCTCCTCCCTGGACAACTCCGCCAGGAGCACCTTGCCGCCTGACGTGGCGTAGGCCGGAAGCAGGGTCCCCGTCAGCACGTGCGTGCGCGTCCGCTGGTCCGCCTCGAAGCCGGCGATGAACCGGACGGAGGAGTCCTGGAGCACCATGAGGTTCACCGTCTCGCGGAGGGCGACGCTGAGGGCGCGGAGATGAGGTTCGCTCACGCTCCTCAGGTCGATCGCGCGAGTGCTGGAGAAGCCCAGCTCGATGAGGGCGGGACCCGTGCGGTACGCGCGGGTGATCCGGTCCTGGGTGACGAAGCCGCGATATTGCAAGGTGGAGAGATGGCGATGAGCCGTCGAGGGGGCCACACCCAATTCGCGGGCGACGTCGGTCACCCTCAGTTCGGGGTGCATCCGCAGCAGGAGCAGAAGCTGCAGCGCCTGGTCGACAGCACCCACGGGATGTCGCGGTGCCGACGCATCCTCGTCGATACGCACCTCACGACGCTATCGCGCGGCGGGGGGTGCGCCGCACCGTCGACGTAGGTCAACGCACCCCGCATCGCCGGCGATCACAGCGGGTACGCGCCTGGCTCGCGCCGCACGGTGATCCAGCGCGTCTCGGTGAACGCGTCGATGTTGGCCTGAGCTCCGCCGTGGCGCGAGCCGGTGCCGGACGAGCCCACGCCGCCGAAGGGCGAATTCGCCTCGTCGTTGACGGTTTGGTCGTTGATGTGCACGATGCCCGTCGGGATCCGTTTCGCCAGCTCCAGGCCGCGAAGCGCGTCGGCGGTGACGATACCGAGCGACAAGCCGTACTCCGTGTCGGTCGCCAGCGCGATCGCCTCCTCGTCTGTGGAGTAGGGGACGACTGATGCCACGGGGCCGAAGACCTCTTCCGCATAGGCCGCGGCGTCCTTCGGTGTGTTCGCGAGGACGGTCGGTCGGTAGAAGAGCTGGTCGTACGTACCACCGGCGCGCAGTTGGGCGCCCCCGGCGACGGCGTCCTGGACGAGGTTGTGCACGCGGTCCCGCTGCACCTCGTCGATGAGCGGGCCGAGGTGGACCTGTCCCGCGGCGGGGTCGCCCACGTGCATAGAGTCGGCCTTCGCCGCGAGCTTGTGCACGTACTCCTCGAACAGCGACTCGTGCACGATGTGACGACCGACGGTCATGCAGATCTGGCCTTGGTGCAGGAACGATCCCCAGGTCGCCAGGTTGACTGCCTTGTCGACGTCGGCGTCCTCGCGGACGATGTAGGCCGAGTTACCGCCGAGTTCGAGGTGCGCACGCTTGAGGTGGCGCCCCGCGATCTCCCCGACGGCCCGGCCGGCGCGCGTCGAGCCGGTGAAGGCGATGACTCGTACCCGCGGGTCCGCGACCATGCTCTCGCCGACCTCGGCACCGCCGGGGACAAGCTGCAGCACCCCGGCAGGCAGACCGGCCTCTTCGAAGATGCGCACCATCGCGACACCGCCGGTGATGACGGTGCGGGGGTCGGGTTTGAGGAGCACCGCATTGCCGAGGGCGAGGGCGGGCGCCACGGCGCGGATGCCGAGGATGAGCGGCACGTTGAAGGGCGAGATGACGCCGACGACGCCGACGGGGATCTGCTGCGCCAGCGACAGGCGCGGCTCCTCGCTGGAAAGGATCGAACCGAGGGGAGCGGAAGGCAGCGCGGATGCCTCATAGCATTCGGCAGCGCTCACGTGGAGGGCGAATCCAGCCAGCGCGGGGATCGCTCCGACCTCTCGGATGTTCCACCCGGAGATCTCATCGGCGTACTGCTCCCATAGCGCGCCTGCCCGGCGAAGCACGGCCGCTCGAGCAGGGTGCGGCAGCGCGGCCCACTCCTTCTGCGCGCGGGCCGCCCCCGCGGCGGCACGGGCGACATCGGCGCCGTCGGCCATGCCCACCATCGCGAGCGTGGCGCCGGTGGCCGGTTCGATCGACGGGATCTCGCCCGCGCCACCGGCGACCCACTCCCCGTCGATGAAGATCCTGCCCGCGAACACGGAGGCGTCCAAGAGCGTGTCGGATTGAGTGAGAGTGGTCATGTCATCTCCTGGGTGCATCGATTGGACGGACGATCCGTCGCTCGTACTGTCACACTGTCGCGCCGCGAGCCAGCCGCTGCGAACGGCGACCCACCGTACTCACCGACCATCCACGCTGGATGACACGCATCGCGTCACCGGCCAGCCGGCTTCCATCGTCATAGACCTCGCGCCAGATCGCCATCATGTCGGCCCCCCCTGCGGCGACAGCGCCGGACGGCTGAACGCCTCCACGCCCCAGCAGCCCGCGTATCCGTCGTCCACGGCGTGTGCGACGATGCCGACGACGTCGACGGCTCCGGTGCTCAGCTGGCCGCGGCCGGACTGGCCGAGTTCGAGGTAGCGCAGCTTCGGGAACGCGAGGCGGATCGCCTCGGACATGTCCGCCTCCTCGATCGCCATGTGGAAGGTGCCGAGGTGGATACCGAGATGGTCCGAACCGCTCAGACCGACGAACTCGAACGCCTGCGCGGCCATGTTGAGCATCGACGTCTCGCTCTCAGAAGCGGGTGATCACCGTCCGAGCGGTCCTGCCGGAGCCGAGCTCTTCATAGGCCTCGTTGATCTCGTCGATGGCGATCTCGGATGCGATGAGATCGGACAGGTTCAGCCTGCCCTGTAGGAACAGCGACGCGTAGAGCGGGATGTCGTGCTTGATGTTCGCGGATCCCATGTAGACCCCGTTCACCTTCTTCTGCTCGCGCAGCAGCCCGTTCGCGTCGAACTCGACCATGCCACCGGCACCGTGGATGCCGATCAGGCTCGCGGTTCCGCCGACTCGGAGCATGGCGATCGCCTGCTCGGCGGTCTCCTTGCGCCCGATCACCTCGAACGCGTGATCGACGCCTCCGCCCGTCAGTTCGCGCACCCTCGCCACCACGTCGCCTTCGCCGGCGTTGATCCCATCGGTCACGCCGAATGCGCGGGCCAGTTCGAGCTTCTCGTCGTTCAAGTCGATGCCGATGATCCGAGAGGCCCCCACCAGGCGGGCACCGCTGACCACGTTCAGGCCCACACCGCCCAGACCGATGACCGCGACCGCCTCGCCCGCGCGCACGCCGGCGGCGTTCAGCACGGCGCCGGCACCGGTGATCGTGCCGCACCCGAGCACCGACGCCTCGGGGAACGGGACGGCGGGGTCGATGCACACGAGTTGGTTCTCGTGGATCAGCGCCTGCTCGGCGAAACCGGCGGTCCCCATCGCCGCCAGGATCGGCTCGCCCCGGCGGCTCAGCCTGGGCGGTGCTCCGTCGGCACGCAGCGTGGCCTCGGGGCGGAGGCAGCTCACCGTGCGCCCGCTGAGGCACTCCAGACACGCGCCGCAGAACTGGACGAGCGAGCCGACCACGTGGTCGCCGACGGTGAACTCGCTGACCTCCGGTCCGACCGCTGCGACGATCCCGGAGACCTCGTGGCCGAGCACCATGGGCGGCGCCATCCCGAAATCGTTCACGGCGAAATGCAGATCGGAGTGGCACAGCCCCGACGCCTTGACGTCCACGAGGACCTCCCGGCCGATGGGCCGGGCGATATCGATGTCCTCGATGTCGAACCCACCGCCGAAGGCGTTGACGATTGCTGCTCTCATGCGGACTGTCCGATGCTCGTGTTGATGGCTTTGGTGTTCAGGTAGTTGTACAGAACCTCAGTGCCCTGTTCCCGCCCGAGGCCCGATTCCTTGTATCCGCCGAACGGCGTCGCCAGATCGGGTGCGTATCCGTTCACGCCGATCGTGCCGGTCTGCACGGCACGGGCGATATCCAGCGCGGCCGCTGTGTCCGCGGAGAAGACCGCGCCGCCGAGACCATAGCGGGAGTCGTTGGCGAGGGCGATCGCCTCGTCGATACCGTCGTATTCGAAGACCGTCACGACGGGGCCGAAGATCTCCTCGCGGGCGATCTGGGAGTCGGCTGCGGCACCCGCGATGATCGTGGGCTCATAGAAATAGCCGCTCTCACCCGGCAGGTCCCGCCCACCGGTGAGGATCTGCGCGCCGTCGCCGCGCGCATCCTCCACCATGGTGCGCACTCGCCCGCGGATCCGTTCGGACACGAGCGGGCCCATGTCGGTCGCGGGGTCGCGGGGGTCGCCGAGACGGAAGGAGCGTGCCAACTCGACCAAGCCCTCCAGGACCTCGTCCTTGCGGGTGCGCGGGACCAGCACGCGCGAGAGGAGGAAGCACGTCTGACCGGAGTTCATGAACGAGCCCGAGCGCAGGCCGGCCAGTGCCACCTCGATATCGGCGTCCTCGGCGACGATCGCAGCGGACTTGCCGCCGAGTTCCAGCGTCACCGGAATGAGACGCTCGCCGCAGTTGCGGGCGATGATGCGACCGGCTGCCGTCGAGCCGGTGAAGGCGATCTTGTCGACTCCGGGATGCTTGACCAGGGCGTCGCCGGTCTCGCGACCGCCGGTGACGACGTTCACGACGCCGGGCGGGAATCCGACGGCCTCGACCGCGGCGGCCAAGGCGAGTGCGTCCAAGGGCGTCTCGGCCGCCGGCTTGATCACCACGGTGCAGCCGACGGCGAGCGCGGGGGCGAGCTTGGCGGTGAGGATGGACTGGGGGTAGTTCCACGGGGTGATCAGCCCCGCCACGCCCACCGGCTCCAGGCGGACCACCGAGATGCCCGGCCCGCCGTCGTTGGCGCGCTGCTCCTCGAACGCGAAACCGCGGATCATGTCGGCGAAGTAGCGCAGATGCCGCGTGGGCAGGGCGATGTTGACGATGCGGGAGAAGCCCACCGGCTGCCCGATCTCGCCGGTGACGAGGCTCGCGGTGCTCTCGCCACGGCGCTCCAGCTCGTCGGCGAGACGCTCCAGATAGGTGGCGCGCTCATCGGGGGCCATCCGCGGCCAGGGGCCGCGGTCGAATGCCGTGCGGGCGGCGTGGACCGCCGCGTCCACGTCGTCGAAGCTGCCGTCCGCCGCGACTCCCACGGTGGTGCGCGCGTACGGGTCCTCCACCTCGATCCGCGCCGTCGAGCGGGCCGGCCGCCATTCGCCGCCGACGAAGAGCCGGTTGTCGGATTCGGTGGTGATCGTCATTCGTTCCTCCGTAGTGCCAGGTCCTCTTCGGTTCGAGCGGCAGCCGCGGGGCGGTCCGGCTCTGGTGGGTGTCGCCTCGCGGCCCGCTCGATCAGGCGCATCGCGTCGGCGGCCAGTTCGGCGCCCCGGTCGTACGGGGAGCGCCAGATCGCCAGCATGTCGGCGGCTCCCTCCGACAGCACGGGGCGCGAGAAGGCCTCGACGCCCCAGCGACCGGTGTATCCGGCATCCAGGGCTGTGCGGATGATGTTCTCGACGTCAACCGAACCCTCGACGAGCGGGCCGCGGCCGGACTGTCCGAGCTCGAGGTAGGACAGTGCGGGCAGGGCCAGCAGAACCGCCGCGGCCATGTGGGACTCTTCAACGGCCATGTGGAAGGTGTCCAGATGGATGCGCAGATGCGCCGAACCGCTGGCCGCGACGAACTCCAGAGCCTGGGCCGCGGTGTTGACCGCCGAGGTCTCGTAGCGGTTGAGCACTTCGAAGGTCATCGTCACGCCGCGCTCGTGCGCGTAGTCCGCGACCATGCCGACCTCGTGCGCAGCGCGCTCGAACGCCGCCCGGGACGTGGGCCCCGACGGATGGCCGAACAGACCGTACGGAACGCCGTTCATCTGGTCCGAGCCGAGCGCGATCGTGAGGTCCACGCTCGCCCGCAGGGCCGCGGCACCGGCAGCACGCTCGTCCGCATCCGCGGAGGAGACGTCGGCACCCGGCGCCTGCCCGGCGATGGTGATGGGCCGCAGACCGTGGTCGATGAAGGCGGCGCGCAGCGCGGCGGCGTCGGTCGCCTCCGCGTCCAGCGGCGGCAGCACGACGCGCGCGTAGCCTGCCGCCGCGATCGCATCCAAGGCCGCCCTCAGCGTGCCTGCCGCGAGGTCCGGGACGAGGACGTTGAGGTGGCACGCGACATCGAGCGCGATGCGCGAGGCGGATTCTCCGGTCACGGCTTTCCCGCTCTCTAGAAGGTCGGCAGGTCGAGTCGCTGCTTGAAGACGGAGTACCCGTCGTCGACGTGCACCACAGTGCCGTTGATCACGTTGGACTCATCCGAGGCGAGGAACGCGACCACGTTGGCGATCTCGTCCGGCTCGGTCATCTTGTTGCGCAGCTGCTCGGCGGCGAAGGTGCCGCGCAGCTCTTCGCTGAACTGGTTGATGATGGGGGTGCCCACCCGCCCGGGCGTGATGGCCAGCGCGCGGACGCCGTATTCGGCCAGTTCGTACGCCGCGGAGCGGGTGAAGGAGATGACGGCAGCCTTGGCGGCACTGTAGGTAAAGGACAGCTCCGCGGCCTGCTCGCCATAGATCGACGAGGTGCTGATGATGACCCCACCGCTGCCCTGGTCGCGGAACTGGCGGCCGGCGGCCAGGATGCCGTAGTACACGCCGTCCTGATCCACGCGGATCATGGGGGCGTAGTCGACCTCCGGGTCGTGGTCCAGGAGCGGCTTGCCGCCGGCGATGCCGGCGTTGTTGAACATGACGTCGAGGTGGCCGTACACCTCGACGGCACGGGCCACCGCCGCGGCGACATCCGCGTACACCGACACGTCGGTCCGCACGGCCGTGGCCGAGCCCTCGAATCCCAGCGCGTCCACCTGCGTTACGACCTCCTCGGCCTGCGCGGGATTCATGTCGGCGATGACGACCTGGGCGCCCTCTCGGACGAACTTCAGCACAGTGGCCTGACCGATTCCGCTGGCGCCACCGGTGATGACGGCTACTTTGCCTTGCAAACGCATGGGGGTTCTCTTTCGTGGTGCGAGATGACGGGGAAGACGTGGGGGCCGGTCGCCCGGCCCCCACGAGGTGGTTCAGCCCAGCTGGTCCGACGGAGTGGTGTCCGCGGCATTCTCCTTCGTCACGAGGGTCACGTCGACGTCGACGAAGTTCTCGGCCGGCAGCTCGCCGTCCTCCTGGTAGGCCCGGACATCCTCGATGAGCATGTCCAGCACGGCCGGCCAGGGCTGGTCGATCGTGGCCATCATGTTGCCGCCGGCCTCGATCGCCGCGAGGGTCTCGGCCAGAGCGTCCACACCGGTGACCGGCGCGGTCGATCCCGCTTCGGAGAGGGCCTGCCCTGCGCCCAGCGCGGCGTCGTCCCAGCCTGTCCACACGGCATCCAGCCCGTCGGGGTTGGCGGAGAGGTGGTCGGACACGAAGTTGAGCGCCTCGGTGCGCCCCGTCGCCGGGCTGGTCACCTGCTGCGGCTCGCCGCTGACGACCGTCGCGCCGGCCTCTTCGAATGCCGTGACGGCGAGCGCCGAGCGGAGCCGGATGCCGGCGTGCGGGTCGTGCCCGATGACCATGATGGTCTTGCCTTCCAGCCCGCCGATCGACTCGCCGATCGCCTCCACCGTCTTGTCGACGATCTGCTGCTGGTTGGTGGTGATGTTGGTTGCGAACGCATCGGTCGCCTCCGTCCCGGCGTCCATCGAAAAGATCGGGATCTCGGCGTCCTTCGCCGCGGTGACGATCGAACCGATCGATGAGACATCGGTGTAGCCGTCGAGGATCACGTCGGCGCCCTGGCCGATCGCGCTCTCGACAGCGGGGTTCATCTTCTGGAAGTCGAAGTCTCCCTGGATCATCGTGAGGTCCCAGCCGAGCTCTTCGGCCTGCGCGGTGACGGCCTTGACCCACCAGGCACCGACCGGCGTCTGGTTGCCGGAGGTGAACGCGATGACCTTGAACGGCTCGTCGCCGCCTCCGCCGCCGGCGCCGCCTCCGTCGGCCGAACTGGAACAACCCGTCAGTGCGAGAGCGGTCGCGACGGCGACCGCCGCGGCGATCTTGAATCTGGTTCGCATGTTGCTACTCCTTCGTGTGACTGCGCTGATGTGCTTCTTGGTGCCCACGCGGACCGGGTGTCCGCGTGCTGATCGCGCGGGATCGTGGTGCTATCTCTCCCGCGTCTTGAGTCCGGACAGGACGACCGCCGCGATGATGATGAGCCCGGTCACCACCTGCTGGATGTAGGCGTTCACGCCGAGGATGTTCAAGCCGTTGCTCATGACGCCGATGATCGCGACGCCGACGATGGTGCCGCCGAGGTTTGCCGCGCCGGAACGGATGACGGTCATGCCGAGGAACACCGCCGCCACCGAGAACAGGGTGTTGTCACCGCCCTGCTCGGCCGCGGCGCTGCCCAGCCGCGCGGTCAGCAGGATGCCGCCGATCGCGGAGATGAAGCCGGCCATGGTGAAGGCGAGCATCCGCGCCCAGCGCACATTGACGCCGGACAGTCGGGCGACCTCCTCGTTGCCGCCGATGGCGTGCAGGCGTCGTCCGAGGGTCGTGAACCGCAAGAGGGCCCAGATGAGCACCGAGATCGCGACCGCGAAATACACCGGCAGCGGCACGTTCAGGAACCGGCCTTGGCCGAGTTCGTTGAACTCGGCCGGGAGCCCGAACACCGTCGTGCCGCCGGTGACGATGTATGCCAGGCCGATGACCGAGGTCATCGTGGCCAGCGTCGCGATGAACGCGGAGAGGCGCAGATAGGCGATCAGCACGCCGTTGACGAGGCCCACCAAGAGCCCCACCGCGAGACCGGCCAGGATAGCCACCCCCATCGGGTTCTCCCCGAGCAGGAGCGCGGCCGTGACCGCACCGGCGAGGCTGGAGGTCGCCCCGACGGACAGATCGAAGTCCCCGACGACCATGACGATCGTCTGCGCCCCCGCGATGATCGCGAGGATCGAGATCTGGTACAGGACGTTGCGGATGTTCACGAACGACAGGAAGGTGTCCGGGCGCATCGCGAAGAAGAAGAGGATGAGCAGGATCAGTGCCACGATCGTGCCGCTCTGCACGAGCACGCGGCCGGCGGTCCGGGACTGTTGGGCCATCATGGCCCCGGTCCGGGTCGGCTCCTTCTGAATCGTCATGAGGTGGACCTTCCGTAGGCATGGGAGAGGAGGAGCTCGTCGTCGGCGCCCTCTGCGGAGACGTCGCCGGAGATGGAGCCTTCGTGCATGATGAGGATGCGGTCGCACATCCCGATCAGCTCGGGCAGTTCGGAGCTGACGGCGATGACGGTGGTGCCGGTCGCGGCGAGCTCCCGGATGAGGCGGTAGATCTCCGCCTTCGTGCCGACGTCGATGCCCCGCGTGGGCTCGTCCATCAGCAGCACCTTGGGGCGGCGGGCGAGCATCTTGGCCAGGACGACCTTCTGCTGGTTGCCGCCGGACAGCTCGCCGACCGTCTGGCGAGGGCTGCGGGCCTTGATCTGCAGATCGGCCATACCCCGGCTGGCGATCTCCGCGATGCGCTTGCGCGAGACCAGGCCCGCGCGGCTCACCGCCCCGATGTTGGCCAGCGCGATGTTGTCCTGGATGGACGCACCGAGCAGGACTCCCTGGCTGCGGCGCTCCTCGGGCACCAGCGCCATCCCCGCGGCCAGCACCCGGCCCACGCCGGAGTGCCGCGGGACCTCCGCGCCCGCCACGGTGATCGTCCCGGACGCGGACCGCTGCGCGCCGGCGAGGATACGCAGCAGCTCACTGCGACCCGAGCCGGCGAGACCGCCGATACCGACCACCTCGCCGACGTGTGCCGTGAACGACACGTCCTTGACGCGGCGCCCCTGCAGATCCTGCACGACCAGGGCCACCTCAGTCGAGGTCGTCCCCCGCTCGGGGTAGAGCGAGTCGGCGTTGCGGCCGACCATGGTCGAGATGACCTCGTTGATCGTCGTGTCGGCCACGTCCTTCGTGACGATCGTCTCGCCGTTGCGCATGATCGTCAGGCGGTCGCACAGCTCGAATACCTCCTCGAGCCGGTGGGACACGTACACGACCGCCACGCCTTCGTCCCGGAGGGCGCGCAGGACGGCGAACACCTCGCGGATCTCGGTGTCGGTGAGGGATGCCGTCGGCTCGTCGAGGATGAGCACCCGAGCATCGGTGGCCAGGGCGCGCGCGACGGCAACCATGGTCTGCTGCACCGGCGAGAGGTCGCCGGCCAGCTTGCGCATCGAGATCTTCTGGTTCAGCCGCTCAAGATGCTCCCGGGCCTGGCGGCGGAGGGCGCGGCCGTTGACGATGCCGGCCCGGCTGGGCAGCTGGTCGCCGAGCAGCACGTTCTCGGCGACCGAGGTCGTCGGCACGATCGACAGCTCCTGGTAGAGCGCCACGATCCCGGCCTTGTGAGCTGCCCGCACGTTGGCGAACTCGACGTCCTCGCCGTTGCGGCGGATCTGTCCCGAGTCGGGTGCGTACAGGCCCGTGACGACCTTGATGAGCGTGGACTTGCCGGCGCCGTTCTCGCCCAGGAGCGCATGGATCTCGCCGGGCCGCACGGACAGCCGCACTCCCTTCAAGGCGTGCACGCCATCGAAGCTCTTCACGATGTCAACGGCCTCGAGGGCGGGGATCGCGGTCAGCACCGGCTCGCCTCCGGTGAGCGTCACGATGCCCTCCTCGGGTCGTCGATGTCGTTGCAGCGGATCAGCACCTTCGGGTACGCGCCGCCGATGTGCGTGGCGAACGCCTCGGCGGCATCCTCGAGCTCGAACACCGACTGCGTCAGATCGTCCAGCTCCAGGTAGGGCAGCATCTGCAGCGCGCGCGGGAAGGCGTACGGCGAGACGAAGACGCCGGTGAGGGTGAGCTCCTTCAGGTACAGGTAGTCGGAGAGGTTCAACGGCATCTCGAAGTCATGCGGATACATCGCGCCGTAGATGACCGTCGCGCCCTTCGCGGCGATGTCCAGAAGTCCGCGCACCGCACGGGCAGCCCCAGAGGCGTCGATGACGACGTCGAACCCGGCGCCCTGCGTGATCCCCTCGGACCGCGCGTACTGATCCTCCGCCACCGGGTCGATGACGGCATCCGCACCGTGTCGCAGTGCCATCTCGCGCCGTTCGGCGATCGGCTCGATGAGGGTGAGCGAGGTCGCTCCGTTGCGCTTCATGACCTGCAGAGCGAGCTGGCCGATGGGGCCGCCACCGCAGATCGCGACGCGGTCGCCGACCTTGATGTGCGTCTTGTCCGCGATGCGCACCGCCACCGAGGTGGGCTCCAGCAGGCAGCCATGCAGGAGCGAGACAGAGTCGGGCAGTTTGTAGACCTGAGACTCATGCCAGGTCACCGTCTCGGCCATCCCGGGCCGGTTGTAGTCCTGGATGTGCTCGCAGAACTGCTGCCTGCCCGCGCGGCAGGGCGTGCACGTGCCGCAGAAGCGCAGGAAGTTTCCGGCGACGCGGTCGCCGACCTGCAGCCCGGTGCGGTGGGCACGGTCACCGAGCGCCTCGACCACTCCGGAGAGCTCGTGGCCCAGGCCGATCGGGACGTCGGTGCCGAAGAACCCCTCCGCCAGGTGCGGATCAGATCCGCAGATCGCCGAGTACGCGACCCGGATGCGGACATCCTCCCCGCCCAGCGGCTGCTCGGGGAAGTCGACGACCCCGATCCGGCCGCGGACGTCTTCATCCGGGTCGCGCAGACTGCCGATCTTGGTGACCGCGACTGTTCTCATTCGTTTCCCCCTCGGGCGCGCGGGCGATGCATCGGCGTCACGGGCCACCGGCGATGACGCGGCGGGTGGCGGCGACGGTCGCGGCCAGTCCGTAGCCGTGCTTGTCGCGCAGCTCCTCGTCCTCACCGAATCCGGCGTAGACCTGGGGGATCCCGAGGCGCTCGAAGGCGGACAGATGGATGCCGCGGTCGGCGACCACGTCCGCGATGCGGGAAGCGAGGCCGCCGTAGGCGAGGTGGTCCTCGAGGACGACGAACCGGCCGCCGGTCTCGACCGCGCACTGCGCGATCAGCTCCTCGTCGATCGGCTTGAGCGTGAACATGTCCACCACGCGCACCGACCGGCCGTCCTTCGCGAGCTCGTCCGCGGCATCCAGCGCCTGCGCCACCACCGTGCCGTGGGTGAAGATCGTCGCGTCGGTGCCTTCGCGCGCCACGATGCCCTTGCCGATGCGGACCTCGTGCTGCCCGGGCTCGTAGAGCACCTTGTCCTTTTTGCCGACGGCCAGACGGATGTAGATCGGGCCTTCCATCGACATCGACTGGCGGATGACCTCGCCCACCATCAGCGGATCGCCCACCGAGGTGACGGTCATGTTGGTCAGCGCGCACATCAGCGCCAGGTCCTCGACCGCGTAGTGGGTGGAGCCGCCGTTGCCGACCAGGCCGCCGTGCGTGCCGATGATCTTGACCGGCAGATTCGGGTAGCAGACGTCGGAGCGCACCTGCTCCAGCGCGCGCATGCTCAGGAACGGCAGCATCCCGGAGACGACCGGGATGTTCCCGTCGTAGGCAAGTCCGGCGGCGATGCCGACGCACACCTGTTCGGCCAGCCCCACGTCCAGGAAGCGCTCCGGGAATTTGTCGCGGAACTCCACCAGGGTCGCGCCGATGTCGGGGGTGAGCACCCACAGGTTCTCGTGCTCGTCGCCGAGTTCGGCGAGGGTCGTTCCGATCACGGAGCGGGCGGAGAGCATCTCTCCGAAAGTGAAGGTGACGGGCATCAGACGGACTCCTTCTGATGGGATTCCTCGAGCGCGGCCATCGCGCGCTCCAGATCGGCGGCGCTGAGCGAGCCGGCGTGCCAGGCGAGATTGTGCTCCATGAACTCGACGCCCTTCCCCTTGACCGTCTCGCAGATCACCACGGTGGGGCGATCACTGTCCGTGCCCGGAAGGGCGTCGATCGCCTCGACCAGCTGGCCCATGTCGTGCCCGTCGACGTGCACGACGTTCCAGCCGAACGCCGCCCACTTGTCCGGGTAGGGCTCGAAGACGACCCGTTCCTCGGCGAAGCTCGTCATCAGCTGACGGTTGCGGTCCACGAACGCGACCAGGTTGCCCAGCTCGTTGCTGCGTGCCGCCATGGCCGCCTCCCAGACCGATCCCTCGCCGGTCTCGCCGTCGCCGAGCAGGCACACCACCCGGTGGGACTCGCCGCGGCCGCGGGCGCTCAGCGCCATGCCGACCGCGATCGGCAGCCCGTGCCCGAGGGACCCCGTGGAGCACTCCACACCCGGCAGCTGCACCTTGCACGGGTGCATCCCGTAGGCGCTGTCCAGCTGGCCGTAGGTGTCCACGATGCCCTCGTAGGAGAAGAATCCCCGGATGGACATCGCGATGTACATGCACACGGCCGCGTGGCCCTTGCTCAGCACGAAGCGGTCTCGCTCGGGGTTGCGCAGGTCGGTCGGGTCGACATTCAAGCCGTACTCGAACAGTGCGGTGAGGATGTCCGCGGCGGACAGGTCGCCGCCGATGTGGACGGCACCCTCGTAGGTTCCGCACAGGTGCAGCAGCTTTGACCTCAGTTCGAATGCGAGATCTTGCAGCTCCGGGATGGTGCGCGGATCATCGCGCTCCTGAAGGGTCGGCTCACCCATCACATGCCTCCTCATCGATGACACGGACGTCTCTGAGGCTGCCTCTGCGCGCGTCCTCATCGACTCTCGCTTGCGATCTGATCCGGTTTTCGGACCTCGACGGGGCGACAATAACACGAAGCGATTTACAAGTAAACCAGAATGCACGTAAACTTGTTTGTGGTGCTTACCCGCAGCAGCGGAGCACACCCAAGTCACAGAGAGGTGCTTGATCGTCATGACTGAAACGCTGGAGACCATTCGAACCGGTCTGTACATCGGAGGGGCGGAGCGCTCCACCTCCGACACGCTCGCGATCGCGGACCCCGCCAAGCCCGGAGTGATCGTCGGGCACGCGGCATCCGCCACGAAGGAGGACGTCGCCGATGCGGTGGCCGCCGCCAAGGTCGCCTATCCGGCATGGTCCGCGCTGGGCGCGACCGAGCGCGCCCGCGTGATGGCCGAGGCGATCGCCGGCATCGCCGACGAGCGCGACGCCGACGCCGCGGTGCTCTCCCAGGAGAACGGCAAGGTCCGCTTCGAGGCCTGGGTCGACGCCCTCGTCTTCGAGATCCGCTGGAACCTCGCCCTGATGCTCGCCGACGAGGTGGACACCGGCAAGACCCTTCCCGTCGTTCCCGGCATCCCGGTCGAGACGGTGGTGTCCTACCAGTCGCTCGGCGTCGTGACCGTCATCGTGCCGTTCAACTGGCCGATCGCCATCCTCGGCGCTGCGCTCCCGCACGCCCTGCTGGCCGGCAACACCGCGATCGTCAAGCCGCCGCCCTCGGCGCCCCTGGCCACTACCCGGGTCGTCCAGCGACTTGCCGAGAAGCTCCCGGCCGGGGTCCTGAACGTCGTCACCGGCAAGGACGAGAACATGTCCGGCCTGATCTCGAACACCGATGTCGCCAAGGTCTGCTTCACCGGCAGCGTCAACGGCGGCAAGCGGATGATGGAGCTCGCCTCCTCGACGCTGACGCGGGTGACCCTCGAACTGGGCGGCAACGACGCGGCGATCTTCCTCGAGGACGCCGTCATCGACGACACCCACCTGGACCGCCTCTACGCCGCGATCTACGACACCACCGGGCAGATCTGCATGAACGCCAAGCGCGTGTACGTGCACAACTCCCGGCTGGACGAGATCGTCGCCGGGCTCAGCGAGCGACTGGACAACGCCGTGATCGGCTACGGCCTGGACGAGGGCACGACCATGGGACCGCTGCACTCCCCCGTGCAGAAGGCGTTCGTCGAGGAGATCATCCAGGAGGCCAAGGATGCCGGCGCCGACGTGCGCGAGTTCGGCGAGCTCCCGGGTGGCGATCTGGCCGCCGGCAACTTCCTTCGCCCGGCGATCGTGGTCAACCCGGACTCCTCGCTGCGCGTGGTGACGCAGGAGCAGTTCGGTCCGGTCATCCCGGTCATCGGCTTCGACTCCGAGGCGGAGGCCGTCGCGCTGGCCAATGACACGTGGGGCGGTCTGTGCGGTTCGGTGTGGACGGCGGATCCGGCCGCGGCCACGCGCGTCGGTTCGCAGCTGGTGTGCGGCTACGTGTGGGTCAACGACCACGGCGCAACGCGGCTTGACCTGCGGGCGCCGTTCGGCGGCATGAAGCAGTCCGGATTCGGGCGCGAGCAGGGCATCGAGGGCATCCGCGCCTTCCAGGACACCCGCTCGATCGCCACGATCGACGCCGCCGCGCTCGCTGCGCAGGCGCACTGATGGGCGGCCGCGGTCGACATCCTCGTCCCATCGGGCCGAGGATGTCCGCCGCGTCGTCCTTCGTCTGTCCCGGCGGCACGCCGACGGGGGTGTCGGCACCCCCGCACCGTCTCCTCGATACACTCGCGTCACGGATTCTGCCGTGATCCGTCGCCGGAACGGAGTCCCATTGACTAGCGACCTGGGCACTGACCCCGGTGCCCTCTTCGTGGGCAGCCCAGAGATCGTCACGACGCCGCTGGCGGATGTGATCGACACTGTGAGCTTCACCCCTCGGCTGATCGCGCTGCTGTCGAACGCGCTCGTGTGGCGGGAGTCGCGGCTGCTGCGGCAGTCGTTCAACCTCGGCACCAACGACTGGCGGGTGATCTCCGCACTCGCGACCCGACCCGGCGCGACCTCCAGCGACATCTCCGAATTCCTGGCGATGAACAAGGCAGTGGTCTCGAAGAGCGTCAACACGCTCATCGGCCGCGGGCTGATCATTCCCGCCGATGGTGCGCGCGGCTCCCGCCCGCTGTATCTGACCCGCGAGGGTGCGCAGATGCACGATCGGATGATGCCGATCTCGCTCGAGGGGCAGGAGATCATCCTCGGCGATCTCAGCGCGGCCGAGGTCGATCAACTCAACTCCCTACTGGCCAGGCTCCTTCTGAAGGTGCCGGATCTGTCGAGCGCTCCGGTGTCGTCTGGGGCGACCGACACCGACTGAGTGCGGATTTACCTATAGACATTCCCTATGCACATAGGTAATGTCAGGGTTGGAAGGCGTAGACGACTTCCAACTGAGAGCGGAAAGGACCTCGATCAGTGGCACATACTTCCCCCACGGCGGACAACGCCGCCTCCCTGCGTCTCATCGACGGATTCTCGTTGGAGATGACCGGCAAGGACATCCCCGGTCTGGAAGAGGCACGGGACACCATCCCGGCCGGCACAAAGATCAACGTGACCTTCCTCGGCAACGAAGACCTCGACATGCGCGTCGCCGCCGCCAAGGCCGTCGCCGACATGGGCTTCGTCCCCGTCCCGCACATCTCCGCCCGCCGCCTGTCGTCCCAGGGCCAGCTCGAGGAGTTCCTCGGCCGGCTGCAGGAGGTCGGCGCGACCGATCACGTCTTCGCCGTCGGTGGCGACCCGGCCGAGCCCGAAGGCCCGTACCCCGACTCGCTCTCGGTCATCCGCTCCGGCATCCTGCAGCAGTACGGCGTCAAGGAGGTGTCGATCGCCGGGTACCCCGAGGGTCACCCCGACATCCCCGCCGACGTGCTGTGGCGTCACTTGGAGGACAAGTCCGCCGCGCTCAAGGAGCAGGGGCTGGATGCGGTCATCCTGACGCAGTTCGCGTTCGACACCGACCCCGTCACCGCCTGGATCCAGGCCGTCCGCGACCGCGGCATCGACACCGAGATCCGCATCGGCACGCCCGGCCCGGCCGGCGTGAAGCGGCTGATCGGCTTCGCGCGCCGCTTCGGCGTCGGGGCCAACGCGATGATCGTGAAGAAATACGGGTTCTCGCTGACGAACCTCATGGGCACCGCCGGTCCCGACCGGTTCGTGACCGACCTCGCGGCGCTGCTCGCGCAGAACCCGGCCTCCGGCAATGTCAGACTGCATTTCTATACGTTCGGCGGACTGCTCGCGACCTCCAAGTGGGCGGGCGAGTACGTCGCCGCCCGCTCCTGAGGAGACAGCACCCATGCCTCTGCGCCCCGAATCGCTCCACGACCACGCCTGCCTCATCGTGCACGGCCCCGACCAGCCGGGACTGGTGGCGGCCGTGACGTCGCTGATCACCCGCAACAAGGGCAACATCGTCACGCTCGATCAGTACTCCGACAACCCGGAGGGCGGCGCGTTCTTCCAGCGGGTGGTGTTCCACCGCCCCGACCTCTCCGCCGCCATGCCCGAGATCGAGGCCGACCTCGACAAGACCCTCGGCGCGCAGGGTATGACGTGGCAGCTCACCGACCAGTCGGTGCCCAAGCGCATGGCGATCCTCGCCTCCACGAGCGACCACTGCCTGCTCGAACTGCTGTGGCGCCAGCGCCGGGGCGAACTGAACGCGACCATCCCGATGGTGATCTCCAACCACACCAACACCGCCGAGTCGGTGCGTTCGTTCGGCGTCCCGTTCTTCCACATCCCCTCCCAGGGACCGGACAAGTCCGCCGCCGAGGCGGAGATCGTCAAGCTCCTGACCGGAAACGTCGACTTCGTCGTCCTGGCCCGGTACATGCAGATCCTCTCCGACGACTTCCTCACCCAGGTCGGGGTGCCCGTCATCAACATCCACCACTCGTTCCTGCCCGCCTTCATCGGCGCCGGCCCCTACAAGAAGGCCAAGGAACGCGGCGTCAAGCTCATCGGCGCGACGTCGCACTACGTCACGAAGGACCTCGACGAGGGTCCGATCATCGAGCAGGACGTCGCCCGCGTCACCCATGCGATGAGCGCGAACGACCTGCAGGCGCGGGGCGCGTACGTCGAACGCGCCGTGCTGTCCCGCGCCGTCCAATGGCACGCCGAGGACCGGGTCATCCGCCACGGCAACCAGACCATCGTCTTCGCCTGACACCGGGCGCCTCGACCGGGGCGTCCACCGAAAGAACAGAGGAGTTCATCCATGGCCAACAACCTGCAAGAGCTGATCGACCAGCAGAACCCCGTCGAGATGCTGCGCAACTCGCAGATCGGCTCCTACATCTACCCCGTCGTGCCGGCGGACTTCCAGAACTGGATCAAGGAGCAGCAGGCCTGGCGCAACACCGCCGTGCTGTACGACCAGTCCCACCACATGGACAACGTGTTCCTGAAGGGCTCCGACGCGATCAAGCTGATCAGCGCCACGGCCATCAACTCGGTCGCGAACTTCGCGGTCAACAAGGCCAAGCAGTACGTGCCGACCACCGAGTCGGGCCACGTGATCGGCGACGGCATCCTCTTCCGCGAGGCCGAAGACGAGTACGTGTACGTCGGCCGCGCGCCGGCGTCGAACTGGCTGATGTTCCACGGTGAGACCGGGGGCTACTCGAACCTCGACATCACGGTCGACCGCCGTTCGCCCTCGCGCCCGTACGGTCACAGCGTGAGCCGTCAGTACTACCGCTTCCAGATCCAGGGCCCCAACGCGTGGGCCGTCATCGAGAAGCTCAACGGCGGACCGCTGGAGAAGCTCGGCTTCTTCAACATGTCGACGATGATCATCGCCGGCAAGGAGGTTCGCACCCTCCGTCACGGCATGGCCGGTGCACCCGGTCTGGAGATCTGGGGCCCGTACGCCGAGCACGACGAGATCCGTGACGCCATCGTCGAGGCCGGCGCCGAGTTCGGTCTCGTGCCGGTCGGCTCGCGCGCCTACCCGTCGAACACGCTGGAGTCGGGCTGGATCCCCTCGCCCCTCCCCGCCATCTACACCGGCGAGGCGGAGCGCGCGTACCGCGAGTGGCTCGGCGTCGACAGCTATGAGGCCACCGGGACGCTGGCCGGCTCGTTCGTGTCGGACAACATCGAGGACTACTACATGACCCCGTGGGAGCTGGGATACGGCTCCTTCGTGAAGTTCGACCACGACTTCATCGGCCGCGACGCGCTGGAGAAGATGAACAAGGACGACCAGCGCAAGAAGGTCACTCTCGCCTGGAACGCCGAAGACCTCGCGAAGGTCTGGGGTTCGCTGCTGAACGTGGACGGCCCGACCTACAAGTTCTTCGACCTCCCGCTGGCCAACTACGGCTCGGCCAACTACGACTCCGTCGTGGACGCGGACGGCACCGTGGTCGGCTTCTCGATGTTCACCGGCTACAGCGCCAACGAGAAGCGCGGCCTGTCGCTGGGTGTCGTGGACCCCAACGTCCCCGAGGGCACCGAGCTCAAGGTCGTCTGGGGCGAGCCCAACGGCGGCACGTCCAAGGCGTCGGTCGAGAAGCACGAGCAGACCGAGGTCCGCGCCGTGGTCAGCCCCGTGCCGTACTCGACGGTCGTCCGTCAGTCCTACCAGGGCGGCTGGCGCACCGGCTACCAGTCCTGACCCGCTGACATGAGGGGCCCGGGCGCGCGCGCTCGGGCCCCTCATGTCATTCATGCCGCATCCACCACGACGACTCACCGTCGCAAGGCCCGAGGAGGGAGACCCATGAGTCTGCGCTACGCGCTCCTCGCGCTCGTTCGGGTCGGCCCGCAGTCCGGCTACGACCTGCAGAAGCAGTTCGCGGTGTCGGTGGGTCACGTGTGGCACGCACCCGACTCCCAGATCTACCCCGAACTGCGCAAGATGGAGGCCGAGGGCCTCATCCGGGGTGAAGAGCAGACGCGGGGAGAACGCGGTACGCGCCGCATGTACCACGTCACCCCCGCCGGGCATCGGGCGTTCCTGGAGTGGATCGCCTCGCCCCCCGAATACCAGCGCGTGCGCGACCCCGCGCACCTGCGCGCCGCCTACCTGGAAGCCGCCACACCCGATCAGGCCCGCGCGTTCCTGCGCGCCCACATCGCGCAGTGGGAGGGCGAGCTGGAGCAGTGGGAGGGCGAGCTGCGCCGCATCGACGCGGTCGACAACCCCATGCTGCTGCGTCGCCTGGCCGTCACGGCCGACGAGGACCGTGAACGCACGATCGCCTACAAGCGCTTCGCCTACGAGGGCCTCGTCGAGCGCGCCCGCGGCGAGATCGCGTGGGCGCGCCGCGGGCTCGCACTCGTGGACCGCCTGGAAGGGACGCCCGGATGACCACGGCGCCACGGACGGCGGATGCCGCTCCCGCCGTGGACCGCGAGCGCGCCGTCGCCGCGGTCCGCGAGCTGCTCTCGGCCGTCGGTGAAGACGTCGAGCGCCTGGGCCTCATGCGCACGCCCGAGCGCGTCGCCGATCTCTATCTGGAACTGTTCTCCGGCATCGGGCGCGACCCCGCGTCGGCCCTCGGCGCCCCCGTCGCCCTCACCGAGAACGAACAGCCCGGCGAGCTCGTAGGCGTCACCGGCATCCCCTTCCGGTCGGTGTGCGAGCATCATCTCCTGCCCTTCGAGGGCACGGTCGACGTGTTCTATGCACCCTCCCGTCACATCGCCGGCCTGAGCCGCGTCGCCCGCCTCGTCGACGCGGCCTCCCGGCGCCCGCAGCTGCAGGAGCGCCTCGGCCAGCAGATCGTCGACGCCATGATGGCCGTCCTGAGCCCGCACGGCGTCGCGGTGCGGATCGAGGCGGCCCACGGCTGCGTCGCGCACCTGGAGCCGGCGGCCGCATCCGCGCGCGCGGTCACCGTCGCCACGGCCGGCACGCTTCCCGGCGACCTGTGGCGGCTCGCCGCAACGGCGCAGGCCTGAGGACGATCGGCAGGAGGACGCCGCAGTCCCCCGGCTCGAGTCGAACCGGGGGACTGCGGCGGTCGGTCAGAAGACGCGGACGGCGATCTCCGCGGGGGCGGCCAGGAGCTGCTCGATCTCCTCGTCCACCCGGACGGCGGTCACCGACAACCCGGCCATGTCGAGCGATGTGCAGTACTCGCCGACGTACGACCGGGTGACCTGCGCCCCTCCGGCGGTGATCGCGCGGTGGGCGATGCCGTAGGCGAGATAGAGCTCGCTGATCGGCGTTCCGCCCAGCCCGTTGATCATCAGCGCCAGCCGGTCAGCGCCGGTCACCTGCAGGTCGGTCGCGACCGCCTCCACGAGGTCGTTCACCATCTGGTCTGCGGATGCGAGCTCGACGCGCATGCGCCCCGGCTCCCCGTGGATGCCCACGCCGAACTCCACCTTGTCCGGTTCGAGGTCGAACAGCGGCGTGCCCTTGGACGGCGGAGTGCATGCGGTCAGCGCGAGCCCCATGGTGCGCGTGGCGGCATTCACCTTCTCGCCGATGCGGACGAGCTCGTCCAGATCGGCGCCCGCTTCTGCGGCGGCCCCGACGGCCTTCATGACGAAGAAGTTGCCGGCAACCCCACGGCGGCCCACGGTGTACAGCGAATCCTGCACCGCGACATCGTCGTCGACGAAGAGGGTGCGCACGTCGATCCCCTCGGCCGACGCCATCTCCTGCGCCATCTCGAACGCCATCCGGTCCCCCGTGTAGTTATTCACGATGAGGAGGACGCCTTTGCTCGAGGCGAGCCGCTTGATGGTCTCGTAGACGTAGTCGACGGGCGGGGCCGCGAAAACGTCTCCCGGGCACGCAGCGGTCAGCATGCCGGGGCCGACGGTCATCACATGCGCCGGCTCATGGCCGGAGCCAGACCCCTGGATGATCGTCACGCGCTCGTCGCTGGGCGCATCGCTGCGGTGGATCAGGTTGTACTCGGGGACGTAGACGAGCGTGTCGGGATTGGCCAGGGCCAGCCCCTGCAGCATCTCGGCGACGAAGTCTTTCGGGTCGTTGACGAACTTCTTCATGTCATTCCTTTCGTGGGGACGCGTCGCCGCCCTGACGCTCGGGCCACCTGTCGGCGACGCGCTCGGCGAGGACGGCCAGGGCCACTGCGCCGGCATCGGGCGACCCGATGCTGCGCTCGCCCGAGTAGCTCGCGCGGCCGCGCCGCGCCTGCAGTTGCGTCGTCCGCTCCGCGGCCGCCCTCATCTCCTGGGCGAAGCGCTGAACGGCAGCGGAGGAGTCCGCGCCGGCGGCGATGGCCTCTTCCAGTGCATCCGTGGCCGGTACCAGAGCGTCCAGGAGGGTTTTGTCTCCCAGTTCCGCCTTCCCGCGGGCCTGGATGCCCTCGACGGCGGCGCGGAGCATCGACACGACCGTCGCGCCGTCCAGGCTCTCGGCCGTCTTGGCGGTCATCGCCGCGCGGAGGAACCCCGTTCCCCAGATCGGACCGGAGGTGCCGCCGACCCGGCTGGAGATGGTCATGGCAGCTGCTTGGATCATCGCGGCGGCGCTCTGCGTGGGGTAGTCCGGCAAGTCCTCCAGAACCTTCTCGAACCCGCGCGCGAGGGAGAAGCCGAAATCGCCGTCTCCCACCACCGCGTCCAGGTCGCCGAAGTAGGTCTCCTTCTCGACGATCTCGGCGGCGACCGTTTCCAGCACGAACCGCGTCACGTTGACGTCTGCGGCGCTCATGATTCCTCCGTCGTGTGTGCGATCCCGAGGGCCCGCACGTGTTCGATGTCTGTCAGGGTCGTCGTGGCCAGGTCCTCCAGGACGAGGGACGCCCCCTCGAAGTCCTCACCGCCGGTGTAGGCGCTCTTGGTGACGATCGTCGCGATTCCCGCCCCCACGGCGGCACGCAGACCGATGGAACTGTCCTCGATCACGACAGCGTCCGACGCTCCGATGCCCAGTTCGGCGAGGGCATGCAGGTAGATGTCCGGCGCGGGCTTCTTGCGGGGAACGACGTCTCCGGCGAACACACGGAACTCCGCCGCCAGGTCTTCTCCGACGGCACGTGTCAGCACAGCCCGGACCGACGGCTCCGCGGAGGTCGACGCGACCGCGAGGGCCCACCCCTGCTCATGAGCCTCGCGGGCCAGACGCTCCACACCGGGGCGCGGATCGATACGCCCCTCAGCGATGAGCGCCGTGTACAGGTCGGTCTTGCGACGATGCATGGCGGCGATGAGCTCGTCCTGCGCCGCCGCATCCGCCGGGAACTCCGCCCAGCGTGCAGCCAGTTCGGGCGTGAACTCGCTCCGCATGCGCTCCTTGCCGCCCCCGATGCGCACCTTCTCGCCGTAGACGTCCGTCGACCACTCGATGGGGACCCCGAACTCGCGGAACGTCTGGTTGAACGCCGGCAGATGTCCGTGCATCTCGGTGTCGGCGAGCACACCGTCGCAGTCGAAGATCAGCGCGGGCATGTCAGGCCTTCCCCGCACTGCCGAAGGTGTCGCACAGACCGACCACGAGATCGACGACCTCCTGGCGCGTGTGCCGGAACAGCGACGGCGGATCCCACGTGCCGGCGGCCTGCGCGCGCGTGAGGAAGTCGAGTTCCGCCTTCATGAACCGCTCCTTCAGCGCCGTGGAGATGTTGACCTTGGCGCACCCCCGGGCGATCAGATCGCGGAACTGATCGTCGCTCAGACCGCTTCCGCCGTGCAGCGCGATGGGGACGGGGCGACTTTCGACGATCTGCGTGATGCGCTCACCGTCGAGCACCGGTGTGCTCTTGTAGGAGCCGTGCGCATTGCCGATCGCCGGCGCGAACACGTCGACCCCCGTCGCCTCCAGGAACGCCAGCTGCACCTCGAGGCTCTGCCGCTGGCTCTCCTCGTCGGAGCCGTGATCGTCCTCGACGCCCTGGATCGACTCGATCTCGCCCTCCACGTGCGCCCCGAAGCGGCGCGCTTCGGCGACGACCTCGATGGTCTGTCGCTGGTTCTCCTCGACGGGCAGTTCGGATGCGTCGAAGAGCACCGAGTTCCAGCCGTGCTGAAGGCACGTCGTGATGACGTCGCGGTCGGGGCAGTGATCCAGGTGCAGCGAGACCGGCACCGGGATGTCGCGGGTGAGATCGTCCCACATCGCCTTGATGAAGCTCGCGCCCAGGCTCCGCACCGTCTTGACGGAGGTCTGGACGATCACCGGCGACTGTGCCTGCACCGCTCCGGCGAGAACGGCCTCGAGGGTGAGGTCGTTGAAGATGTTGACCGCAGGGACGCCGTAGCGCTCTGCGAACGAGCGGCCGACGATCTCGGTGAGGGGGACGACAGGCATGGGCGTTCTCCTTGGGGACGTGGATCAGGAATCGCGCAGGCGCGCGGACTGCGCGCGGTACTCGTCGAAGGTGCGGGCGCGCTCGGCGGCCGCATCCGGGTCGGTGACGCAGTCGTCGTACGCGGCCAGGATGCTGTCGAAGTGCGCACGCAGGCCGTCGCGGGTCTCCGTGAAGGGGAGCACCCAGAACCGGTCGGCGACGATCGCCTCCCGGACGTGCTCGGCGAGTTCCACCGGGTCCATCCCGCCGGCGTACAGACGACGCTGCAGCTCGATGAACCGCTCGTCGGTGATGAAGCTCGAGCCCGAAGCCAGTTCGGCGGGCCGGCGATCGAGCGTGTGCGCGATGTCGGAACGGACGCTCGCGGGGCACAGCACGCTGACCCCGATTCCCTGCGCGGGAAGCGTCAGCGCGTAGCTCTCCATGAGGTTGATCACGGCGGCCTTGGAGGCGGCGTAGATGGCTGCGCTGGGACTTCCCTGGAACCCGCCCATCGACGCGACGGACACGATGTGCCCGTCTGTCCCGCCGGCGAGCATCCGGGGCAGGAGGGTCACGATGCCGTTGACCACCCCGCCGAAGTTGACGCCCATGATCCAGTCGAAGTCGGCATAGGAGGCCTCCTCGAGCGGGCCGAAGCCGTTCACCCCGGCCGTGTTGAACAGGAGCGACGGAGCGGCGCCCCACCGGGCCTCGATGTCGTCCGCCGCGCGCTCCCACGCGACGCGGTCGCGCACGTCGAGCTGCAGCGGGTGCACGTCGATACCCCGAGCGCGAAGGGTCTCGGCTGCGGCTTGGAGGGCCTCTTCGCGCATGTCGACGATCGTCACGCGGCAGCCCAGATCGCCGAAGACCTGCGCCTGGCCGAACCCGACCCCGGATGCGCCGCCGGTGATCACCGCCACCCGGCCCGCGAAGTCCTGCACCGTGCGCTCCTTCCCCGGCCGCGCTGCCCTGCGCGGCCCTTGCCAGCATCTCCCAGGACGGCTGCCGTGGCGCGTCTCACTGTGAGACGCCCGGCGCCGTCAGAGGTCGAGGGCCTGCGACCGCCATTGCGTGGGGGACATGCCGAACGCGACCCGGAACAGGCGGGAGAAGTGTGCGGGGTGCCGGAAGCCGTGCTCCGCGGCGATCTGAGCGACCCCCCGCTCCGAGGCCGATGTACGGGCGAGCGCCGCGCGGGCACGCTCGAGGCGTCGTGTCCGCACCCACTGCGTGACGCTCGTCCCGTGCGCTGTGAAGGCCGCCTGCAGCTGCCGCCGCGACACCGACAGAGCGCTCGCCAGCGCGTCGACCCCGAGGTGCGGGTCCGCGATGCGGTCTTCGATCCTGCCCACGGCGCGGCTGTAGACGTCGGTCAACCCGCCCGGGCTCACAGGCGGGGCGGCGGCGAGCAGGCTCGCTTCGAACATGCCGACGAGGCATCGCACCACGAGCGGCGCCGTCGGCCCGCGGAGCAGGTTCATGTCTCGGGCGAGCGCGCGGACGAAGGCCAGCAGAACCGGGCCGACGCCCTCCCGGGATGCCAAGGGCTCCCCGAAGGGCACACCCGGCCGCGCCAGCGCAGCCCGGAGATCGTCCCTCGGCAACCGTGCGACGAAGAGAGCGAACTCGGCGTCGAACTCCCACGACGACGGCACACCCCAGGACGAAACCAGATGATCACCTGGGCGAAGCGTCCGAGTGCCGCTCTCCGTGGTCAATCGACTGCTCCCCGACAGCTGCACGACGGCGAGCACGACGTCCTCCCCACCCGCACGCACCTGGTCGGCCGAACGCACGATGGCGTGCGGGTGCGCGCGCACCCGCAGAATCGCGATGGATCTGTCGTCGATCACCCGCCGGGTCACCGCGCCCTCGAAATTGTCCGCCAGGCCGTCACCGACCCACCCGGCGCCGCGGCGGATCACCGGGAAGTGGGTCGCCCACTCCCGGAAGCTCCGTGTGACAAGGTCCAGCTCCGTCGCCATATCCGCCTCCGTCGGCGGACGCCCGCCTTCCCCGTTGCTATCACGATCGCGCAGACGACGTGATCATCTGCGCAGACCGTGTCCGTCTCAGGCGTGCAGTCTCGGATCCTGTGAGTCGAGCGCGCACGCCGGCCCGCACCTGACCACCGACCCGGAGGATGCCGATGACCACCGCACCGACGGAGCAACCGGAGCAGGGAGTGACCCCGGATATCGTGCGACGACTGATCGCGATCGTCGGAGCCGACGCGGTGACAGCGCAGGACGATCTGATGTCCGACCCCGATTGGCCATTGCGCGATCCGTACTGGGTCCCGGGCGACGAAACCTACACCGCCGGCGTGGCCGTACACCCCACGACGACCGAACAGGTGCAGGAGATCGTGCGACTGGCCAACGAGACCGGCCTGCCGGTGAGCACGCATTCCCAGGGTCGCAACAACGGGTACGGCGGTTCCTCGCCTCGCGTCGGCGGCTCCATCTCCCTGAGCCTGCGGCGGATGAACCGGGTTCTGGAGATCAATGAGGAGCTGGCCTATGCGGTCGTCGAGCCCGGTGTGCGGTGGTTCGACCTGTACGACGAGCTCCGCGCGCGCGGGTCCAGGCTCCAGGTATCGGTACCTGATCTGGGTTGGGGCAGCGTCGTGGGCAATTCCCTCGACAACGGCGTGACCTATCTTCCCTACGGCGCGGACTTCCAAGCTCCGTGCGGGATGGAGGTGGTCCTGCCGGACGGGTCGCTCCTGCGGACCGGAATGGGCGCGATGCCCGACAACCCGGCGTGGCACACGTACAAGCGCGGGGTCGGCCCGACCCTCGATCCGCTCTTCATCCAATCGAATTTCGGCATCGTGGTCCGGATGGGCGTGTGGCTCATGCCGTCGCCGGAGGCGTATGCACCGCTGCTGCTCACCGTCGCGGCCGACGGTGATCTTCCGCGCGCGATCGATACGGTCCGCGAACTGCGCCTCGCCAACCGGCTGCGGGGGGTCCCGAGCTTCTACAACACACTCATGGCGGCCACGATGACCGGTGTGGCCGACGTCATCGCGCGGGCCGAGAAGGGGTTCCTTCCCGACGACGACGTCCAGCGGATCGCCGACGAGACCGGCCTGGGCCGCTGGTACCTCCGCAGCGCCCTCTGGGGGTCACGGGCGGAGGTCGACCTGCAGGTTCGTCAGGTCCGGGAGGCATGGGAGCGGATCCCTGGATCCACCCTGTCCGTGCAGGGGGTCTACGGCCCCGACGAGTACGCCCGCATCGCCTCGATCTCCGATCGCATCACGGCGGGCGTGCCGAACCTGGATGTCATCAAGCACAAGGGCGAAGGTTTCGGCCACATCGGCATCGCCCCCATCGTGCCGATGGTGGGCGATCACGTGATGGAGGTCGTCGATCTGGTGCGCGACATCATCGAGCAGCGCACCGGATTGAACTACAAGGCCGGGATCCTCGTCGTGAACGAGCGCTCCTGCGCACTCGTGTCCTCGATCAACTTCGACCCCCGCGATCCGGATCAGGCGCGCGCCGCCTACGCCACGGCGCGCGAACTGGTGGCGGAGCTGGCTGCCCGCGGCTACAGCGAATACCGCGCCCATCTCGACTTCATGGAGGATGTAGCCGGGTTCATGTCGTGGAACGATCACGCCTACCGGCGATTCGTCACCCGCATCAAAGACGCGATCGACCCCGCAGGCGTGCTGAGCCCCGGCCGCTACGGCATCTGGCCTTCGTCGCGCGGCAGCCACCCGCCGCGGTCGTAGTCACCGAGCGCCTCGTCCGCGAACGCGCGCAGACGATCACTTCGTCCCGAGGCCTCATGGTCGCCGTAGACGACGAGACGCAGGCCCTCATGATTGCCCTGGAAGGTGCGCTCGTAGAGGTCGTGGCGGCCCGCGAACTCCGTTCCGACGGCATCCCAGAGCATCTTCATCGTTTTGACGCGCGCTTCGGCGGTGACCCCCTCCGATCCGCGAAGGTACCGTCTCAGCGAGGGCGCCAGCTCGGGGGCGTCGAAGTCGCTGGCATGGGACGGCAGGTAGATCAGTGCCGACCCCAGGTCTTGCAGCACGATCTCCCGCACCCGCGGGTACGCGATGGTGCTGAGCCACCGGTAGGCGTCCACCGCATCCGCCTGCGGCGCCCATGTTCCGTCCGATCTGCGAATCGGGTCGAGCACCATCGCGTCGGTCAGGGCATTGACCATACTGCGCCAGGCCAGCACCTCACCGACCCGCGTACGCACCCCCCGGAAGTCTCCCGTGCCGGTCGCTTCGAGCGCCTTCAGCAGGAGGCCGGCGAGGAAGTCGAACTTCACCCCCAGCCGCGTCGCGCCGTGCAGCGCCAGCCGCGCGGGGAAACCGGCGACCCCCGTGAACGCGCGGGCGCGATCGAGGTCGCGGTAGACCAGCAGGTCCTCCCAGGGGATGAGGACGTGATCGAGCACGAGGATGGCGTCGTTCTCGTCGAACCGACTGGTGAGCGGATAGTCGAACGGGCTCCCGATCTCCGACGCCGCCTCCGCGTACGACGTGCGGGCGAGCAGCTTGACGCCGGGTGCGGAGATCGGGACGACGGCCACGATGGCGAATGCCGGGTCTCGCAGCGCCGCCCCCGTCGGCGCGATGAGGGCGAACTGCGCGCCGACGGCCCCCGTCGCGACCACCTTCGCGCCGGAGACGACGACGCCGGCATCCGTCTCCCGCACCGCGTGCACCGCGATGTCGCCGATCTCGTCCGGGGGGAGGTGCCGGTCCACGGGCGGATCGACGATGGCGTGCCCGAAGAACGAGACGCGCTCCTGCGCGCGGCGGTACCACCTCTGCGCGTTCGGGGCGTACTCCCCGTACCACTCGCCGGTCGCGCCGAGCGCCCCCAGAAAGGCCGCCTTGTAGTCGGGTGTCCGCCCCATCCAGCCGTAGGTGCGTCTGGCCCATGCACGGATGGCGTCTCGGGAGGCGACCAGATGATCCGGCGAGCGCGCCGCGAGGAAGAACGGGTGGGTCTGCCCGCCGTTGCCCGCGTCGGTCGGCAGGAGAGGCACGGACCCGTCGTGCAGCCCGTCGTACAGACCGGCCACCGTGCGCGCGGTCTGCGCGAACGCCGGGTGCACGGTGACATCCGCGACCCGATCGCCGCGCAGCCACACCGCTCGCTCGTCGCGGAGGCTGTCGAGGTATTCCGCCCCCGTCTGCGGACGGGATTCCGCGCGTTCCACCATCGGTTCCTCCAGTCGCTGCGTGGCGTGATTCTTCCAGCCCCGTCGTCCACCCGGCTGTCTCACCGTGAGACCCGGGTGGCGGAGGCGAGCGGATTACGGTTCTGACAGGTGCTTCACGGAGGAAGGAATCCCATGACGAACGAGCATGCGGGAAACGTCCGCTACGGGATCGATCTGGGGCTTCCCGTGGTGGAGGAGAACGTCTTCCGCAACGTCGTCGGTCACTTCGCATCCGGGGTGACGGTCATCACGACCGCTGATGGTGACGACCTGTTCGGCACCACCGTCTCGGCGGTGTCGTCCCTGTCCTCGGACCCGCCGATGATGCTCATCTGCCTCAATCGTTCGAGTGTGACCCATGACGCCGTGGCGCGCTCCGGTCGCTACGCGATCAACATCCTCTCCGCCGCCCAGGGCGATCTCGCCCGCACCTTCGCACGCAAGGGAGATGACAAGTTCGCCGGCGTCGGGCACATGATCAGCGCGCGCGGCCTCCCCCTGCTGGCCGGCGCGCTCGCCTCCATCGAGTGCGTGGTGGATGAGACGGCCGTCGGCGGAACGCACACCATCTTCCTCGGCCGGGTCGTCGCGGCCGAAGCACAGGACGGCGAGCCCCTCGCTTACTACCGCGGGACATTCGGCAACCTCGAGAGCGCCCTGGAGACCGCCGCGTACGAAGGAACCCGGGAGTGGGTGCTGCACCGGCGCACACCCCTGGGGGAGACAATCGACGTCTCGGCGGTCGCATCCTCACTCCGCCTCGAGCAGAAGCTCGTCGACCACGCCCTCCTGCGCCTGGCCACGGAATCTCTCGTGGAGAAACGCGACGGCGGTCATTACCTGCCCACCGCGATGACCCCCGCGCTCGTGGACAAGCTCTACGGCGATCGCCTGACCATTGCGACGGGAGTCATCGAGCGGTACCTCACCAGCGCGTCGGACGAGCATCTCGACCGGATCCGCCGGCTCAGCGACCAGGTGCTCGCGGCCATCCCCACGTCCGCCGAGACACTGGAACAGTTCCTCGAGCTCAATCTCGACTATCACGCCGCGATCGTCGATCTCGCGGGTTCCCGCAAGCTGACCGCGAGCTTCCGGGCCCTCAACGTGACGACGGTGTGGCGGGAGACGTACGAGGCGGGCGATTGGGAGCGCCAGCTCGGTCCCACCTTCGTCCCGCGTCTGACCGCCGCACTCGAGCAGCGTGACGTCTCCGCCGCGCAGCGCATCGCCTGCGAGCAGGTGGAGTTCGTCAAGGAGGGGGCCAAGGCGGTCATCGCCGCGCACGGCGGGGCCGTCTGAGCGGACTGCTCAGCGACTGCTCGGGATCTGGAACCCGAACTGGCGGATCCGCCGGTACATCGTCGCGCGGGAGATGCCGAGCGTCTTCGCCGCGGCGTCACGGTTCCAATTCGCCTCGCGCAGGGCGTCGAACACCAGCTCCCGTTCCGTCCGGGCGAGCAGCCCCTCCCCCAGGTTGCGCCGTCCACTGCTGGCGATCTCGCGCGGCAGGTCATCGATGGAGATGGCATCCCCCTCGAGCCGCACCAGGATGCCGGCCAGGAGGCGCCGCAGCTGCGCCACGTTCCCCGGCCAGGGGTACCGCGCCAGGATGCTCATGACCTCGGGCGTACGGCGGATCCGCGCCGCTCCGAGCTCGGCCAGGAGACTCTCCACGAGGGCGGGCAGATCGGCCGTCCGTTCCCGCAGCGGGAGGACCGGCACCGCCACCGGGAAGGTCGTCTCCAGCTCGGGCGAGACCGACTCCACCGTCGCCGCCACCCAGTGCGCACCCGTTCGGACCAGCTCCAGCACACCCGGGCGGAGAATCGCCGGCAGGGCGTCCAGGTGCCGGATCAGCACGTCGCCGCGGCCGACGAGCTCGCGGCACTGCGCCATCCACGCGGCACCGTCTGACGCTGCGACCGCGGCATCCAGTTCGGCCGGGGATGCGACGGAGTGCACGCGACGCGCCCTGCCCGATCCCGGCTCGCCGCTGACGAGGACCGGGAAACCCAGCTCCTTCGCCCGCGCGACCGGATCGACCGCCGGCGTCGGGGCCGCGGGCCTGCCGGGTGTCAGCATCGGCGGAGCGACTACGCGGCTGAGCGATGCCACCACCCCGCTCCTGCCCGCGGAGAGCTCCACGATCCGGCAGTGCACCCGATACCGCTCCTCCTCGAACGCCAGCGTCATCAGCCGAGACCGGCCGCCGTCCGCCACGGCGAGGACGGCCTCGCGCAGCGCGTCCGTGTCCGCGCCGTCACGCAGCAGCTGCTGTGCGGCGTTGTTCGCGATGTACACGTCTTCGCTGATCCCCACCACGGCCAGAGACGGTCGCCGGGAGTGGCGGGCGAACGCCTCGAACAGGGCGCGTTCGTCACCGCTCGTCGCCAGCGCCAGTTGCTTCTCGATGGCCACGGCGAGCGTCTGGGTGTAGGGGACGATCATGTGGTTGGCCGACGACAGCCGCTGGCACATGAGCAGCACGCCCGCCATCCTGCCGTACGGGTCCCGCAGGGGAACGCCCACCGAGGCGAGGTTGTGCTCGGCCTCACGGAAGTGCTCCTCGCCGACGACGAGGAAGCTCTCCAGTCGCTCCGCCGAGATCCCCGCACCATTGGTCCCCACCACGGCTTCCTGGAAGGTCGCCCCCAGGCCGCCACCGCGCTGCTCTCCCTCGCGTACGACGCGCGCGTCGCCGACCAGCGGGAAGACCTGCACGCACTCGCGATCCAGCAGCATCCCCCACGCGTCGGAGTCCTTGCACTGATCGGCGAGGTTCTTCATGACCGGAGTCGCGGCGTCGACCAGGCGGCGCGCATGCGTCACCGAGAGCGGGTTGAGCGGCACATCCGCGCTGCCGGCGTCCACACCCAGCTGGCGAGAGCGAACCCAGGAGGTGTAGATCTCCGAGCTCACCCCGCCCAGGTCGGGTCGGGGGCTGCCGGACAGGAACTCATTCCGAGCCTGCCGGACGCGCGCCCGCAGCGCGCTGTCGAATCGCGCGGCATCGCTCGGTCGGGAAGGTGCGTCCGCGAACGCCATGTCAGCTCCTTTGTCGACACGCTGCGCGCCGGAGCGCGCCTGTGATGATCCTACTTCGAAGACCGCCCCCCGCCCTCGGCCGCCACTCGCCGGAACTGCCGCAGCGCTTCGGTACGCGCTTCGGAACCGCCCGGAGCGAGGGGGTCGACCACGGGGACCGCGTCCAGCACGCTGCCGAATTTCCGTTCCAGGTCCTCGCGCACCTCGGGGTAGGGGATGGCGTAGAGCTCTCCGGCCTCCATGGCATGCTTCAGGTGCAGCGCCAGCGTTTCCGGCTCCATGCCGTGCCGGTGCACCTCGGTGAGCGCCGACACGAACTGTTCGTCGGTGCGGATACCCGTGTCCCCGCCGTCGCCGGGGCGAAGGTCGTGTGACGTCGCGATGTTGGAGCGGATGTTCGCGGGGCACAGCACGGTCACCCCGATGCCATGCCGGGGCAGCACCTTCGCGTAGCTCTCCATGAGGCTGATCACGCCCGCCTTGGCGGCGGAATAGGGAGCCGTCATGAGACCGCCCTCCAACCCACCGACGGATGCCACCGACGCCACGTGCCCGCCGCGGCCGGCCTCGATCATCCGCGGGACGAACGTGACCATCCCGTTCACGACGCCGCCCAGGTTCACCCCGAGGAGCCAGTCGTAGTCGGCGAAGGTGAGGGTTTCGGCGGAACCGAAGCCGTTCACGCCCGCCGTGTTGAACAGCAGTGTGACCGGGTCGCCGAAGTGCGACTCGGCGGCGTCGGCAGCTGCGGCGTAGGCGACGCGGTCGGTGACGTCGAGGGGGATGCCCCACGCCTCGATCCCCTGCGCGCGCAGCCGGTCGACCGCTTCCTCGACGGCGGCTTCCCGCACATCCGCCACGACGATGCGTGCCCCCGCCCGCCCGAACACGACAGCCTGACCGAAGCCCGCGCCCGAGGCCGCGCCCGTGATGAAGGCGACACGACCTGCGAACGGGTTCACGAGGTCTCCTGCCCGTCGGACGGTGCCACCCGACGGCGCCGCAGCGGCCCCGTCAGCCACAGACCGAAGACCTTGAGCAGATGCGTGAGCCCTCGCGGCTCGAACATCAGGATGAGGACCAGGAGGACGCCGTACAGCACGACCGGGAACTGCCCCACCGGAATGCCCCACGTCCCGTCGGGCGTCGACGAGTTCGCCTTGAGGAAGGGGATGAACTCGGCGTACCGACTGGCCAGGACGGGGATGGAACAGATGATCAGGCTCCCCACGACCGGCCCCCAGGCGGTGGCCAGCCCGCCCACCGTGACGATGATGATGAAGTTCAGGCCCATGCCGAGGTTGAACTGCTCAGGACTGACGAAACGCAGCTGGGCGACGTAGAACGCACCGCCGAGCGCGCCCATCGCGCTGGAGATGGCGTAGGCGCCGACCATCGAGCGCACCGGGTTGATGCCGGCGACGCGCGCGGGGAGGTCCGCATCCCGAAGGGCCACGATGTGGCGGCCGCCGGGGGACTTCATCAGCAGGTGGACGAGGAACATGCACAGCGCGACGAACAGCCAGACGAGCATGAACAGCCCCTGCTGGTAGTTGTAGGTCATCCCGCCGAACTGCAGCGCCGCGAAATCCAGCGGCCCGACCGAGAGGTTCAGCGCGGCCCTGCGCCCGGCCACGCCACCGGTGAGGTCGCTCCAGTTCACGAAGATGTACTGGCCGATGAAGATCAGTCCGAGGCTCAGGACGATCTGATAGACGCCCTTCAGCCGCAGCGCCAAGGGCGCCACGAGCGCTCCCGACAGGGCTCCCACCACCACGACCGCGAGCAGCCAGAGGGGCAGTGGCAGGTCCATGATCGACCCGAACCCCACCGCCGTGAAGGCGCCGATCGCGAGGAAGAACGGCTGCCCCATGTTGATCTGACCCGCATAGCCGTTCAGCACGTTCAGGCCGATCGCGGCGATGGAGAAGAAGCCGACGGTGATGCCGAGCGACAGCAGGAAGGAATCGGCGGTGCTCAGCGGCAGGACCACGGCGAGCAGGGTCAGGAGCACCGCTCCGTACCTGGTGACGGGCGACTGGAATATCCGCACTTCACGCCGGATGCGATCGTCGAACACACCCTGCGTCCGAAGGGTGCCGGTGCTTGCCAAGGTGGCCATATCAGGCCCTCCGGAACTCACGCGTGGCGAACAGGCCACTGGGACGGACGAGAAGAACGATGATCATGATGATCCAGGGCAGGACGGTCGCGAAGTGCTGACCGAAGGCCGCCGGGGCGTACCCGTTGGCCAGTTGCTGCAGCACCCCGAGCACGAGCCCACCGGCGACGCAGCCGGGGAGGGATCGGATGCCGCCGAGGATGAGAGCCGGCAGAGCGGTGAAGGCGACGACATCCAGCGTCGGGCGCAGCCCCCCGCCGGCCTCCGTCGCCATGAGGACTCCCGCGATCACCGCGGCCCCGGCGCTCATGAGCCATGCGTACGGCGCCACCTTCCGCGGACTGATGCCCTGCACGAATGCCGCCTGAGTGTCGCTCGCGATGGCGCGCATCCCCACTCCCACGCGAGTGTGCTGGATGACCAGCCAGAAGATGATGAGGACGGCGATGCTCAGGGCGATCACCCAGATGTCGCGCATCGGCACGTTGATGGCGCCGAGCCGGAGGGTGTTCAGGCCCCACGGGTCGCCCAGGAGGAGCACTTCCGCCCCCCAGGACGACACCGCCGTGGCCTGGCTCAGGCTCAGCAGGCCGATGGTGACGAGAAGGATCGCCAGGCCGGCGGCATGCTGGTCTGCGGTGCGGTCGATCCGCTGGAAGATCACGTACTGGATGCCGAGCCCCAGCGCCGTCACCAGGAGGATCGCGATCAGCAGCGAGAGCCAGAAGTCGATGCCGAAGTTCTGATGGAACTGGAACAGCGTGTAGGCGCCGAGGAGCACGAACGACCCCGGCAGCAGGTTGAAGTGCCCCGTGGCCTTCAGCAGCACGACGAAGCTGAGCGACACCAGCGCATAGAGGAACCCGAGCGCGATGCCCGAAATGAGGATCTGGACGAAGGTGTCCATCAGCCTTCGCCTCCCTTCGTCGTTTTCACGGCCGACGCGCCCCCGACCGCAGCGGCGCCCAGATATGCCTCTACGACGCGCGGATTGGCCTGCGTCTCCGCGGGGGTGCCCAGTCCGATCGCCTGACCGAAATTGAGGGCGAGCACCCGGTCCGCCACATCCATCACCAGGAAGGTGTCGTGCTCGATGAGCACGATGGTCAAGCCCATCGCTTCCTTGAGCTCGAGCACCGCCCCGATCAACTCGTCGGTCTCCGCATGGTTCAGCCCGGCAACCGGCTCGTCGAGCAGCAGCAGCTGCGGTGCGACGACAGCCGCCTTCGCCAACTCGATCCGTTTGCGCGTGCCGTAGGGCAGGCTCTTGATGGGCGTGTGGGCGAGGTCGGCCATCCCCATGACATCCAGCACCTCGTAGGCATGCTGGCGCGCGTCGATCTCGTCGCGACGGGCCTTGCCGAACCACGCCAGACCGGCCGGGATGCCTGCGCCGATCTTGCTGGCTCGCCCGACGAGCACGTTCTCGAGCACCGTCATGCTGGAGAACAGGCCCAGGTTCTGGAAGGTCCGAGCGATACCGTGCTGCGCGATCTGATCCGCCCGCTGGCCCGTCAAGGGTGTGCCGTCGAAACGGATCTCGCCCGAATAGCTCACGAGCCCGCTGAGGCAGTTGAACAGGGTCGTCTTTCCTGCGCCGTTGGGCCCGATGATCGCGAACAGCTCTCCCCTCTCGACGTCGAAGCTGACCTGGTCGACGGCCGTGACGCCACCGAATCGGACGGTCACATCCTGGGCGCTCAGCAATGGTCCACTCATCGGATCCGACCTCTCTTGCGCTCCTCGTAGGCCCCACGGAAGGAACGCCGGCCTTCGCCGGCGACACCCAGATACAGCTCCTGCACCACCGGGTCCGCCAGCAGATCCGCGCCGGTTCCCTGCCGCGCGACGGATTTCCCGTCGAGGACGTAGGCGTAATCGGCGATCGACAGCGCCATCGCGGCGTTCTGCTCGATCAGGAGGACGCTGGTCCCCTCGGCGTTGATCTCGACGATGTAATCCTTGATCTGTTCCACGATGAGCGGTGCGAGCCCCAGCGACGGTTCGTCGAGCATGAGCAGCGTGGGACGCTGCATGAGGGCCCGCCCGATGGCGAGCATCTGCTGCTCGCCGCCGGACATGAGGCCGGCGAGCTGCTTGCGACGCTCTGCCAGGATCGGGAACATCCCGTAGACGCGGTCACGGCTCTCTTTCGCCTCCGCCAACGTCCTGGTGAAGCCACCGGCGGTGAGATTCTCCTCGACGGTCAGGTCCGGGAAGGTGCGGCGCCCCTCCATGACCATGGAGATCCCCCGCTGTACGCGGGCGGACGCCGTCCTGGACTTCAGGTCCTGACCTTCGAACAGGACCGCGCCGGTGTCGAGCGAGCCTCCGGTGAAGGGCAGGAGTCCGGAGATCGTGGACAGCGCGGTCGTCTTACCGGCGCCGTTCACGCCGATCAGAACGACGATCTGACCGCGGTACACCCGCAGGTCGACGTTCTGGAGCGCTCGCACGGCGCCACCGGAGTAGCTGACGGACACCTCGGTCAGTTCGAGCAGGGGCAGCTCTCGCGCACCTGCTGCGGCATCGGATGCCATGGGGCACCTCTCTGTGAGTCCGGCAACTGCCGGAGACGGGTACGGAGCGGGCGGCGACGGGTGCCGTCGCCGCCCGCTGAGACTCACGGAGCGACGGATTCCAGGTACTTCACCGCGACGTCCGAGTCGTAGTTGTACGCCTCGAGCTTCAGGCCGGTGGGAACCGATCCGTCGATGCGGAACATCGACAGCTTGTGCGGGGGCACGTTCTCGGCGGCCGTCGCCCCGATCACGACATCGCCGCCGGTGAGGCCGAGCTCGTCCTCCCACGTGCCGATCTCCGTGGCCGCCGTGGCGATGCCGTCACGGCTGAGGTCGCCGTTCTTCAGGGCCTGGGCGAGGATGTCGGCCGTCAGCAGGCCGTTGACGTAGCCCGTCAGGTGGGCGTTGGCGCTCGGGGTGTAGTCCGGGTTGATCGCCTCGAGGTCTTCGATGAGCATGGCCTGGCCCGGAGCGTTCTCTCCCAGCCACTCGTCACCGGGAACCGAGATGATCGCGTTCTCCGCCAGCCAGTCTGCGCCGGGTCCGGTTGCCAGGGTGATGTTGTAGGCGCTGTTTCCGGCCAGCACCAGCGGAGCGAAGTCCTGCTGCACCGACTGCACCGCCAGCGTCTGCAGGAAGCCGCCGGTTCCGCCGGTCATGACGACGTCACAGTCGGCGTTCTTCATCGAGGTGATCTGCGCGGTCAGCTGGTCGGCGTTCGGGGCGAAGGTCGTGTCGATGCCCTTCGTGAGACCCAGTTCCTCCAGGGTGAAGTCGAAGTTCTCCTGGATGTACTTACCGAGCGTGTCTTCGACGGTCATGCTGCAGAACGTCGCGTCCTCCACGTCGTAGGTTTCGACCGCGTAGGGGATGAGGCTCGCAGCGTGGCTGCTGGTCATCGGCAGGCTCGGCACCAGATGGTCGGCGAACTGAAGGTTGGGAGTCGTTCCACCCGGGATGAGGGTCATCTTGTCGGTCTCGATGGAGGGCAGCATGGCGTCGATGATCGTCGAGCCGAGCACGAGCGAGACCATCGCCACGTCGTCCTTGAAGCCCTCGTAGAGCGGAATCGCGGTCGCGGCGTCGTACTTCGTGTCCTGGTTGACCACCTCGAGCGTCCAGCCCTCCATGGCACCTCCGGGCTGGGTGGCGCGGTGGAATGCGGCATCCATGCCTTCGATGTTCGTGATGGCGCCGGCGAAGACGCCGGAGACGGGTACGAGCGCTCCGACCTTGATCGTCTTCGTGTCCAGGTCGACACCCGGACCGCTCACGATCTCGCCGTCGCCGGCGGGGCCGGCGTCCGAACCACCGCTCGGGGTTCCGGCGCACCCGCTCAGGGCCAGTCCCGCGGCGGCGAGTAGTGCGATGGCACCGGTGACATGTGCTCTCTTCATTGAGTCCTCCTTGCTGTGATTTTCGGGTGGTGCTAGGGAGAAACGGGTTGCACGGGCAACACGATGTGAGACGGATGGACGCCGTTGTGCAGGATCCTCTGCCGCGCCGTACGCCGCTGCTCCGGCGGCACGATCGCGTTGTTGCCGAGCACGCCGGCGTTGACATCCCAGTTCGGGTAGGACGAACTGGCGATGTCGACGCGGAGACGGTGCCCCGCCCGGAACAGCCAGCTCGTCGCCCACAGGTCGATCTCGTACTCCACGACCTCGTTCGGCCCGACGGGCGTCGCCTCATCCTGCCCGTTGCGGAACTTGGCGCGGACGATCCCGTCCACGACACCGATGGCGCGCCCGTCGGGGTACACGTCGATGAGACGAGCGACGAAGTCGGTGTCCTCGGCATCCGTCGCCGCGAACAGCCGCACCGTCACCGGCCCCGTGACCTCGAGATCCTCGGCCAGTTCGTCGCCGGTGAAACGGACGATGTCGCTCCGACCATCGAGCGGCCGTTGGTCACGCGGACCGGCGGTCCATTCGCTGCCGCCATCGAGGCCTCCTGCGAAGACGCCGGACTGCCCTCCCCGCATGGGAACAGGGTCGTTCGGGTCATGGATGTAGCGGGTCTCGCCGGCGTCCCCCTGCGGCGCCCGCGGGGAGAGCGATCCCCCCTCGTCGAGGAACCAGGGCGTCCATCGCGTTCCCGGAAGGGGCCACTCCTGCTCCTCGCGCCAACGCCCAGCCTGCATGACGTAGATGCGAACGGGGGCCCCGGGCACCTCGCTCCCCTCGGCGGCCGCGCGCGCGAAGTCTGCGACCGCGGTCTCCAAGCCGAACCCTGCCGCCGAGGCCGCGGCGCCGAAGCTCAGGTCGCCGACGGTGCCGCTCTGGTCGATGTGCTGCCAGGGACCGATGATGAGGCGCTGTCCGGTGCGGGCCTGCTCCGTCGAGGCCTCGGAGCGGAGACACGTGAAGTTCGCGATCGTGCCACCGAGGAACAGGTCGAACCAGCCGCCGACGTGGAGCGCGGGCACTTCGATGTCCGCCCGACGGTCACGGTAGCTGATGGAGGGCCAGTACTCCCCGGTCGTGTCGGCAGCTGCCCACCGGCGCCACGTGGGAAGGACCTCACTGAGCACCGGAGCGTCGATGAGCGCACCCGATCCGACGGAGGCGTACGGGTCGGCGGCATGCCGGAAGAAGCGGCCCATGAGGTCGCGCACGTCCTCACCGTGCTGGGCGCGGTAGATCAAGGACTGCAGCGTCTTCATGGTGTACCACCCGGTGAGCTGTCCCATCTGGAACGCACCGGAGCGATAGGCCAACCGCGTCTGGTAGTCATCCGGCGTGACCACCGGGATCATCCCGGCCAGCGCGCGGGGGCGCTCCACGGCACCGGCGAACTGGACCATGCCGGAGTACGACGCCCCGTACATCACCACGCGGCCGTCCGAGAAGGGCAACGAACCGCACCACTCGATCGCGTCCGCCGTGTCCGGACCCTCACCCTCGAACGGGACGAACTCGCCGTCCGAATCACCCGTTCCGCGGCAGTCCTGGATCACGATCGCGAATCCGCGATCAAGGAGGGCCCAGATGGGGAGGTTCCGCGTCAGCGGCTCCCCGTAGGGGTTCCGCACCAGGACGATCGGCTGGGTCTCCCGATCCGCCATCCGGTGGACGACCGAACGCAGCGTGACACCGTCGCGCGTCGTCATCGGCACGCCGCTGTCGACCAGTCGCCGGTTGGGCGTGCCGACCTCACCCCTGCTGTCAACCATGACCGGGCGCTCAGCGGGCCTTGGCGCCGCCGGCGATGCGGGCGTCGTAGTTGCGGCGCGCGGTCGGCATGACCTTCTCCGCGAACGTCCGCAGGCTGACCTCTGCCATCGCCTGCGGCATGCCCCCGAACGAGGGCGCCACCACGAGCTCGAACTGCCCCATCACGTCCTGCATCCAGTCGAGCTTCTCGATCAGCTGCTGCGGCGTTCCATACAGTGCGGCATCGGCGTAGTCGCGTCCGGCCTGATCCACGCCCCGCTCCCGCAGCGCCCCCGCCTTCTCGGCGTAGCGCTCGTACCCCTTCTGCGTCGCGAAGTGGTTACCGAGGAATTCGTAGTGCTCGACGTTCTGGTGCCAGAAGTTGACGATGTACTCGTACATCCGGTCCTTCGCGACGTCGGGGTCTTCGTGGCAGTACATGTTGGCGTTGATGCAGATGGGGGCTGGTTCATCGTCCCACGTCTCGCGCCACAGGTTGTTGTACAGCTCGAACGTCTCCACGAGCTTGTCCACCGGACGGAGGATGAACGACATCACGCTCACGCGGTTCTTCACCGCGGCGATGATCGAGTCCTCGGACCCGGCCACCGTGTACATGCGGCCCTTGAAGCTCCGGATCGGACCCGGCTTGAGCTGGCGCCGCGGCTGCTCGTAGTGCGGACCCTTGCCCTCGATGAAACCCGTCTCGAGCGCCTCGATGATCATCGGCACGGCTTCATCCATGCGCTCGCGCGACTCGCCGACCGGGATGCGCAGGCCCTCGAACTCCACACGGGCGACGCCGCGGCCCATTCCGAAGATCGCGCGCCCGCCGGAGAGGTTGTCCAGCAGCAGCAGCTTCGACGCGACACGGAGCGGATCGTTCCACGGCAGGATGACCGCGCCGGTGCCGAGGCCGATGCGCTCGGTCTTCGCCGCGACATAGGAGAGCCACTGGATGTTGTCGGGCATGAAGGAGTAGTCGGTGAAGTGGTGCTCGACGGCCCACACACTGTCGTACCCGAGGGGCTCCGACAGGATCGCGAGGTCGGTCTCGCCCTTCACCACCTGGTACTCCGGGACGGTCTTGTCGTAGCGGCCGAAACCGAAGTTCACTCCGATGTGCATCGCCGATGCTCCTTTGCGATCGTGATCAGGGGCACCCGCGCACCCTGATTTCTGTTCAAGCTACTGAGGCGCGTGCGCGCCCCGACGTCTCATCGTGAGACGCCGGGGCTGTGCGACGGGAGACCGGCATCGACCCGTCTACCATCACTCGGATGCACCCAGAAACCGCTTCCCCGACGACCGGCCTCGCTGTCGCCTTCACGCAGCCCGGCGGCCCCGACGTGCTCCACGTGACGCGCGTACCGGTGGCTGAGCCCGGCCCCGGCGAGGTGCGCGTCCGTGTCGAAGCCGCCGCCGTGCATCCGTCCGACATCGCCATCCGGGCGGGGATGATGCCCATCGCCGGGCCCCCTCCGCACGTTCCGGGCATGGCCTACGCCGGGGTCGTCGAGGCCACCGGGACGGGCAGCGCGTGGCGGACCGGTGACCGCGTCATGGGGATGGCCCTGCCCTCGAGCCCCTACGGGGGCGCGTACCGCGAGCGGATCGTCGCACCGGACGACACGCTCGCCGCGGTGCCCGATCACATCCGGCTCGACCAGGCCGCCACACTGCCGATGAACGGCCACACCGCGATCCAGGCGATGCGCGTGCTCGATCTGGCGGCCGGGTCCACGATCGTCGTCACGGGCGCCGCGGGCGCGCTGGCCGCGATCCTCCTCCCGCTGGCTGCCGCCGCCGGGCTCCGGGTCATCGGGGTCTGCGCCGACGACGACCACGACACCGTCCTGCAGCGAGGTGCGACGTCTGTCGTCACGCGCGGCGACGACCTCGCAGCGCGGGTGCTCTCCCATGCAGGCGGCCCGGTGGACGCCGCTGTGGATCTGGCCGTGGTCGACGAAGCGATCGTGCCCGCCGTTCGGCCCGGCGGTGTCGTGGTGACTCTTCGCGGCTGGGCGGGCGCGGAGGACAGCGGCGCGCGGATCGTCCCGGTGATGGTTCCGCGCGAGTGGCGCGCCGGCCGTCAGCTCGAGATGCTCGCTGACGCACCGTACATCACCCGGCCCGTGGAGACGTTCGCCCCGCACCGCGCGGCCCAGGCCCACGCCCGCATCCAGTCCGGACGACTCCGGTCCGGCGTCGTCATCGACTTCCGGTGAGCGCGCGAGACCCCCGGGCCTGACCCGGTCGGCCGGACGCCCGAAGACGCCCGGCCGGCGGGCTCAGACGGATGCGGAGACGGTGGCGTCGTAGTGCTGACGGGCCTTGGGCATGACCTCGCGGGCGAAGAGCTCCACGCTCTTGCGTGCGGTGTCGTGCGACATACCGCCGAACGACGGCTGCAGGACCAGGTCGAACTGACCCATCTGCTCCTGGATCCAGACGAGCTTGTCGAGGATCTCCTGGGGCGTGCCGTACAGCGCGGCATCGGCGTAGTCCCGACCGGCCTTGCTCACGCCCTTCTCACGGATGAGCGCGGCCGTGTCGGCGTAGCGCTCATACCCCTTGGTGTCCGCGAAGTGCACCCCGTCCATCTCGTAGTGGTCCACGTTCGCCTCGAAGAAGTTGCCGACGTACTCGTACATGCCGTCGAGAGCGACCTGTGCGTCCTCGTGGCAGTACATCGCGACGTTCAGCGACACGGGGGGCGCCTGCTCGTCCCAGACCTCGCGGTAGTAGTCCAGGTATGCCTGGAAGGTGGGCATCATCTTGTCGACCGGGCGGAGGATGAACGACATCAAGCGGCACTTGTTGTTCACGCCGGACACCATGGAGTCGTGCGAGCCGGCGACCGTGAAGATGCGGTCGCCCCACGGGGCGAAGGGACCGGGCTTGATGGGTGTGCGGGGCACGGGGAAGAACGGTCCGTCTCCCTGCATGTATCCCGACTCGATCGCCTCGATGATCATCTTGGAGGACTCGTCGAAGCGGCCTCGCGTCTCTTCCAGCGGGATCCCGAACGGCTCGAACTCCTTGCGGGAGAGTCCGCGGCCCATCCCGAACAGGACGCGCCCCTCGGAGAGGTGGTCCAGCATGAGCAGCTTCTCGGCGACACGGATCGGCTGGGTGTTCCACGGCAGGATGACCGCGCCGGTGCCGAGCTTGATGGACGAGGTCCGCGCCGCCACGTGCGCGAGCCACAGAAGGTTGTCGGGGCAGAACGCGTAGTCGCTGAAGTGGTGCTCCACCGCCCAGACGCTGTCGTACCCGAGCCCCTCGGCGAGCACTGCGAGCTCTGTCTCGTTGCGGTAGACGTCGTGGTCGGACACCTCCGGGTCGAGTTTTCCGAAGCCGAAGTTCAGACCGATGTGCATGGATGCTCCTTTGCGCGGTGGGACGCCTGGACGCGCGAGTGCGTCGGACGGCCTCAACGTTAAGAGGGCGGGGGCCGTCTGGGAGCTATCACCTTGAGACGATCGACCGGCTGTGACGCAATCTGAGACCTCCGCGTCGTCTCGACGACGACAGAATGCTCGGAGGCAGGAAAAGGGAGGTCCCATGGAGGGCATCAAGGATTGGAACGGCCGCGTGGCCGTCGTCACCGGCGGTGCCAGTGGCATCGGCAAGGGCATCGCCGGCGCGTTCCGGGAGGCCGGCGCCACTGTGGTCGTGGCAGATCGGGACGTGGCCGCGCTGGAGCGCGCGCGTGCGGAAGGCTACCCTGCATATGCCACGGATGTGACGGATGCCGAGGAGGTCACCCGGCTCGCCGACGAGGTGCTCGAAGCCTTCGGACGCGTGGATCTGGTGGTGAACAACGCCGGAGTCGGGCCGAAGGCTGCGGCGAAAGACCTCACCATCGAGGACTGGCGCTGGGTGCTCGACGTGAACCTGATGGGGGTCGTGCACGGAGTCCAGGCGTTCCTGCCCGCGCTTCTCGCGAATCCGCACGGAGCGTGGATGGTGAACACGGCGTCGATGTCGCGCTTCTTCACTCCTCCCGGGTATGCGCCCTACGTCGCCAGCAAGGCGGCCGTCGAGGGGCTGAGCCTGACCATCGCAGCCGAGTTGGAAGCTGCCGGCGACACGGTCGGCGTCACGGTGCTGCACCCGGGCGCCGTCCGCTCCAACATCAAGGACAGCCTGCGGAATCGACCGTCCGGCTCCACCGGCGGACTCGTCGATTTCGACATCGCCCAGAAGGTCACCGATACCGACATGTGGATAGAGCCGGAGGATGCCGGGGCGATCGTCCTGCGCGCCGTGCGCAACGGCGATCGCTATGCGTTCACGCACCCGAACATGCTCGGCGACGTCGAAGCATCCTTCGACGGCGTGCGGGCGGCCATGACGCGCTACTCCTGAGCCGGCGCACCCCGCCCCCGTCGCAGCCCGAACTCCGGCAGAATGCGGCCGGAAGACGCCGAACGCGCCCCTGCAACCGGTCCCCGGCAACGGTTTTGAGGAGTTCGGGAGCGCATGCGTGACCTGGGTTCCGTCCGCACCTGACCGAGGGGCCGGATGGGGCGGCCGTCGGTGGCCGCCCCGGTCCTGCTCAGTGGGCCATGGCGGCGAGCGCCTCCGGGTCGATCGTGGCGATCGAGCGGGTGTCCTGGAACGCCCGCACGCCTTCGATCCCCTGCTCGCGTCCCATGCCGGACTGCTTCATGCCGCCGAAGGGGGCACGCAGATCCAGGCGCGTCGCACCGTGGTCGTTGACCCACACGTACCCGCACACCAGCTGCGACCCCACGCGCTGCGCCGCGGCGGGATCCGCGGTCCACACCGACCCGCACAGGCCGCCCCACGTGTCGTTGGCCATCCGGACGGCCTCGTCCTCATCGTCGAACGGGATGATCGGGATGACCGGGCCGAACTGCTCCTGCGTGACGACGCGCAGCTGCAGGTCGGGGTCGACCACGATCGCCGGACGCAGGAAGTTGCCGCCGGCGAGGTCGCCGCCGGGCAGCTCCCCGAACTCGCGCACGTCGGCGCCGGCATCCTTGGCCTCCTGGATGATCTCCTCGACGAACGCCTTCTGCGCCGGCTGGTGCAGCGGACCCATGCTCGTGCCTTCGTCCAGCCCGTAGCCGAGGACGACCTTGTTCAGCCGCGCCTCCAGTCCCGCGAGGAGTTCGTCCATGCGCGAGCGGTGCACGAAGACGCGCTTGGCGTTCATGCAGATCTGGCCGGTGGTGTCGTAGACCGCCGCGAAGAGGCGGTCGAGGTGCGTCTCATCGAGAATCGCGTCGGCGAGGAAGACCGCGGCGTCGTTGCCACCCAGCTCCAGCGTCACGCGGGTGAGGGTCTTGGACGCCATCTCCATCATGCGCTTGCCGCCGTTGACCGAGCCGGTGAAGCACACCTTCGCCACGTCGGTGTTCTGGATGAGGCCCGCCATGTCCTCATCCCGCCCGGTGACGACGTTCAGGACGCCCGGCGGCAGCTTCTCGGCCACCCGCTGCACCACCCGCGCGGTGGCCAGGGGCGCCGAGGGCGGCGGCTTCACGATCGCGGTGTTGCCCGCCAGCAGGGCATGCGGCAGCGCCGCACCCAGGATCGCGATCGGCCAGTTGAACGGCACGATGACCGTCACCGCGCCGAGAGGCTGATAGGCCACCTCGGTCGAGACCGGGATCGCTCCCGGTACCACGGGCAGGGTGTGCCCCTTCTCCACCTCGTCGGCCAGCATCAGCGCGAGGTTCCAGCGGATCTCGAACACGAGCGCGTCGACCCAGGCCTCCATCCGGACCTTGCCGTTCTCCTGCGACAGGATCGCGGCGTCCTCGTCCCGGTCATCGGCGATGCCGGCGATGGCCTCCGCCATCATGCGGGCCCGCTCGGCTGCGCCCAGCGCCGCCCAGCCCGGGAACGCCGCGTTGGCGGCAGCGACGGCATCCGCCACATCCGCCGCAGATGCCGCAGCGGCCTGCCCCACGACCGCGCCGGGCCTGGCGGGATCGGTCACGGAGAGCACGTCGTCGGTGAAGCGCTCCGCTCCCCCGATGTACAGTCCCGTCCGCACTCCGGCAGACGTCTCGGTCATCGTCATCTCTGCGCTCCTCGCCTCGACACTGTCCGCACCGAGCGGTGCGGACGACGGGATGCTGCGCAGTGCCGCAGCGCTGCGGCATTCCATGTCCTCGAATGATGCTAGCCGGATTGGCGCGAATGTCGGCGACAATGATCCTGACGCGGGACGCCCCGCGCCAGGCGGAAGGACCATGCATGAGCACGCTGCCCACCGAAGATCCGGCGTCGACCGATTCACCGGACCTGACGGTACAGATCCGGGAGGCGATCCTGCGGGGCGAGTTCGTCCCCCACCAGCGTCTGGTCGAAGCCGACCTCTCCGAACGATTCGGAGCCACCCGCGCGTCGGTGCGCACTGCGCTGCTGAACCTGGCCGGCGAAGGACTCGTCGAGCGCCTCCCCAACCGCGGCGCGCGCGTGCGGGCGATCTCCGTGCAGGAGGCGGTGGAGATCGTCGAGGTCCGCATCGGGCTGGAATCGCTGTGCGCGCGCAAGGCGGCGGAGAACCTCACCGAAGACGGCGAGGCGCAGCTGCGGAGCGTGCGCGACGACATCCGGTCAGCCGTCGCGGCGGGCGACCTGTTCGCGTACTCGCGGCTGAACCAGGACATGGACCGCCTGCTGCGCGAGCTCAGCGGCCACGCCACCGCGACACTCCTGCTGGAGCGCCTGCGCGCCCAGTCCGCCCGCCATCAGTTCCGTCTCGCCTTCCAGCCGGGGCGCGCCCTGCAGTCGGCGCCGGAGCACATCGCCATCATCGACGCCGTGCTCGCCCGTGACCCGGATGCCGCGGAGTCGGCCACACGCGCGCACCTGCGGGGCATCGTCGAGGTGTTGCAGACGCTGGAATGACCCTGGCACGGCGGACGGCCCGGGCTGTCGCAGCCCGGGCCGTCCGTCATCGCACGTGAGGATGCGTCAGCCGAAGTCCTCGACCGTCGCGTACCCCTTGCCGTTGAACTTCTGCACGACCACCGTCGAGACGGCGGGCATGCCGTCCTCGGTGGTGTTGACCGCGGTGCCCTCGAGCATGAACGGCGCCTGGAAGTCCTCGATCGCGCGCAGCTCCGCCATGAAGTTCTCCCGCGTGGGTTCGGTCATGTTCTCGAAGACCTCCTGCAGCGTGGCGCCCACCTGGTAGCTCCACACGCAGTGCGGGAACGCCGGCACGTCCTGGTAGTCGGCGTACTCCTTGAGGTCGTCCAGGAACTGCTGGCCACCCTCCTCGTCGGCGAACGTCGGGCTGGCCGCGGCCTGCGCGAACGCCACCGTGTAGACGCCCGGGAACGCCGCGCCGCCACCGGGTTCGACGATCGCGGCGGGGCTCGACGTGTTGGAGGGCAGGAACCAGCTGGGCAGCCAGCTCAGCTGCTGCGCCTTCTGCAGCGCCGAGATCGCCAGCGGCGTGATCGACATGGCGTTGAAGAAGACGTCGGCGTCGGTGGAGGCCAGCTCGGTCAGCTGCGCGTCGACGGAGGTGTCGGTGGCCTCGTAGGTCAGCTCCTTGACGACCTCGACGTTGTCCGCCCCTTCGATGCCGGCCATGAAGCCCTCGACGTAGCCCTCGCCGTAGTCGTCGTTCTGAGCCAGGATGGCGACCTTGTGGTCTTCGCCCGACGCCGCCAGCAGCTCGCCGAAGGCCTGACCCTCGTTCTGGTAGATCGGCACGAAGCCCAGCTGCCACGGGCTCTCGCCCTCTTCACTGAAGATGGGGTCGCCGGTCATGACGAGCACCTGCGGCACCTCGTCCGCCATCGCCGCGTCGCGATAGGCGCGGTTGGTGGGCGTGCCCAGGCCCGCCGTCATCGCGAAGACGCTGTCCTTGAGCTGGTCGTAGTTGGACTTGGCCTTCTGCGGGTCGTACCCGTCATCCAGCGCGTCGATCTCGACCGTGCGGGTCTTGCCGTCGCCGAACTCCACACCGCCGGCTTCGTTGACGGCACCGAAGTACGCGGTGATGCCGGCCACGGTGCAGGTGCCCGGACCGGCGGTGCCGCCGCTGAGCGGGGTCGTGATGCCCAGCGTGATGGTCTCGTCGGTGATCCCGGGGCTGGCCGCGCCGCCGCCCTCGGACCCCTCCGCACCGCCGCGCGAACAGCCCGCGAGGGTGAGTGCGACCGCGGAGGTCAGGGCGACGATGCCCACCGCCGTCCTCGTGCTCTTTCGCATGTTCATGCCTGATCTTGCCTCTCTGTGTTGGTGCCCTCGGCGATGGTCTGCTCCGAGGCGGAGCGGGTCGGGGAGGTCGGGGGTGTCCCGGCGGGGCCGGGGCCACGGCGTCCGCCTCGCCGGGCACGCGCGATCACGCGCGGCAGCGACACGAGGCCGCCGGGGAGGACGAACAGTACGAGCAGGAGCAGTGCACCCTGCAGCAGTGCGGTCAGGTTGGGATCGATGACGTTGGTCAGCTGCGGCACGAGCACGTAGTACGCACCTCCCAGCAGCGACCCCACGATGCTCGCGGCGCCGCCGATGACCATCGAGGCCAGGAGCGTGATCGAGTGGCCGAAGCTCATCGTCTCGGGCGAGGTGTACTGCACGACCACCATGTACAGGAAGCCGGCGACGCCCCCGATCAGGGCGGCGACGGTGAAGGCCAGCACCTTGTAGCGGTACGGGGAGATGCCCATCGACGAGGCGACCGCCTCGTTGGACTTGACGATCGCGAACGCCCGGCCGTACTTGCCGTGGACGAGGTTGCGGGTGAGGAGGAACACGATCCCGCCGATGAGGATGACCAGGTACAGCTGCCACTGGTCGTTGTACAGCGCCGGCCACGGCGAGTCGGAGAACCGGGAGGAGAGCCCCTGGGATCCCCCCGTCACATCGGCCAGCCGCTTGGCCAGCGGCACTCCGATGATCGGCAGGGCGATCGTGACCATCGCGATGGCGAGGCCCCCCAGCCGCGCCGCGGCGAGCGCGATGAAAAGGCCCATGATCCCCGGGATGAGGATGCTGAGGACGAACACCAGAACGATGTTCCACTCCTGCTGCACCCCGTACGCGGTGACGTACGCTCCGACGCCGACGAAGAAGATCTGGCCGAGGGAGACCTGACCGGCATAGCCCATGACGACGTTCAGGCCGAGCACGGCCACCGCGAAGACGCCGATGCGCGCGAGGGTCTGGTTGGCGAACTCGGGCAGGATCAGCGGCAGCACGGCCAGCGCGACGACCGCCACCGCGACCAGGAGCCACCGCACCCATGCGCGGGAGAAGAGTTCTGCTGCTGCGGACATCAGACGCGCACCACCGCTTTCCGGCCGAACAGGCCCTGAGGTCGAAGGATCAGCACGAGGAAGATGAGCGCGAACGGAACCGCGACCTTCAGGTCATAGCCGATGAACGGCACGTACACGGCGGCGAGGTTCTCCAGCACACCGATCAGCCATGCCGCGAGGACGACGCCGAAGGGGCTGGTGAGCCCGCCCAGGATGACAGCGGCCAGTGCATAGACCAGCGCGGTGTCCATCATGCCGGGGGTCAGGGTCAGCTGCGGCGCCACCAGCGCTCCGGCCACGGCGCCCAGTGCCGCCGCCAGTCCCCATCCGGTCATCAGCAGCCGGCCCACCGGCAGCCCGGAGTACGAGGCGGACTGCGGGTTGATCGCAACCGCGCGCAGGGCGAGCCCGAGCTTGGTCCCGAGGAACAGGCCCTGCAGGAGGAGCATGATCGCGATGATGACGACGGTCGTGCCGATCGAGCGGATGCTGATGGACGCACCGAAGAACTGCACCGTGTCCAGCGGGAACAGCGACGCGAACTGCTGGTTGTTGTAGGTGAACAGCCAGCCGCAGATGCCGGTGATGAGGGTCAGCAGGCCGATCGTGGCGACCACCGCGGTGTCGGGGTCACCGCGCTCGAAGCGGCGCATCACGTACCGCTCGATGAGGGCGCCGAGGACGAACGAGATCAGGACCGAGAAGAGGATCGCGAGGATCAACGGAACCCCCATGCCCGTGAACCACCAGGCCACGTAGGCGGCGAGCACAGCCATGCCGCCCTGCGCGAAGTTGATGAGGCCCGTGGCCTGGTTGACGAGCACGATCGCCAGCGCGAGCGCCGCGTAGATCGATCCGGTCGAGAGCCCGTCCACGACGAGCTGGATGAAGGTCCCCACGGTCAGCCTCCCAGGTAAGCGCGTCGGATCTCGTCCATGCCGCGAAGCTCGGCCGACGTGCCGGTGAGCACGCTCCGGCCGGTCTCCAGCACCGTCGCGGTGTCCACGAGCGAGAAGGCGAGGTTGGCGTTCTGCTCGACGATGAGCATCGCGATCCCGGATTCGGCCCGCAGGCGCGCGATCGCGGCGTACACGTTCTGGGCGGTGCTGGGCGCCAGCCCCAGCGACGCCTCGTCCAGCAGCAGGAGGCGGGGACGGGCCATGAACGCGCGCGCGACGGCGAGCATCTGCTGCTCGCCGCCCGAGAGCGCCGAGGCATGCGACTTGTACCGCTCCTTGAGGTTGGGGAACAGCTCGAGCATGTAGTCGATGTCGGTCTGGACGCCCTTGCGATCCTTGCGCTGATAGGCGCCGACGCGCAGGTTCTCGCGGACGGTGAGACCGCCCAGCGTTCCGCGCCCTTCCGGCACGTGGGCGATGCCGATGCCGGCGACCTGCTCGGGACGCCTGCCGCGGATGTCCTTGCCGTCGAAGACGATGCGTCCCCCCGCGCGCACGGCGCCGCTGATGGCGCGCAGGGTGGTGGTCTTGCCCGCCCCGTTGGCGCCCAGGATGCCGACGGCACCCCCTTCGGGCACGCTCAGCGAGACGCCTTCGAGCACCTGCACGGGTCCGTAGAAGGCGGTTACCTCATCCAGCTCAAGCAGCGTCATCGGTCGCGTCCTTCCCGAGGTACGCCTCGATCACCCGCGGGTCCGACTGCGCCTGCGCGGCCGTGCCCTCCATCAGCTTGCGCCCGTGGTCGAGCACGACGACGCGGTCGGTCAGCGCGGAGATGAGTCCCATATTGTGCTCGACGACGATCACGGTGATGTCGTCCTCGTCGCGGATGCGGCGCACCGTCGTGATGAGGTGCTCGACCTCGGCGTGCGGCAAGCCGGCAGCCGGCTCATCCAGCAGCAGCAGTGAAGGCCGCGACAGCAGCGCGCGACACAGCTCGACGCCCTTGTGCAGCCCGTGGGAGAGCTCGTCCGCGCGCATCTTGGTCGCCCAGCCCAGGCCATGACGCTCCAGAAGCTCGACCGCTTCGGCGCGGCGCGCACGCTCGCCGCGCACGGTGCGCGGCAGCCGCATGCCCCACTGCAGGGGTCCACCGGGCAGACGCGTGTGCGCACCGAGCAGGACGTTCTCCAGCACGGTGGCCTCCAGCTGCAGCGCGGGATGCTGGAACGTCCGGGCCAGTCCGTGCGCGGCCAGGGTCGCGGGCGCGTTGCCTTCCACGGCGTTGCCGTCGATCGCGATGGTGCCGGACGTCGGTCGGTAGTGCCCGCTGATGCAGTTGAAGAGGGAGGTCTTGCCCGCGCCGTTGGGCCCGACCAGTCCGAGGATCTGCCCGGGCTCGACCTGGAAGGACACGTCCTCCAGCACTGTGATTCCACCGAACCGCAGATTCAGGTCGTGCAGGGTCAGTTGCGCCGCCATCGGCCGCCTTTCGGGTCGTTGCGTCAATGCTCGCGACAGTAGCCCAGAGGGCCTTATGGGACCGTACGGATTCGAGTTGGGATTGTCAACGATTTTGGTGCGGTTCCCACAGCGTAGCGCGGGGAAGCGGTCGCGGCGATTGTCGACGATAGTGGCGTCAATCTGTGGGACGTCGCTAGGGTGAGGCCCCATGACGAAGATCGCGGTCATCGGACTGGGTGAGGCGGGCACCCTGTATGCCCGTGGCCTGCGCGCATCCGGCGCCGAGGTGCGCGGATACGATCCGCACGTGCGGGCAGACGACGCCGTCGCGCAGTACGACGAACCGGCCGACGCCGTCACCGGCGCGGATGTGGTGTTGAGCCTGGTGTGGGCCCGCACCGCGGTCGCCGCTGCCGAGCGCGTCATCCCGCTCCTGCCGCGCGGCGCCGTCTACGCGGACCTGAACACTGCGGCTCCGGAGGTGAAGGAACGCGTCGCAGCCATCGGCGACGCACACGGCGTGGCCGTGGCCGACGTCGCGGTGCTCGCACCGGTGCCGCGGGCCGGCGAGCGCACGGCGCTGCTGGCCAGCGGTGCCGGCGCTTCCCTCTTCGCGGACTTCCTGCGGCCGCTGGGGGCACCCGTGGAGGTGCTGGATGCACCGGCCGGTGACGCCGCCAAGCGCAAACTCCTGCGCAGCGTCTTCATGAAAGGGCTCGCGGCGCTCGTGATCGAAGGGCTGGAGGCTGCGCGCGCCACGGGCACGGAGGAGTGGCTGCGCGAGCAGATGGCGCGGGAGTTCGGGCCCGGCGGGGCGGCGAAGGTCGATCACCTGGTGACGGGCACCCACCGCCACATCGAGCGGCGCGAGCAGGAGGTGCGTGACGCCCTGGCCATCCTGGAGGCGGAGGGCCGGCACGCCGACATCACGCGGGCGACGCTGGCGTGGTACGACCGGATTCTCGCGGAGCGCTGAGGCTTCCCTCGGCGGCGGACGTGTCGCCGTCGGCGGCGCGGTGCGCGCGGTCGGCGATGACTTCCTCGCGAAGCCGGTCGAGGACGATCTTTCCGGTCGGCGTGCGCTCGAGGGAGCCGCGGAACACGATGTGTCGCGGCTTCTTGTACCCGGCCAGCGCAGATCCGACGTGCTCCATGAGGGCCGATGCGGTCAGACCGGGATCGCGACGGGTCACCACGGCGGTGACGATCTCGCCGAACCGGTCGTCGGGCACGCCGACGACGGCAGCATCGCCGACCCCCGGATGCGCGAGGAGTGCTTCCTCCACCTCCTGCGGGTACACCTTCTCGCCACCGGTGTTGATGACGCCGCTGCCCCGGCCCAGCAGTTCGATGTGGCGGTCTTCCAGCACCCTCACCCAGTCCCCCGGCACGACGTGACGCACCCCGTCGATGACGGGGAAGCCCGCCCGGGTCTTCTCCTCGTCGCCGTGGTATCCCAGCGGCAGCGCGCCGCGCTGGGCGAGGACCCCGACCGCGCCCGGGCTGTCCTGCACCTCGCGCCCCTCGGCATCCCGCACCGTCGCGGTGGGCACGAGCCGCGGCCGGCCCGGGAGGTCCTGCGGACCGGTCGTCGTGGTCAGCGCGAACAATCCGCCCTCGGTCGACGCGAGCATGTCGAAGATCGTGACCGGAGCGATCGCGTGCAGCCCGCGCTTGGCCGCCGCGCTGAAGCGCATGCCCGAACTCTGCACGACGCGCAGGGCGGGCAGGCGGATGCTGCGGCGCTCGGCCGCCGCGACGAGGGGAAGCGCGACGGCGTCGCCGGCGACGATCAGCCGGTTCGCACCATGGGCGGCAGCCAGATCGAGCGCCGCGTCCGGGTCGAAGGCGGCCGACGAGGTCGTCAGCACCGTGCCGCCGAGGGAGAAGGTGTTCATCGATGTCGTCAGCGCGGTGCCGTGCATGAACGGCACCAGCGGCAGATTCACCACGCGCGGGGTGGCTGCGTCGACGGCGATGGCCACCGCCTCCTCCAGCGTGGCCGGGAACGGCAGACCTGCCATGGCGTAGGTGGGGGTCAGCTGCGCGGCGAACATGTCGCCGACGTTCCAGCGGACGGCCTTGGGACGCCCCGTCGTGCCGCCGGTGTAGATCCACAGCTCTCCGTCGTCGGGGGCTGAGGCGGGCAGCTCCCCCGGCGCGGCCACCGCCTCCTGCCACGAGATGCCGGGCACCACCTCCTCCTCGTCGGTGTCGGGTACGTGCACGGCCAGCGGCGTCCGGGCCGCCTCCCCGAGGGCGCCGGCGACGGTGCCGGCCGCGCTGGTGGGGAACACCAGTGCGGCCGCATCCGAGTCGTCCAGCAGCTCGCGCACTTCGCCGGCGCGGAATCGGAAGTTCATCGGCGTCGGCGTCGCGCCGATCGCCAGGCACGCGAAGAACGTGACGAGGAACTCCGGACGGTTGTACAGCAGGATGGCCACGCGCTCACCGCGGCTCACCCCGTGCCGGCGCAGCGTTGCGGCGAAGGCCGCCGCGTCCGCCGTCAGGCGCGCGTACGTCCACTCCTCCCCGGCGGCGGTGATCATGGCGATGCGCTCGGGCACAGCGCGGGCCACGGCCTGCCACAGGTCGGAGTACGGTGCGCGCATGCTCAGCCGGCCTCCGGTCCTGAGACCTGGGCGAGGTGCGAGAGCTCGCCGCGCCACGCGGCGTCGATCTCCTCGGCGCTCCACCCGCCTTCGCGGTCGACGGTCCGCAGCACGGCAGGGTGGGCGTACAGCGTCAGCCGGTCGCCACCGATGCCGATCGCCTGCCCGGTGACCGAGGCCGACGCCTCGGATGCCAGCCACACGATGAGGGAAGCCACATCCTCGGGTGTTCCCAGAGCATGCTCGCGCCGGTACTCGGCGGGGATGCTGCCGGTCGCGACGAAATCCTCGTACACCTGGGTGTAGGCGGGGATCGTGGCCGTCATGGGCGACAGGGCGGTGGGGATGACCGCGTTGACGGCGATCCCTGCGCGTGCCAGCTCGAGCGACCACGTCCGCGCCATCGCCACCAGCCCCGCCTTCGCCGCGGCGTAGTTGGTCTGGCCGAAGCTGCCGAACTGCCCCGCCGGCGAGCCGATGAGCACGATCCGTCCGCCGTCGCCCTGCTCGCGCATGCGCACGGCCGCCGCGCGCCCGCACGTGAAGGAGCCCCGCAGATGCGTGTCGATGACGAGGTCGAAGTCCTCATCCGACATCTTCCACAGCACGCGGTCGCGCAGCACCCCGGCGTTGGCGACCATGACGTCCAGGCGGCCGAACGACTGCACGGCCGCGTCGACCAGTGCGTCGGCGGTGGCCGCCGGCCCGACCGCGCCGGGGACGGCCACAGCCCGCCCACCGGCGTCGGCGATCTCGGCGACGGTGCCCTCGGCGGCGTCGGCGTCGAGGTCGTTGACGACCACGGCCGCGCCGGCGGCGGCGAGCGCTCGCGCATACGCGCGGCCGAGGCTGCGCCCGGCGCCGGTCACGATCGCGACCCGGCCGCCCAGTCTGATCCCCCCGCTCATGCGTAGTACCTCAGGACGAGCTCCGCCACGCAGGCCGGCTTTGTCCCGCCTTCGATCTCGAAGGTCACGGGTGTCTCGATCTGCCACCCGCCGGGCACCTCCGAGACCGTCGCCACTTCGCCGCGCACGCGGATGCGCGAGCCGACCGGCACCGGCGCGGGGAAGCGCACCCTGTTCATGCCGTAGTTGACGCCCATGCTCGCGCCGGTGACCTCGAAGACCTCGGCCATCATGGGCACGACCAGACCGAGGGTGAGCAGTCCGTGGGCGATGCGTGTGCCGAACGGCGTGGCCGCCGCGAAGTCGGCGTCCAGGTGGATCGGGTTGCGATCGCCCGTCACCGCGGCGTACTGGTCGACGCTCTCCTGGGGCACCGTCATCCACTCGCTCGGCCCGAACGTCACCCCCGTCAGGGTCGGCAACTCTTCGATCGGCACCCGCACCGCGTTCGCACTCATCCCGGCTCCTTCGCCCGATGCATCTGCGCATCAGTATCAGGCTAGCTGAAACCCATTCGCTTCGCGACCACCTGCGGGCTCAGTCTCCGGCACTTCCCGGCAGGATGTCCCGGTCGACGCGGACGGACACGGAATCCAAGCGGGGGTCGTTGCGGAGTTGCCGGAAGATCGAGAGCTCCGCAGCGACGATGAGGGAATCCGGGTACAGCCGGCCACCCCACGCCAACCGCTTCTCTGCATCCCACGCGAACTCCGGGATCCGGCGTCCTGCTTCCAGGTCGGCGGGCACGAGGTCGGCTGGAGAATAGTCTTCGCCGAACACGCGGACGGATGGGTCGGTGGGGACCTCGCCGTACCCCACCCAGCGCAGGCATCGCAGCGGCAGATCGCCGATGGCGTCGCGAAGTGCTTCCGCGGTTGTCTCGTCCGGTTGGCCCATGCAAGAGGCCAGGTCGCGGATGGCGGGCTGCTCCTGCGAGAGGTCACGTGTCGCTTCGAACCAGTTCAGCGATGCGGAGTGCTCCTCGACGTCGACGTACCGCGACCAGCGCACGGTGTTCCCGTCGCGGTCTATGAACGGCAGATATACGCGCAGCATGGGCAGATCTCGGTGGGTCGCGGGAACGAAGTCTCGAGCGGGGGTGTGCCATCCCGACTCATCGAGCTCCACGGTGCCACCGGCCATGCCATCGACCGTAGCGAACCCCACCCCGCCGCCACTGGACCTGACCGCCCCGCCCGAGCATCCGAATCGAGCGGACCTCCACGTAAGCTGACGCCGTGCCCGATAGACCAGAGCGAACGCGCTCCGTCCATTCCGTCGTGAGCACCATCCTCGCCGCCATCCTCCTCCGTGCCGTCGCGGTGCGGCCCCGGAGCCGTCCCGCATGACCGAGGCCGGCGGATTCGTCTACGTGATCAAGCAGCTCGAACTCGCCCTCCGGCCCCGCCTGGAGGCGGCGTGCGCGGAGGCGGGGATGACGGCGGCGCAGTTCACCGCGCTGACGGTGCTGCGCCGGCGGCCGGGGACCACGAGCTCCGACCTGGCGCGCCGCTCCTTCGTGCGGGCGCAGACCATGGCCGGCACGCTGGAGCCGCTGATCGAACAGGGCCTGGTCCGCCGCGAACCCGATCCGGGGCATCGCCGCCGCATCCGGCTGTTCCTCACCGACGCCGGCGTACGGGCGATCGACCTGCTCGAGCCGCGCGTGGTCGAGCTGGAGCAGACGCTTCTGACCGACCTGGACGAGCACGAGCGCGCGCAGTTCGCCGAGTACCTCCGCCGGGCCCGCCACGCGATGCGCGACGAGCACCGCTGACACGCGCCGGCGGGGGGCTTCGCCCTCGTCCGCCGGCGCGCGTCGTCCTACTTGGCGCTGGCGGTGCGCCAGCCGCCCTGGTACTCGGTGCGCGCGGTCTCGGCGTACGGCACCGGGCTCACGATCGCGCGGATGGCGATCTGCTCGTGCGGCTCGACCGTGGTCTTGCCGGAGCCGCCGTCGGGCTCACCCCACACCACGCGCACTTCCGCACCCACGGGGACATCCGCATCCACCGTCGCCAGCGACAGGCCGCGCTTCTCGTTCGCCGTGACGCCGGTGAACAGCGACAGGCCGACCGTGTTGCCGTCCGCGTCGATGACGGCGTCGTAGTTGGACGAGCCGTAGTTGGCGTTGGGCAGGTCGAAGAACTGGTAGCCCGGGCCCTCGCGGTCCAGAACGCTCGCGAGCACCTTGGTGAGGTCTTCGTCATTCCAGGCGAGGGTGACCTTGCGGCGCTGCGCCGACGGGTCGATCTTCTCGAGTGCCTCACGACCGATGAAGTCGTGGTCGAACTTCACGAACGAGCCGTACCCCAGCTCCCACGGGTTGAGGTAGTAGTCGTCGATGTCGGCCGAGACGAACGATCCCGCGAGGGCGTTGATGGCCTCGTAGCTGTTGCCCGGCAGCCACTCGCGGTACCGGCGCTCGATGTCGCCTCCGCTGTAGACGGCGGGAAGCGGCGAGGGGATCCAGCCCGACTCCAGGGTGTTCGAGGAGTAGGCGCGCGAACCGCACGGCTCGATCCCGAACTCGGCGCCGGCGGAGAGGATCGCGTCGCGGATCTTCTCGTGCTGCTCGTACGGGCCCCACAGCTCCAGTCCGGGGGCTCCGGCCATCCCGTGGCGGAGCGTGCTCACCTGCTCGCCGGCGATGGTGAGGTGACCCATGTGGAAGAACTTGACCTTCTCCAGGGTCCCGCCGTTGAGCTTCTCGATGATGGCCCACGCGTTCGGCCCCTGGATCTGGAAGCGGTAGTACTCCCGGTGCACGGCCTTGCCGTACGGGCGCGACGGGGAGCGGTCGTCGTAACGGAACTGCACGTCGTATCCGCCGGTCTCGGCGTGGAACTGCAGCCAGTTCGCCGCCGGCGCGCGGCCGACGTACACGTACTCGCCCTGGGTCTCGTGGAACAGGATGCCGTCGCCGATCACGCCGCCGTTGGATGCGGTGGGCACGAACTGCTTCGCGGTGCCGACGGGGAAGTTCGCGAAGCTGTTGATGCCCGTGTCGCTCAGGAGCTTCAGGGCGTCGGGGCCGGAGATGAAGAAGTTGACCATGTGGTGGGTCTGGTCGTACAGCACGGCGGTGTGACGCCATGCCTTCTGCTCGCGCCGCCAGTTCGTGAACTCGGCCGGCACCACCGGGTAGATGTAGGTGCCGAGTTTGGAGTCACGGAGCATCTGGACGATGCTCCCTCGCTCGTCCATCAGCTGCTGCAGATTGTCCGCCATGTCGGCTCCCTCGACCTCGTCGTCCGTCGTATGGGGTCCGGCGCACCGGTTCCCTCTGCCCATAGTGGTTTTGGTAACCAAGATTGTCAACAGAATCTTGCTCCGGGGACGGGAGTGTGGTTCGCTGTCACCGGATCGACCGGGCACGCATCGCGGCGTGCGCCGGTGACGATCCGCGACGGGAGTGGACATGGCAGAGGACGCGCTTCTGGTGATCAGCGCTCACGCGGGCGACTTCGTCTGGCGTGCAGCCGGCGCCATCGCCGCAGCCACGCAGCGAGGAGAGCGGGCGACGGTCGTGTGCCTGAGCTACGGCGAGCGCGGCGAGTCGGCCAGCCAGTGGCTGCAGGGCAAGTCGCTCGAGGAGATCAAGCAGATCCGCCGCGGAGAGGCCGAAGCCGCGGCATCCGCCCTGGGCGCCGACATCGAGTTCCTCGATCTGGGCGACTACCCGCTGCGCGAGAGCCCCGAGGCCGTCGCGCGGCTCGTCGACGTCTACCGCCGCGTGCAGCCCACCGTCGTCCTCACGCACACCCTGACCGACCCGTACAACGGCGACCACCCCGCCGCCGCGCGCATGGCGCTGGAAGCGCGGGTGCTCGCGCAGGCGATCGGCGTGGCGAACTCGGACGGCTCGTTCCCGACGAAGGACGAGATCATCGGGGCGCCTCCGGTGTTCTTCTTCGAGCCCCACCAGCCCGAGCAGTGCGACTTCCGCCCCGACGTGTTGCTGGACATCACCGATGCGTTCGCGCAGAAGCGTGCCGCCATGGAGTGCCTGCCGGCGCAGAAGCACATGTGGACCTACTACACCGACCTCGCGGTGCGCCGCGGCGTGCAGCTCAAGCGCAACGCCGGCCCCAACCTGGGTCTCGCTCACGAGACGATGGGCGAGGCGTACATGCGCTACTTCCCGCAGGTCACCGGGACGCTTGCGTGAACCGGCCCGTCATCGTCACCGACATCCCCCGCGCCGACGCGGCGACGGTCGATGCGCTCGCCGTGCACGGCGTCGCGACGGTGCACGAGGCGATGGGCCGCACCGGCCTCGTGGGGCCCGGCATCCGCCCCATCCAGGACGGCGTCCGCACGGCGGGCACGGCCGTGACGGTCCTGCAGGCACCGGGCGACAACCTCATGATCCACGCGGCCATCGAGCAGTGCCGGGCCGGTGACATCCTCGTCGTCGCCACGACTTCGCCCTCCACCGACGGCGCCTTCGGTGACCTCTTCGCCACGGCACTGACGGCGCGCGGCGTCCGGGGCCTGGTCACCACCGGCGGCGTGCGCGACATCGCCGATCTCCGCGACATGGGCTTTCCGGTCTGGTCGCGCGCGGTCCACGCCCAGGGCACGGTCAAGGCGACGCCGGGATCGGTCAACGTCCCGGTCGTGGTCGAGGGGGCCGTCGTCCACGCCGGGGACGTCGTGATCGCCGATGACGACGGGGTCGTCGTCGTACCGCGCGCCCACGCGGAGGCCGCCCTGACCGCCGCCGACGCACGCGTGGCGAAGGAGTCGGCCGATCGCGACGCCTACGGCAGCGGGCGGGAGCTGAGCCTGGATCGCAAGGGACTGCGCCCGCTCCTGGCGGAACTCGGCGTGACCTACCTCACGCAGGCGGAGTACGACGATGGCGGCAGCTGACCGCTTCGGCGCCGGCATCCGCTGCATGCTGATGCGCGGCGGCACCTCCAAGGGCGCGTTCTTCCTGGCCGACGACGTGCCGGCCGATCCCGCCGTACGCGACGATCTCATGCTGCGTGTCATGGGCAGCCCCGACCCCACCCAGATCGACGGGCTGGGCGGCGCGCACCCGCTCACCTCCAAGGTCGCGATCGTCTCGAGATCGACGCATCCGGACATCGACGTGGACTATTTGTTCCTGCAGGTCGCGGTGGACGAGCCCGTCGTCGCCGACGCCCAGACGTGCGGCAACCTGCTCGCCGCCGTGGGTCCGTTCGCCCTCGAGCGCGGGCTCGTCGCCGCCTCCGAGCCCCGCACCACCGTCCGCATCCGGCTCCTGAACACCGGCGACGTCGCCTCGGCGACGTTCGCGACGCCAGGCGGCGCACCCGAGTACGACGGCGACGTCGCGATCGACGGCGTGCCCGGCACGGCCGGCGGCATCTCGCTCGAGGTGACCGGAGGCGATAAGGCGCTCCTGCCCACCGGACACGTGAGCGAGGAGATCGCCGGGCACCGCGTGACCCTCATCGACAACGGGATGCCGGTGGTGCTGCTGCGGGCGGACGAGTTCGGGGTCGCCGGCGACGAGAGCCCGGAAGAACTGGAGGCGCGCCCCGACCTGCACGATGCGCTCGAGAGCGTCCGCCTCGAAGCCGGCCGGCGCATGGGGCTGGGGGATGTGACCGCCCAGACCGTGCCGAAGATGATCCTGCTCTCCCCGCCCACGCACGGCGGGGCCATCGCCACGCGCGCGTTCATCCCCTCCCGCGTGCACACCTCGATCGGCGTGCTCATGGCGGCGTCGGTGGCCGCCGGCATCCGACTGCCCGGCGCCGTCGGCGCTGACCTCGCCGAGCTCACCGGCGACGTCACCGACATCGAACACCCCACGGGGACCTTCCCCGCCACTGTCACGGTGTCGCACGCTGACGAGGGCCGCTGGCTCGCGTCATCGGTCTCCACGCGCACCGCCCGCAAGATCTTCGACGGCACGGTCTTTCCCCGGCCGCGCCCCTGAACACCTGTCAGAGAGGACCCCTTCATGGCCACCAGCGAGAATTACGACATCGCCCACCTCGGCGGAGTCGAACTGTTCACCCCGAAGTTCGAGGAGAGCCTGCACTTCTTCCGCGACCTGCTCGCGATGCGGGAGGTCGCCCGCATCGGCGACTCCGCCTACCTGCGCTGCTGGGACGAGTACCAGCTGTACACGCTCAAGCTCACGGCATCCGACACCAACGGGGTGGGACGCACGCTGTACCGCGCGTCGGGCCCGGAGGCGCTGGAGCGCCGTGTCGCAGCGATCGAGAAGACCGGGCTCGGGCACGGCTGGCGTGATCCGGAGGTGGGAGTCGGGCGCTCGTACGAGTTCGAGGACCCGGACGGCCACCTGATGGGCATCTACTACGACACCGAGCTGTACGTCGCCGACGACGAGGACCGGCCGGCACTGAAGAACCAGGCCTCGGCGTTCCCCGGTCGCGGCGTGAACGTGCGGCGCATGGACCACATCAACTACCTCGCCGCCGACGTGAACGCGGCCGGGGAGTTCTGGCGCGACGTCATGTGCGCCCGCGAGTCCGAGCGCGTGCGGCTGGACGACGGGCGGTACGGGGCGTGGTGGTTCCGGTTCAACCAGAAGTCGTACGACGTGGTGTACTCCGACGACTGGACGAAGCAGCGCGGGCGCTTCCACCACTTCGCCCTCGCCCCCGACACGCGCGAAGACATCCTCAAGGCCGCCGACATCTTCCTCGAGAACGGCGTGCACATCGAGTACGGCCCGTACAAGCACGCCATCAACCAGACGTTCTTCCTGTACGTGTGGGAGCCCGGCGGCAACCGCATCGAGCTCGCCAACGCCGGCGCGCGGCTGATCCTCGACCCCGACTGGCCCGTCGTGGAGTGGACGCAGGCCGAGCGCGCGAAGGGTCAGGCGTGGGGCATGAAGACGATCCCCACGTTCCACACCCACGGCACGCCGTACGTCGAGGGCCAGGAGGAGCTGGACCGGAAGGCCCTCGCCGGCGAGCTCTGACCGCCCACGCACCGCGAAGCACGTGAGACGGGTCCTCTCCCTCGGGAGAGGACCCGTCTCACGTGCGGTGGCGGCTGCTACGCGCGGGAACCGATGCGCCGCCTGCGCGTCACGGTGATCAGGCCGCCCGCGACGCAGAGCGCGGCCGCCAGGAACGCGAGCATCCACGGCACTTGAGCGCCGGTGGCGGCAAGGCTTCCTGCCGCCACCACGGTCAAACCGACCCGGATGGGGGTCTCCCCCGCAGACGTCACCTCCAGCGTGTGAGCACCCAGCGCGAAATCGGCCGGGATGCGCACCGTGAACGACGTTCGGCCCGTCCCGTCGGCGGCCGGGATTCCCGCGACCACGATCGGATCGCTGAACACCGTCGCACCGATCGTCTGTCCCGCCCGCAGTCCGGTCACTTCGACCGACACGGAACCGCCCTGCTCCACCGTCCGCGGCGACACCCGGACAACCGCCCAGGAGTCATCCGGGTCCGACGGATCGGGAGACCCCGTCGGATCGGGGGTCGGGGTCGGAGTCGGAGGCGGGCCGGGCGCGTCGCGGACAGCTGCGGATGCGGCCGACACCGCGGTGCGGGTGACGAAGCCGTCCGCTGCCGCCGTGACCCGCACGGTGAGCTCCGAACCCAACAGGGATGGGGCCACCTCCAGGCTCGGCGACACCGCACCGGAAATCGGCTGCCCGTCGGCCAACCACTGGTACGTCAACTCGGCCCCCGGCGTGGCCGAGGCGGCCGTCGCCGACAGCGTCGCGCCGACCTGGGCGTCGCCCGTGATCGCAGGGCCGTCGAGTTGCACGGGCGTCGTGTCGCCGAAGTCCAGCCATGTGCCCACCAGTTCGGCCGCCCCCTGGCCCGGCTTCGTCCAATCGCACACCCCCTCGGGGAACGCTGCCCGCAGACGATCCCACTGCGCGTCGGTCAGCACGGGGTAATCCGCTCGGACCGGCGCCGCCAGCTCGCACTTGAGAACGTCGCGCATGAGCCCCTCTCCGGCCACCGCGCGGGGCTCGGAGTGATACGGGTACAGGGTGTTGCACGTGCTGGAGGCGTCATCGTAGTCGAGCGTCTCGGCGACGAACGCGCCCGACGTGTCGAAGCAGCCGTCGACGAGTCCATCGGGTCGCGCGGCGACGGTGCGGGCGCGATCGGCCGCACCACCGGCGGCCTCGATCGCCTCGAGCCAGTCGTCCAGGTAGTCGATCGCCTCCTCGCGCATGATGTTGTTGACGGCTCCTTCCGGGCTCGTCCAGTTCACATGGGTGCCGGCGTCTCCGTGGGCGGCCAGCATCCGCTCGCGGATGATCGCGGAACGGTAGCGCTCGTGGAAGTCGCCCCGCGGGTCGCTGTAGCCGCGGATCTCCAGTACCGGGATGTGTTCGAGACCGCCGGTCATCATGTTGATGCGGCCGGTCTCGTACGCCCGCCGGATCGCGGCCAGGCTCGCTTCGGAGCGCTCCGGTGTCCGGTTGCCGTCGACATCCATGCCGCCGATGTTCTCGTTCAGCGCGAGGAACTGCTCGACGTCGATGTCTCCGTTATCAAGGGCCCCCAGACCGTACTGCAGTCCCATGTTGTCCGGGATGGCCCGGAGCCCGCGGCCCTCCTCATCGGTGCCGTAGACGTTCTGCACCATGTCGGAGATGGTGCACCGCAGCCCATCCGGGTTCGTCGGCGACCAGCGGTCGCCTGCGGGGATTGCCGGGGCACATCCGCGGTTGGGGTCGTCCACGCCGTCGAAGAACGTGAACCCCACGCACGTGAACGGCACCGCCTGCCCCGTCACGGCGGTCTTCTGCGCGTCGGTCCATCCCGCGCCGGCGGGGCTCCCCCAGAAGTTCTGGAGCCCGCGGCAATCGTGCCCGGCCTGCGTCGTCGAGCGCTCGTCGGGGTAACCGATCTCGCCCAGGACGCCATCGAGGATCCCGGGATAGTTGTTGGACAGCAGCAGTTGCTGCATCGTGCCGGCCGAGCCGCCCGAGCCCATCGTGAAACGAACCGGACCGTAGGCCTCGATGACGTGCTCCTTGACCATCATGGCGGTCTCCGCACTCGTGACGTCGTTGCAGTTGGTCGCGTAGACGTTGAGGGTCGAGGATGCGACCGCATACCCGCGGCTGAGCAGCGAGTGATTCTCCACGCCACCCGTGCTGGTGCCCTGCCAGTACCCCACGCCGCATGCACCGCCGAAGGTGTAGGCGAGCTTCCTGTTCCACCCCGGGGCATCCGCCCACGGCGTGGGCAGGGGGGCGCCGGGCTCGTGCAGCAACGCCACTTCGTACACGGCACGGTTGATCGTGCCTCTCTCGATGCGCACGATGTAGGGCACCTGAACGCGGTCGATCGTCGCGGTGGCGAGGTCCGCCGGCCGCGTCCCGTCGGCGGGGTAGTCGGCGAAGCCGCCGGCGGTCGTGCGATACCGATACGTCACGACGGCGGCTTGGGCGTGGCAGTCGGCGTCGAGGGCGCCCAGGTTCCAGGGAGCTCCCGATGCGGTGCAGTACATCGGATGCTGCGGTCCCGAGAAGACCGGGCCCGTGAGGGGATGATTGACGACCTCGAGCGACGCGACGTCCGCTCCGCTTTCGAAGACCTCGATCTCGCTGACGCCGAGGGGCAGGTCCTCGACGAGGCCGACGAGGGCGCCGGCACGCGGCGCGAACCCCTCGGTGACGTCGACGCCGGCGGCGGTGATCCGCGCGCCGTCTCCGGCGCCGGTGATCGAGACGAGGGCGTTGCCGCCGGACACGCTATCGGCCCTCCCCGAGAGGATCTCGATCTCTACGGCGGCCGCCTGGGCGGCGGGTGTCGTCAGCAAGGTCGCGACCAGCGTGAGAGCGCCCAGGAGCGCTCCCGCTCTGGTCGCCGAGAACCCGGGTGTCTTCATGGCGCCCCTTCATCGCGTGGGACGACATCGTCCCCGGTGCCGTCCTTGGCCCCGCTGCTCACACGTTAAAGAGTCGTCGCACCGGCCGTCAATCCGCCCGAGAACGGGTACGACGGGCGGCGCGGCGAGCGCCCGCCGTCAGCCCCAGACGGTGCCGGCGACGTCGACGACGAGCCGCACCTTCGCCCACTGCTCATCCTCGGTGAGGGTGTTGCCCTCCTCGGTGGACGCGAAGCCGCACTGCGGGCTCAGTGCGAGCTGGTCGAGTGGCGCGTACTGCGCGGCCTCGTCGATGCGGCTTCGCACGTCGCCCGCGTCCTCGAGGGCGCCGGTCTTGGTCGTGACCAGGCCGAGCACGACGGTCTTGTCGCCCTCGGGCAGGAACCGGAGCGGCTCGAAGCCGCCCGCGCGATCGCTGTCGTACTCGAGGAAGTACCCGTCGTAGGCGGTGTTGCCCAGCAGCTGCTCGGCCACCGGCTCGTAGCCGCCGGAGGAGATCCACGTCGAGCGGAAGTTGCCTCGGCACACGTGCGTGGTCACGGTCAGGTCGTCGGGCTTGCCGTCGAGGATGCGGTTCAGCAGAGTCGCGTACCGCTCGGCGATGCCGTCGGTGTCGACGCCGCGCTCCCGGGCCTTGGCCAGCTCGACGTCGGAACACAGGTACGCCCACGCGGTGTCATCGAACTGCAGGTAGCGCGCGCCGGCGTCGTAGAAGGCGGCGAGGGCGTCGCGATACGTGCGCACCAGGTCGTCGGTGATGGCGGCGTGACCGTCGTAGACCGCGGGATCGATGTGCCCCGGTTCGACGCGGAAATCCAGCACCGTGGGCGCGGGGATGGTGAACTTCGGCGTCGCCCCGGTCGCGGCCGCGTCATCCTGAAGGGCCCGCAGGTGGGCGAGGAACGGGTGATCGGCGGGGAATCCGATCGGCCCGGAGATCTCGATGCCGCGCGGCTTGGTCTGCACTCCCTGGAACTGGATGCCGTGATCGAGTTCGACGATGTCGACGCCGTCGAGCAGCCCGAAGAAGTCGAAGTGCCACCACGACCGTCGGAACTCCCCGTCCGTGGCGACCTGCAGTCCGTTCTCGGCCTGCCGGCGCACGAGGGTGGCGATCTCCTGATCCTCCACGGCGCGCAGGCCGTCGTCATCCAGCGCCCCCTCGGCATGTCGGTGCCGCGCATCGGCGAGGGCTGCGGGACGGAGGAAGCTGCCGACCACATCGGCACGGAAGGGAGGAGTGGACACCCTGCGAGCGTAACGACCGCGGTGCGCGCGGTGCCGGGGCGGCGTCACGCGGCGTCATGCGGCTCCGCCGATCGTGCCGGTCCGGACGGATTGTGTGACACGATGATGGACGAGCGGAACAATTTCTGTGGCTCTATTCTCGATGGCGAGGAGAACATGCGCGTCGACGACTTCGACCCCACCACCACCGATGACCCCGCCGAGACCCACGCCATGTACGCGGGCCTGCGGGAGGCGTGCCCGGTCGCGTACTCCTCGGCGTACGGCGGGTTCTACGCCCTCACTCGATACGACGATGTCCGGGATGCCGCATCCGACCCCCGCACCTTCATCTCGTCCGTGCGCGCGGTGGTGCCCAGCGACCCGCGGGGACTGCGCAGGCCTCCCCTGAACTTCGACGCACCGGCCCACACCCCCTACCGAAGGGCGCTGGATCGCACGCTTCAGCGCAGCAGACTCATGCGCCTGGAACCGGAGCTGCGGATGCGGGCGCGCGAGGCCCTGCGTCCGCTGCTGGAGGCCGGCGAAGGCGACATCGCCACGGGATTCGGCGTGCAGTTCCCGGCCTGGGTCACCACGACGTGGCTCAACCTCGAACCGGAGGTCGCGCCGCACCTGGCGCGCACGTCCTTCGCCTGGGTCAACGCGTGGCGCGAGCAGGACGGCGCGACGGTCACGGCCATGAGCGAGAAGATGTACGACATCGCGCGAGACCTCGTCGTCCGCCGACGCGCCGATCCCCTCCCCGAAGAGGAGGATCCGGCCAGTTCCCTGCTCGCCGAACGCGTCGACGGGGCACCGCTGGGCGAGGAGCACATCGTCGGGGCGCTGCGCCAGAGCCTCGTCGTGGGGATGGTCGCCCCACCGATCCTCCTCGGCTCCATCGTTCGACACCTCTCCGACGACCCCGCGCTGCAGGACGCCCTGCGCGCCGACGTGTCGCTCCTGCCCGCGGCGGTCGAGGAGTTCATCCGCCTGTACACGCCCTACCGCGGGTTCGCCCGCACGGTGTCGCACCCGGTCACCCTCCACGGGCGCACCATCGAGCCGGGGGTCCCGGTGACCCTCGCCTACGCCGCCGCCAACCGCGACCCCGCGATGTTCCCCGACCCCGAGTCATTCGTGATGGATCGTCCCAACATCCACCAGCACCTGGGTTTCGGGCGCGGCCGCCACCGCTGCGCGGGGATGCCGCTGGCCCGCATGATGATCACGATCGCGCTGGAGGAGCTGCTGGGCGCCACGACCGCCATCCGCGCCGTCGGCCCGTTCGAACACGCGCGCATGCCCGAGGTCGGCCTCACCGCCGTGCCGGTGCAGGTCGTGCCGGCCGGAGAGCCCGCCCTATCCTTGACTTAACGATGTCCGGTCGTTAGCTTTTCGGTAACGTATCCGATTCGACGAAGACGGACCCCGATGACGACGCTGTCTCCCCCGACCGCCCCGCCGCCCACAGGGCCGCCGACGGTCCCCTTCGGTGCGGTGCCGGTCGGCCGCGCCCGGCGCCGGCTGTCGCCGTTCACGATCGTCTGCATCGTCGTGGCCGCCGCCATGGGCGCCCTCGGGGTCGTCCCGCTCGTCGCCGTGGCCGTCAGCGCGGTCACGCAGGGCCAGGAGGTGCTCGACGCGCTGGCGAAGGAGGACGTCGTCGGCCTCGTGCGCAACACCCTCATCGTCGTCTCGGTCAGCACCGTCATCGCCCTCGTCATCGGCGCGGTGCTCGCGTGGATCAACGAGCGCACGGATGCGGGCATGGGCCTGATCACCGAGGCGATGCCGCTCATCCCCTTCATGCTGCCGCCCATCGCCGGCTCGATCGGCTGGGTACTCCTGCTCTCGCCGCAGGCGGGGTTCCTGAACGGGATCCTGCGGTGGTTCCTGGGCCTGTTCGGGATCCAGGCCGAGCAGGGTCCCTTCGACATCTACACGTGGTACGGCCTCATCCTCGTCTACACGATCTACGCGGTTCCCTACAGCTTCATGATGTGCACGACCGGCCTCCGCAACATGGACCCGTCCCTCGAGGAGCAGAGCCGTGTGAGCGGCTCGCCGATGCTGCGGACCCTGCGCAAGGTCACCCTGCCGGCGATGCTCCCCAGCCTCCTGGGCGCCACGATGCTCATCCTGATGAGCAGCTTCGGGCTGTTCTCCATCCCCAGCGTGATCGGCCGCGGTGCCGACATCCCGATCCTCTCCACGCGCATCGTGCACCTGCTGAACTTCACCTTCCCGGCGCAGACGGGCGCGGCGATCGGGCTGAGCCTCATCCTCGTGGCCTTCGTGGCGGTGTTCTGGTGGGTCCAGACCACGACGCTCAAGCGCGGCCGGTTCGCCACGATCGGCGGCAAGGGGCAGCGCGCGACGCGGATCCGCCTGGGCAAGGCACGGCCGTGGGTGCGCGCGGGCGTCGTGCTGTACATCTTCTTCACGACCATCGCCCCGGTTCTCGCACTGCTGATCGTCTCCCTCAACGGCTTCTGGACCCTCAACATCGACTGGACCGCTCTGAGCTTCGAGGCGTTCGTCAACGCCCTGTTCGAAGACCGCTCGACGCGACGGGCCCTGACGAACAGCCTCACCTTCGGCGTCATCGGCTCGATCATCGGCATCGCCGCGGTCGCGCTCGCGTCACTGTGGATCGTCCGCTCACGCAGCCGCGCGGCCAGGTTCCTCGACGGCACCATCAAGTTCCCCGCGATGCTGTCGCACCTGATCATCGCGGTCGGCTTCGTCCTGGCGTTCGCCGGCCCGCCGTTCCAGCTCGGCGGCACGGCGATCATCATGATCGGCGCCTACCTCGCGCTGTACATCCCGCAGGCCTCGGTCAGCGCCGACACGGCGGTGGCCCAGGTGGGCAGGGAGCTGCCCGAGGCCTCGCGCGTGTCGGGGGCGAGCGAGGCCCGCACCATCCGCCGCGTCTTCCTGCCCCTCATGGCCCCCGCCCTGGTCCTGGGCTGGGCGATGCTGTTCGTCCGCATGATCGGCGACCTCACCGCGTCCTCCATCCTGGCCGGCACGCGCAACAACGTCATCGGCTTCCGGATCCTGGAGATCTACCAGAACGGCTCATACGCCGAACTGGCGGCCGTGTCCACCTTCCTGACGGTGCTCAGCGCCGTCATCGTCATCGGCGTGCTCGTGGTGTCTCGGCGCCTCGCACGCTGGAACCACCACAGCCTCGGAGGCAGCTGACATGATGCAGACGCTCAAGACCCGCACGGCCGGCGCCGGCGCGCACGAGGGCACCGCTCCCGTCGTGCGCCTGCGCGAGGTCGCCAAGCGGTTCCGCCGGGCCGACGGCACCGTCGCGAACGCGATCGACGGTGTGACGCTGGATGTCATGCCCGGCGAATTCGTCGTGCTTCTCGGGCCCTCCGGATGCGGCAAGACCACGCTGCTGCGGACGATCGCGGGCCTCGAACGCGCGGACGAGGGCGAGATCGACATCCACGGGGCGACGGTGTTCTCCCACGAGCGGCGCATCGAGCTGCCGCCGGAGAAGCGCAACCTCAGCATGATCTTCCAGTCCTACGCGCTGTGGCCGCACCTCACCGTGTTCGACAACGTCGCCTATCCGCTGCGCAGCCGCAGGCAGCGATACTCCAAGGCGGAGATCGCCGAGAAGGTGAACCGCGTCCTCGAGCTGGTGGGCGTCGGCGAGCTGGGCCGGCAGTTCCCCGGCCAGATGTCGGGCGGGCAGCAGCAGCGCGTCGCGCTCGCGCGTGCGCTGGTGGACGGCGGCGATCTCGTGCTCTTCGACGAGCCGCTCTCGAACGTCGACGCGAAGGTCCGCGAGACGCTGCGGCGCGAACTGCTCGAGATGCAGCGCACCCTCGGCTTCGCCGCCGTGTACGTCACGCATGATCAGCATGAGGCGATGGAGCTCGCGCACCGTGTCGCCGTCATGGGCGCCGGCAGAGTGCGCCAGCTCGGACCTCCCACCGAGGTGTACTCGGCACCCACGAGCCGCTACGTCGCGAACTTCATCGGCACCACGAACGAGATCCCCGCGACCGTGCAGGCACTGGAGGGCGAGACGGTGGTCCTGGACACGCCCGCGGGTCAGGCCCGCGGCATCCGGGCCTCCGACGGCCTGACCGTCGGCGACCGGGTCGTGGCGTGCTTCCGCCCGGAGTACGGCATCGTCGACGAGCGGCGGGAAGACGGGAACGTGTGGGACGGGATCGTCGAACGGGTCCTGTTCCTCGGCGCCACGTCCGAGACGGTCGTGCGGCTGGGCGGAACCGACCAGCGCGTGCGCGTGACGACGCTCGGGGAGCCGGCCCACCGCGACGGCGACGACATCACGCTGTTCGTCCCGGCCGCGCGACTGCGCGTCCTGGCCGAGGGCTCGACGGGAGTGAGCGCATGACGATCTCCGACCTTCCCGGCACGCGGGACGACGAGCGACGCCGCGACGAGCACGACTTCGATCCGGTGCGCCCGGGCGAGACCTTCACGAGCGCGCACGAGGAGTTCCGTCAGCTGCGGCAGCGCCACGACGGCCTGGCCCGGAGCCAGGAGTACGACGGATTCTGGGCGGCGGTCGGATATGACGAAGTGCTCCAGGTGATCACCGACATCGAGCACTTCACCACGCGCAAGCAAAACGCCGTGCCGAAGTTCGCCTTCACGGGCGTGCGGCCGCCGCTGCACCTCGATCCCCCCGAGCACACGGCGTACCGCCGGGTGATCAACCGGTTCTTCACGCCGCCGCGTATGCGGGCGCTCGAGCCGCACGTGCGGGAGGCGGCGGTCTCGCTGCTGGATCCGCTGCTGTCCGAGCGCTGGATCGACGTGTGCAAGCAGTACGCGCACCGATTCCCCGCATACGTGTTCGCGAAGTTCTTCAATCTCGACGTGGCCACGTCCGAGCTCATCAAGAACGTCAGCGGCACCTATGTCGACGCCATCCAGGTGCTCGACCACGACACCGTGAAGTCACTGAGCGGCAGGCTCTACGAGATCGCGCAGGGCATCATCGACGAGCGCGTGGCCGGGGACTTCGATCCCGAGGAGGACCTGACCGCGGGACTACTGGCCGCGCGGCACGAGGGCGAGCCGCTGCCGGCGGCGATGATCCTCGGATGCGTGCGTCAGCTCATCGTGACCGGGATGGTCGCGCCCAGCGTCTTCACCGGCAACATGTTCGTGCATCTGAGCCGCGACCCCGGCCTGCAGGACGCTCTGCGCGCCGACCCGTCGCTCATCCCGGCCGCCGTCGAGGAGATGCTGCGGCTGTACTCGCCGTACCGCGGGATGGCGCGCACCGCACGCGAGGACGTCGTGCTGGCGGGCCAGCTCATCCGCAAGGACGACCCCATCGCCCTCGTGTACACCTCGGCCAACCGCGACGAGAAGGTGTTCCCCGACGGGGAGCGGTTCATCCTCGACCGCGAGAACATCCAGCGGCACATCGCCTTCGGGCGGGGTACGCACAGCTGCCCCGGCGCGCCGCTCGCGCGCATGATGATGTGCATCACGCTGGAGGAGGCCCTCGCCCGCACCGCGTCCTGGCGCCTTACGGACGAGCCCGAGATGGCGATCTGGGCCGAGTGGGGCACGCGCTCGGTCCCCCTGGACTTCGTCCGCGCCTGACCCCGCCCCATCCCCCGCCTCCCGTCCCCGCGACCTCACGTCCCCCGCGACCTCACCCCGCGAGACTGCAACCCACCGTCGAGACCGCGACATAATGGCGCGGTCTCGACGGCTGCGTGCAGTCTCGCGGGCGCCTGGTCCGCGGGGTCACGCGCCGTCGGGTTCGACGGGTCGGACATGGTCGGCCACATCCGCGTCGACGAGGGTGCGCAGGTGCGCCAGCGCGGTACGCGCGAGCAGGCGCCGCACCGTCAAGAACACCTCGCGCGCATGCGACTGCGGCCAATCCGCGGGCAGGACGGCGGCGGGCAGGTCGGGGTCGGTGAGACTGAGGCGCCGCCAGTCGCGCAGCACCGTGGTCCGCACGCGCAGGGCCGTCCCCCCGTCCACGCTCGTCGCCGCCGTCGCGAACGAGCCGTACTCGTCGAGGAAGCGCGCATAGGCGGCGCGCAGGCTCCGGAGGTCGAACGCATCCGTCGCCGACACGCCGTCCAGCTCGAGCGGCCCCCGGAAGGCGGCGAGCGCAACACCCTGCGCGGCTGCGAGCGCCCGGAGGTCGTCCACCGTGGATCGCGGGTGTATCCACACCCCGTCGGCGAGCGAGCCGAATCCGACATCCTCGAGGCGCTGACGCCACCGCCGGCGCTCCACGCGGTCTCCGACCGATGCGGGCACGATCCCCACCGTCCAGCTTCCGTCCCATTCCGTGGCCTCGCCGAAGCGCAGCACGCGCACCAGGCGATCCTGGTGGACGCTCCGCCCCCACTCGCCGAGTCGATAGCGCGTGGCACCCGATCCGCGGCTCGCCTCCAGGAGCCCGCGCTGGGTCGCACGGCTGAGCGCCGAACGTGCTCCGCTCTCGGTCACGCCGAATTCACCCAGGATGCGGATGATGGACGCCGAGGTGAGCCCGGGACCGGCGTCGAACGAGTAATCGGCCAGAAGTGCGCCCAGGAGCCGCTGCGGCTGTTGCCCCTCCTGGTCCCGCGGGAGGTCTCCGGGCGCGGTCATGGCCTCACTGTAGCCGTCCTGCACGGGAGCTTGCAGTTCCATGTCCGCTCGGTATTATCAAGTGCAAACAGAGGAGTGCGCGTATGGCGACGATGCCGACCGACACCGCCGTGGGCGAGGACTGGGATCCGCTCACGCCGGGATCGGAGACCGAGCCCACCGGCGCGCACCGACGGCTTCGCGAAGAGCATCCGGTGGCATTCACCCGCCGGTGGGGCGGCTTCTATACGCTCTCCCGCTACAGCGACATCCTGGCCGCCGCCGCCGACCCCGTCACCTACTCGAGTGCGCAGAAGACGACCATCCCCGACACCACCGGTCCGAGCAGACCGCCGAGGCCGCCGCTGGAGACCGATCCGCCGCGGCACGGTCAATTCCGCACCCTCCTGAACAAGTACTTCGCCCCTCGCCGCATCCGGGCGCTCGAACCGGCCATCCGCCGCATCGCGCGCGACCTGGTCTCCGCCGCCGCGACCGGACGCCCGGTCGAGGCCGTGGCCGAGATCACCTACGCGATGCCGGCACAGGTGCTGTGCACGTTCCTGGGCATCCCCGCGTCGGACGGCGCGCACATCAAGACGATGGCCAACGAGGTCCTCTCGGCCGCACACCGGGGCGATACGACCGCCCACAAGGCCGCCAACGACCGCATCTACGCGTACATCGACGCCCTCGTCGCACAGCGGCGCGACGCGCCTCAGGACCCGGAGTCCGATCCGGTCTCAGGCCTCCTGCAGGCGCGCATCGACGGCAGGCCCCTCACGACGGACGAGGTCTCGGCCGTCCTGCGACTGCTGCTGCAGGCAGGCCACGGAACGACGACCAACGCCCTGGGCAGCGCCATCCGCCTCCTCGCCGAGCGGCCCGACATCCAGCGACGACTGCGCGCCGAGCCGCACCTGATCGCCCCCGCGATCGAAGAGCTCGTGCGGGTGTGGACCCCGGCTCGTCTGCTGGCACGCACCACGACGCGCGACGTCGAGCTGCATGACCGGCTCATCCCCGCCGGGTCGAAGATCGCCCTCATGTGGTCATCCGCGAATCGCGACGCCGACGCCTTCGACGACCCCGACACGTTCGACCTCGACCGGCGCCCCAACCGGCATGTGGGTTTCGGCCACGGCATCCACACGTGCCTCGGCGCACCGCTCGCGCGCGCCGAGCTGCGCATCGCGATCGAGGAGCTGTTCGCGGTGACGGAGTGGATCGAGCCGGCGGGAACCGCTGAGGACGCCGGATGGCCGCACATCGGCCCGAGCGCGCTCCCGGTGCGCCTGCTTCCGCGTCGTCGCGCGCTCGACACCGCATCGGCACGCGATCCCCGCGGCGAAGGTCTGACGGCGACGATCCAGCAGATCCGTCCGGTCGCGGACGACGTGGTCGAACTCGTCCTGGGCCGGGTGGATGGGGCCGACCTCCCCTCATGGAGCGCCGGGGCGCACGTCGAGATCGCGCTGCCGCACGGCGTGTCCCGACCGTACTCGTTGTGCGGCGACCGGTCCGAGCGCGACACCTGGCGCGTGGCGGTGCAGCGGGACCCCCACAGCCGGGGCGGCTCCTCGTACATCCATGACACGCTCCGCGTCGGCGACGCGCTCACAGTCCGCGGCCCGCGCAACCACTTCCCACTGGCCGCGGCACAGCGGTATGTGTTCCTGGCCAGCGGAGTCGGCATCACACCGCTCCTGCCCATGATCCGGCAAGTCCGCGACACGGGTGCCTCTTGGCAGCTGCACTATGTCGGCCGGGTGCGCGAGCGGATGGCGTACGCCGACGTGCTGACGCGGCATCCGCAGACCACGCTGCACGTGACGGCGGTCGACGGCCGCCCCGACCTCGCGGAACTGCTCCGAGAGGTGCCGACCGACACGCTCGTGTATGCGTGCGGGTCTCCCGAGTTCCTGGGCGCGGTAGAGGCGGCGACGGCGCACTGGCCGCGCGGCTCGCTCGTCGTCGAGCGGTTCTCCCCCCGCCCGGGCGCCGACCGACCGGGCGCCGACGCCCTCGAAGCGTTCGAGGTGGAGCTGGCACGATCCGGAGTCACCGTCCCGGTCGTCCCCGGTCAGTCGATCATCGATGCGTGCGGCCTCGCCGGAGTCACCGTGCCCGGATCCTGCTTCGAGGGCACGTGCGGCTCATGCGAGACGCCCGTCCTCTCCGGCGTGCCCGACCATCGCGACTCGGTCCTCACCGCCGAGGAGCGCGATCGCGGCGAGCTCATCCTGCCCTGCGTCTCCCGCTCCCGGACGCCGCGGCTCACACTGGACGCCTGACCTTCTCCGCGAAACAGCAACGAGCCGTCGAGACCGCGACATAATGGCGCGGTCTCGACGGCTGCGTGCAGTCTCGCGGAAGGGGCGGGGTCAGAGGCCGAAGGCGTCCAGGATCGCCTGCTCGTTCTCGAGCGCGCTGTCGCGATCGATGCGGACGTACTCGGCCGGCATCTCGTCGAAGTTGTACGCGGAGATGTTGCCGGGGGCGGCGTTGATGATGTCCTGGCCGGCCTCGGAGAGCACGAAGTGCGCGAACAGCCGGGCGGCGTTCGGGCTCTGCGCATCGGCGGAGAGCGACAGGACGATCTCCGGCCCGTTGGTCAGGTCCGGAACCGTGAACTCCACCGGTGCTCCGCTCTTGGCCGCACCGGCGACGACCTGGCCGACGTTCGGCCCGGTGACCGCGCCCTCGCCCGCTCCCAGGGCCTCGGTCATCGGGACCACGGAGTTGTACAGGCGGACGGCGTTGCCGGCGATCGCCTCCACCGTCTCCATGCCGTAGGCATCGGCCACCATCGTCCAGAACTGGATGTAGGCCTGCGAGGACGACGGGTCGGTCAGGAGGAGCTTGCCTTCGTACTGCGGGTCGGCGAGGTCTTCGAAGGTCTCCGGTGCCGGCAGATCCCCGAGCGCCTCGGTGTTCCAGGACAGGCCGCTCGGGGCGAACTGCACGACGGCGACCGCGCCGTCGGCAAGCTTGCCCTCCTCCGGGAACTCGTCGTATCCGGGGATGTCCGCCTCATCCAGACCAGTCAGCCAGCCCTCATCGAGCCCCTTGTCGATGAACTCGTCGTAGCTGGGCATCACCAGATCCGCCGCCGGCGCTCCGGCCTCGACCTCCGCGCTGTAGCGCGCGGCCAGCTCACCGCCGGTCATGCGCACGAACTCCGCCTCGATGCCGTACTCGTCGTAGAACGCGTCCGCGAGCTGCTGCGCGGTCGCCTCGGGCGGAGTGAGGTAGAAGACGAGCGAGCCCTCGTCCTGCGCCGCCGAGATGAGCTCCTCGAGCTCGCTGCCGCTGCCGCCGCCGCCCTCGGTCGCCGCGGGGGCCTCACCCCCGCCGGCGCAGCCGGTCAATGCCAGGGTCGCGGCGGCGACGAGCGCCATCGCCGAAAGGGAACGCCTCATGTGTGACTCCATTGTCGAAGGAAGATTACTTACACCAATGTAGCCGGGCGTCATTTCGAACGTCAATCAAATCACGCCACGAGCGCTCTCCCCGATGCCGCACAGAGGCCGGGTGGGTGCTACTCGGATGCTCCGCCGCGGCCCTCCTGCAGCATCCGGGCCATCTCCTCGCTCATGCGGGCATCCACGGTGGGCACGGCGTGGTGGGTCACGATGCGCGACAGCGATTCGTCGTACCGGGCGATGAGGTGTCTCACGTGTGCCGCGGCCTTCGGCCCCAGGCGGTCGTACAGCTCGAGGAACAGCGCGCGCGCCCGGGACCTCGGCCAGCCCTCCGGAAGCAGCTCTGCGGGCAGCTCGGGGTCGGAAAGGCGGAAGGCGAGCCAGTCGTTGGTCAGTTTCGTGCGCAGCAGCAGCGCCTCACGCGGATCGGTGTCGCCGGCGGCCCAGGCCAGCCGCGGCGCGTACTCGGCCACGAACGCGCCGTACTCCCCGGCCAGGGCGTCCAGCTCGAACGCGTCCGCGATCGCCACGCGATCACCCTCTCGCAGCCCCCACGTCGCGCGCATGACGTGTCCCGCGCCGACGCGGAGTTCGTCCAGCAGCGCCACGGCGTCGGCACGCCGGTCGTGCGGGCTGATCCACACGCCGTCCTGGAGGTCGCCGAATGCCATGTTCTTCAGACCGTTGCGCAGGAGGCGCCGCACGTCGCGGTCGGCCTCGGGGATGGAGAAGGACACCAGCGTCCACTGACCGTCCCAGTCCGTGAAGTCGGCACCGAACGTGACGGCACGCGCGAGGCGCAGGCGCTGATTGGCGACGATCTCGCCGGGGATGCCGTAGTACGTGGCGCGCCCCTGCTTCCCCTGGGCGAGCAGCCCGCGCTGGGTGAGGCGGCGCATCGCCTGCCGTGACGCGTTCTCGTTCGCGCCGAACTCCGCGAGCAGGTCGACGAGGGCCGCCGACGGCAGCAGTTCATCACGAGCGAACCAATAGTCGCCGAGCAGCGTGATCAGCAGGTGCTGCGGACCGCCCCCGGAGTGGGGGCGGGGCAGGCGGCGTGTCCGGGTGTGCGGCAGCGTGAAGTCGACGTCATCCATGTCACTGCTCCTCGGGCAGAGCGTCGGCGGGCAGCGCGATGCGGATGTCGTCGAAGGCGGTGCCGGCCGCATACACGTCGCCGAAGACCGCGACGCCCTCCGGTGTGAGGGTCGTGGACAGGGGCGGGAACACGAGCCAGCTCTCGTCGACGAGGACCGGCTCGGCCCGCTCGACCCGCACGATCGGCAGCACCCCTCCCGCGCCCTCGACGCTCAACAGGCCGCCGGTCTCGTGCAGCTCGACCACCGGGTGACGGAGCACGACGTCGAGCATGCCGAAGTGGGCGCTGAAGCGCACCTCCCCGCCGAAGGCGATGCGCCAGGACGCTCCCGTCCGCTCGAGCGTGCGCAACGGGAAGCGGAACATGCCGTCGCCGTCGGTCTCGACGCCGTCGTCGCCGTACAGCTGCCCGTCGGGATTGCCGAGGACGTAACGGAGGAAACTGTCCCGCACTCCCCAGTACAGTCCGGGCACGACACCGGATGCGTCGGCCGCAGCGGGTCCGGTCACCTCAGCATCGCTGACATCCACCATGACGGTCGTCCCTCTCTTCCATCACTGATCCTCGCACGCGCCGGGTCGATGTGCGGCGGCGAGCGCGCGCCAGCCCGCGATGGGATGGCCCGGAAACTACAGTGAAGTGGTGGACGACGTCGTGCCAGATCCCCGCGGGACCCCCGCGATCGAGCGCCTCAACTACACCGCGTACCGCCTGTCCCGAGCACTCAACCGGGCTGCCGAGAACACCGCACTGGCGCGCGGCATCACCCAGCCCCAGCTGCTCATCCTGCAGGTCCTCGGTGAAGGCGTGCCCCTCTCCAACGCCCAGGTCGCCCGGCGCACGTTCGTCAGCTCGCAGGCCGCGCACATCGTCTCGGAGGAGCTCCTGGCGGCGGGTTACATCGAGAAGGTCGCCCACCCCACCAACCGACGCGTGCGGCTGGTGAGTCTCACGGAGAAGGGCTGGGCCGAGCTGCAGGAGTGCACGGCGGAGCTGCAGGAGCGCGAGCAGCGCCTCTCCGCCGAACTGGGCCCGCACCTCGGGGGCTCCCTCGCCGAGGTGCTGACCCACGCCGCGGAGGTGCTGGCGGGTGGCTACTTCGGCGACAAGGATGCCGAGGCCGAGGCGGTCGCGAAACGCCGTCGCCCCGCGCGCCCACCCCGGGGCCGCCCGCGCGCGACCTGAGCGCGGGCCGGTCAGCCGGTGTTCGTGCGCGCGCGCACGAACACCGCGCACGCGAGCGCGGCGCCGCCCCCGATGAGCATCGACGTCTGCCACGACGTGACGTCGATCACCCACCCCATGAAGAACGCGCCCAGCGGTGCCATGCCGTAGCTGCCCAGGGTCACGAGCGACATCGCCCGCCCCAGCTGCACGGGAGGCACGCTCGCCTGGGCTGCGGCCTGCAGGATGCCCTGGTAGTAGCCGATCCCGACGCCCAGGATCGGCGCGATCACGAGGAAGACCGCGAGAGTGGGCGCCGCCGCGTTGGCCAGCAGTGCCAGACCGAACCCTCCGCACGCCCACACGAGCGAGCGCATCGAGACCGACACCGGGGTGGCCGCGAGCATCCCGCCCACGATCGCCCCGACGGCGTTGAGCGCGTGGGCGGCCCCCACCATCGTGGCGTCACCGGAGAAACCGAGTGTCACGCTGGAGGTGATCACGACCATCATGTTCATCGCCAGCAGGGCGATGGCGCTGTTGACGACGAGGATCGTCACGAAGTCGCGGTTGCGCAGCGGGGTACCCGCGGCGCGCTTGTGCGCCTGGCCGAGGCGCGGACGCGGATGCAGCCTCGACGGGCGGATGCACGCGACAGCCACCAGCACCACGAGGAACGAGGCGGCGTTGATGACCATGCACCACGCCGCCCCGAGACCGGCGAACGCCAGGCCTGCCAGGCCCGGACCGATCGACCGCGCGGCGGAGAGGGCGATCGTGGAGATCGAGACGGCACGCGTGAGGGTTCCTGGGCCGGCGATCTCGAAGATGATCGCCTGCGCCGCGACGCGCTCGAAGGTGTTGATGCATCCGAGCACGAACACGAGGCCGTAGATCACCCGGAGGTCGGTCGCGTCGGCGACGATGGCGGCCGCGAGCCCCGTGGCGACCAGGACCGATCCGCTGGAGGTGGCCAGGAGGATCGTACGCGGGCGGAACCGGTCGGCCACGCGCCCCGCGGGGATCGCCAGCAGCAGCAGCGGGGTGAACTGTGCGATGGTGACGGCGCTGAGTGCCTGCGCGCTCCCGGTGAGGTCGAGGATGACCAGCGACAGCGCCAGGTTCTGGAACCACGTACCGGTGTTCGAGACGACCTGACCGGCGAAGTAGAGCGAGAACCGCGGATTGCCGAAAGGCTGCAGCGCGTCCAGTCCGCGCACGGTCAGTGCCGCGCCGGCACGCGCGTGCGGAGGAACCCGGCGATGCGTTCACCCACCCGGGCGTCCTCGGTGGAGCGCGAATCGGCGTTGTTCGCCCGGATCTCCAGCACCGGGATGCCGCGCTCCTCGAGGGCCGCGCTGATGAAGGATGCGCCGGGGGTGTCGTCGGCGACCAGATGCACCACGCCGTCCACGCCGTGGGCCAGAGCCTCCTTGACGTACCAGCTGGAGGACATCGGCGGCACGTACAGCAGGTCGGTGATCCCCACGAACCGTGCCGCGAGGGCGCGCACGGGATCGGGGCCGTAGCGTGCGTACCCGTCGGCGGCGATGGCGAGGTACATCGACCACACGAACACCGCCCCGAACTCCTCCTGGAAAGAGCGGTACATCTCCAGGTCCGACCACAGGCCGCGGCCGATCCACATGAGTCGCCGCCGCTCGTCGCGGCACACGGCGTCGCCGCGCTCGATGCGCGCGGCGACCTCGTCGTGCAGTCGCTTGGCCGCGGTCACGGCCCACTCGCTGCCGCGGTGCCACTGCGGCACCATGACACTGGGGATGGAGTCGGTGACCGCGACGGGGGTGGGCCGGGCGGCGGCCAGCAGATCGCGCGTGCGGCGGTTCCACTGGGCCTGCTCGTTGCCGAGCGCCATGATCTCGGCCAGGCGCGAATGATCGAACCTCCGGCCGGTGCGCTCCTCCAGCCAGGCGATCAGGTCGTCGATCTCGGCGGCGAGCAGGTCGATCCGCTCGCGCCCGAAGACCTCCTCCCACCCTTCGGCGACGTGCTCCCACCAGCCCTCGGGTGCGGGGTCGGCCGCGGTGCGCGACAGCAGGAACGTCTCGGTGCCCGGGCGCTGCCCCCACAGCTCGAAGATCTTGTGGGTGACGTCGCCACCGCGCTCGGCGACGGCGAAGGCGGGGGTGGGCAGTCCGCCCCACGGCGCCTCGTCCGCGGGAAGATCCTGCGCACCCAGGGCCAGCGCGTCGTACTGGCGACTGTCGTCCGGCAGGCCCAGCGCGCTCAGGCGGCGGAGGCTCTCGGGGCCGCGGCGTTTGGCGGCGATGACCGAGGCCCACCACTGGTTCACGACGTAGGGGATGCCCATCGCCCGGAAGACCTCGTGCGGCGCGTCGGCGTTCACGAACGCGATCGGCGCGTCGGGGCCGCTGGTCCTCCGCAGGGACTGGAACCACTCGCGCTGGTACGCCGTCGCGGCCACCGCGCTGTCGAGTCTGCCCTCACGCATGGTGCTCCTCCGTTCCGCCGGTCACGCCGGCCACCGCACGGGCGACGGCCCCGTCGAGCCCCTCGGCGGTGATCCCCACGCTGCGGTGCAGCGCGATCCCGGCGCCGGCGAGCGCATCGCCGGTCGCGGCGAGATCCCACAGCGGCGCCTCATCGCCCTGCCGGATGAGCGCCAGCACGACGTCGGCGTGGGCCGCCACGGCCATCGCCCGCGTCGTGGTCGCGCGCTCGGCGATCGTGGCGACGGCCGAGCCGGTCGACCGCGCGAAGTGCGCGTCGACGAGGCCCGCGTGGACTGCGTCGGCGTCCGGGGCCTCGACGGCGGCTCCGAGCCACGAGAGGTCGCCGGTGTCGTGGTCGTCGGAGACGATCGTCGCCCCGGATGCCTCGACCGCGGCGTACACCGACGGGTCGGGGTGGTTGCTGCCGGTGACGTGCACGCGCACGCCGCCCGCGCGCGGCTCGGCCGCGGCATCCAGCAGCTCGACCGCGGCGGCGGGGGGGACGGATGCGGCGGCCAGCAGGGCCGTGAGAGCCATCGTCCCGCCGACCTCCGGCGGCTGGGCGCGTCGCCGGGCCTGCAGGCGCGCGACGGCGTCGCCCACGGCGCGCTCCTGCCTCGCCGCCTCCCGCCAGGCGGCCGCATCCGGGGTGGAGCCGGTGACGCCTTCGCAGAACGCCGTGAGCGCCGCCAGCTGCGCTCGCGCGAAACGGCGCGTGGCCGGCGAGTCCTGACGCGGCAGGTCCAGCAGGTGCACGGGCGGGATGCCCGCGCCGCGCAGCATGCGCAGCACGTAGAACAGCCGCAGGTTCGCCTGGGAGTCGTTGCACACCACGATCGCGTCCAGCGCAGGACCCGCGCCGCCGAGCAGCTCCGTCAGGATCGCCGCCGCCGGCGGGTCGACGCTGCCCAGGTGCGCGACCGCCTCACCGGCGAGCGGTGCGGACCAGCTGCCCGTGAGACGGTGCGGGATTGCACCGGCGGCGAAGACGATCTGGCGGGGGACGTCGTTGCCGACGATCCCGACGGCCGCCCCGGCGGTCACAGCACCCCTTCGGCCCGCAGCTGGTCGATGGTCGCGTCGTCGTAGCCGAGCAGCGCGCCCAGGACCAGCTCCGTCTGCTCCCCCAGCCCGGGTGCGGGGCGCGACAGGTCGGTCGCGCTCCGGGAGAAGGTCACCGGCAGCCCGCTTCCGTAGAGCCCCTCGACGAATCCGAACTCCGGGTGCACGAGGGGGACGACCTCCTTGCGCGAGAGGACGAGTTCGTCCCGCACGGCCTCGGCGGTGTCGCGCACCGGGGCCGCCGGAACGGCGTTGGCCTCCAGGGCTGCGAGCACCTCGCTGAGCGGGCGGCGAGCCGACCACTCCTGGATGCGGCCGTGCAGGTCTCCGGCGTTGCGCACGCGGGCATCGCGCGTGGCGTACTCGGGGTCATCGACGAGGTCGGGACGCCCGATGGCGCGCAGGAGCCCTGCCGCGAACGCGTCGGTGGGGGCGCAGATCGCGAACCAGCCGTCCACGGCCCGGAACGTGCCGAACGGCGCCAGGCGCGGGACGACGGCGCCCGTGCGCAGTGGGATGCCGACCGACTCGAGTGCGTCGAACGGCTCGCACGCGACGAGGGAGGTGAGACTTCCCAGCATCGACACGTCCACATGCTGGCCTTCGCCGGTCTTGTCGGCGTGCAGCACGGCGGACAGCGTCCCGATCACGGCGAACAGCGGGGCGACGAGGTCGCCGACGGGCAGGCCGAACCGCACCGGCGGGTCGCCGGGTTCGCCGGCGGTCATCATGACGCCGCTGAGGGCCTGGATGATCGTGTCCATCGCCTTGCCGTCGCCGCCCTGTGCGCCGAAGCCGCTGATGGAGGTGTAGACGAGGCGGGGGTTCACCTTCCGCACGGCGGCGTAGTCGATGCCGAGCCGCTCGGTCACCCCTGCACTGTAGTTCTCCACGACGATGTCGGCCTCGCGGGCGAGTTCGAGGAACACCTCCCGGCTGCGCGGATGCTTCAGATTGAGGGTGATGCTCTCCTTGTTGCGACCGCGCACCATCATCGACACGGACATGTCCTGCGCCGACGTCCGCTGCAGACTGAGGCCCTCCCCGGTGACGTAGGGCGAGTTGTTGCGCGATGAGTCGCCGCCGCGCGTCGGGTTCTCGATCTTGATGACGCGTGCGCCCAGCCCCGCCAGCAGGAGGGTGGCGTACGGACCGGCCAGTGCCGTCGTCAGATCCAGCACCGTCTTGCCGTGCAGGGGTCCCCTCTTCGTGCTCATCGTGCTGCTCCTCCCTGCGCGACCAGAAGTCGGTCGTCGTGCCATGCGAACTCGGTCTGGAACCCGGCCTCGGCCGTGATGGCCCGAACGTACTGGGCCACCGCCTCACCCCGCTCGGATGCGCCGGTGGGCACGGGCACCGCGTCGTCGTCGATCCAGCACGGGACCAGCGACGCCGACACCGTCCCGTCCTCGGACACGTCCGCACGCGCGATCACGGTGTGGCGGCTCTCGGGGTGGAACGGGTAGTCCGGCATCGCCGGGTCGGGGACGAACCCGAACAGGCGCACGCGCTGCCGTGCCCACGCCGACCGCTCGGCGGCGTCGCCGGGCTTGGCCGAGAGGGCCTTCGTGACAGTGGCGAAGTTGCCCAGGCCATGGAAGATCGGCCGGCCGCGGTAGATCTCCACCCCCTTGAGGATGTGTGCGTGGTGTCCGATGACGACGTGGGCGCCCGCATCCACCATCGCGTGGGAGATCTCGCCCTCGTAATCGGCGATCTCGGCCGGCACGTGCACGAGTCCCTTGTGCAGGGCCACCACGACGACGGCGCCCGTGGCGGCCGTCTCGCGGACGGCGTCGGCCACACGCTGCAGCGAGCGCTGCTCGGCGAAGGTGTAGATGCGCGGCGGGCCGCCGGGGTTGGCCCCGCGGGTCTCGTAGTGGGTGACCACCTCGATGTAGGCGGCGCCGGGCTTCAGCGACGTTGCCCACGTCTCCCGCGGCCCGACGCAGTTCACGCTGAGGACTGCGACCTCGCGCTCACCGCCCGTGACGATCGCCGGGGCGAGGGCTTCGGCGAGGTCTTCTCCGGCGCCGGCGGTCAGCATCCCGCGCTCGGCGCAGTGCCGCCGGGTCTCGGCGATCCCCTCCGGGCCGAAGTCGAACACGTGGTTGCCGGCGAGGGTGAGCACGTCGAATCCGGCGGCTGCGACGGCGTCCAGCGCGCTGGGGGGTGCCGGAAGTGCGGGCACGTCGGTCGTGAGGACGCGACCGACGTCCACGTGCGGTACTTCGAGGTGACCGATCACGACGTCCCCACCGGCCAGCACGGGAGCGGCGGCGGCGAGCAGAGCGGTGGCATCCGGCGTCTCGAGCACGAGATCGCCGGTGGCGAGCACGGTGATCATCGCGACGGCGTCTCCGTCTGCGCCGTGCGCGTGAGGAATGCCTGCAGACGCGTGGACTGCGGGGACTCGAAGAACTCCCGCGCGGGCCGGTCCTCAATCACCTTGCCCTCGGCCATGAACACGCAGCGGTCGGCGACGCTGCGGGCGAAGGCGAGTTCGTGCGTGACGACGACCATCGTCATCCCCGAGACGGCGAGGTCTTTGATGACCTGCAGCACCTCGTCGACGAGCTCGGGGTCCAGCGAGCTGGTCGGTTCGTCGAACAGGAGCACGCGCGGGTTGGCCGCGACGGCGCGCGCGATCGCGACGCGCTGCTGCTGGCCGCCGGAGAGCTGGCGCGGGTGCGCGTGGGCCTTGTCGGCGAGACCGACCCGCTCCAGCAGTTCCATCGCGCGCCGCTTCGCCTCGGCGGGTGCGACCCCGTGGACGGTGACGGGCGCCTCGGTGATGTTGCGCAGCACCGTCCAGTGCGGGAAGAGGTTGAACTGCTGGAACACCATCCCCATGCGGCGCCGCTGACGCTGCACATCGACGTCGCGGAGCGGGCGGAGATGCCCGCGGTGGGCCTCGTAGCCGAGCAGCTGCCCGTCGAGGTACATCGAGCCGGCGTCGATCGACTCCAGCTGGTCGATGCAGCGCACGAGGGTGGACTTGCCCGAGCCGGACGGGCCGAGCACCGCGACGACCTCGGAGTCCTCGACCCGCAGGTCGACGCCGTCGAGGGCTGCGTGCTCGCCGAAGCGCTTCTCGACCCCGACGACCTCGAGCACGGGCACCGTGGTGCGTTCGACGCTCATGCTGCAGCCTCCAGCCGCTGGACGGTGCGGCGCGCGCGCGTGGTGCGCGCGAGTCCGCGGTTGAACCGGGCTTCCACCCGGCGCTGCACGAGCGTGAGGAGGGTCACCACGACGAGGTACCAGATGACGGCGACCAGCAGCATGGGCACGACCTCGTAGGTGCGGTTGTAGATGACCTGCACCGAATGCAGCAGGTCGCCCATCGCGATGACGCTCACGAGCGACGTGCCCTTCAGCAGCGCGATCACCTGCGACCCGGTCGGGGGGATGATGACCCGCATCGCCTGCGGCAGGATGACGCGGCTGAACGTGCGCCACGGCGAGAAGCCCATCGCCTTGGCCGCATCCCGCTGCCCCTGGTCCACGGAGAGGATGCCCGCGCGGATGATCTCCGCCATGTACGCCGCCTCGTGCAGCGACAGCCCGATGATGGCCGCGGTCAGCGGCGTGATGACGTCGTTGGTGTTCCACGCGAACAGTTCCGGCCCGAACGGCACGCCGACGGCGAGCTTGGGGACGAGGTAGGCGAGGTTGTACCAGAAGATCAGCTGCACGAGCGGGGGGACGCCGCGGAAGACGCCCACGAACACGACGCAGGCCCAGCGGACCGGCGCGAAATCCGCCAGCTGCCCGGCCGCGAGGGCGGTGCCCAGCAGCGAGCCCAGCACCATGCCCACGGCCGTGAGCATGAGCGACATGAGCAGGCCCAGCAGGACGGAGGGTGCGAAGAGGTACTGCGCCACCACGCCCCATTCGAACCGGTCGTTGGTGGCGAGGAAGACGGCGAGCTGGACGACGGCGAGCGCGAGGAGCACGCCGATGACCAGGCGCCACGGCCGGAACCGGGGGCGGGCGTCGGCGACATCCACACTGCCCGCGCGCGGCGGTGTGATGATGGGGGTGGTCACGGTGCGCTCCTCGTGCTCGGCCGTCGCTCAGCCGCCGGTGTTCGGGTTGAGGACGGGCGCCTCGACCTGGGCGTCCTCGATGTCGTACTCGGCCATGATCTCGGCGTACCGGCCGCTGTCGAAGATGGCCTCGAACGCGGCCAGCATCGGCTCGGCGAGCCCCGAGTCCTTCGGCATGAACATCGCCAGGAGGTCCACCCCTGCGCCCTGCTCATCGGTCTGCATGACGTAGTCGTACTTGTCCTGCTGGGTGGCGAGGAGATCGATCGCGGACGCCTGCGTCGTGCCGACGAGGTCGGCGCGGCCGGAGTTCAGCGCGAGGATCGTGGAGTTGGTGTCCTCCAGGCCCACGAACTCGGTCGGCTCGAGGCCCTCGCCGGTGCACCAGTCGTCGAGGCGCTGCAGCTGCGTCTCGGTGACGGATCCGACGACGCCCGCGACGCGCTGGCCGCACACCGCCTCGCTGTCGGGGAAGTCGTCGGCGCGCTCGGCCGGGAAGACGTAGCTCGTGCGCGTGGTCATCCACACGACGGCGTCGAAGTCGGCCTCCCGTTCGGGGGTCGCGCGGACGGGACCGTTGAAGGCGTCGTAGCGGCCGGAGAGCATGCCGGTGAGCATCGCGTCCAGTCCCGACGACGTCACGATCTCGAACTCGACGCCCAGCTGCTCGGCGAGCGCTGCCTGCATGTCGGGGTCGATGCCGGTGAAGGAGCCGTCGTCCTCGATCGTGCGGTAGGGCGGATGCGTGTCGCCGGCCATCGTGATGACGCCGGCTTCCTTGATCTCGTCGGGCAGCAGGTCGTACAGCGGTGCGTCTTCGCCCACGGGGGCGTCGACGACGGGCTCCCCCTCGGACGCCGGTTCACCGGGCGAGGCGCAGCCGGCGAGGGCCAGCACGGCCACCAGCGGGACGAGAGCGATCTTTGCTCGCATGAGATTCTCCACATCGTTGTGATCTCGTGGGCCCCGGGTGGGCCTCCAGTCAGAACATCATAAAACTTGATGATTGGAAACGTCAATGATCGCCGGGCACACGGCCGCAGACGGCCGCGCCGGGCGGGCGCGCGGAGTCAGAACACGTACTCCATGAGCTCGAGACCCAGGATGCGGAAGGCGTCGTGCGCGCGCAGCCGATGCGCGATGGAGAGGTCGTCGAAGCACACGATCAGCGCGTACGACACCCCCGCGCGCGGGCCGGCGAGCACTCCGGCCTCCGCGCGCACCCCGTCGCCGCGGCCGGTCTTGTTGACGAACAGCAGCCCGTGGCCGTCGTCCTCATGCGCGAACGGGTCGAGCCCCGTCGCCGAGGCGACCAGGCTGAGGTCGGTGTTGAGGCTCAGCCATTCGGCGACCTGTGCGCTGACCCGCGCGCTGACCGCTCGCGAGTTCACCAGCGCGGAGAACAGGGTGGCCAGCTCGCGCGCCGACCCCAGGGCCACCTGCGGCGCATCGTCGGGTCCGCGCCGGTCGCGGAACCGGTCGAGCAGGGCTGTGCGCTCCAGACCGAGCGCTTCCAGGCGCGCCCGCACGGCGGGAAGCCCGACGCGTCGGAGCAGGGCGTTGGCCGCGAGCGCGTCACCGGTGGATGCGGCGAGCACCGCCAGATCCACAAGCGGCAGCGCCGGCGCCTTCAGGTGCTGCCACACGCCCGAGACCGACACCGGTTCCACGGCGGATCGGTCGACGATCTCCAGCGGATTGAGCCGGCCGTCCTCGAACGCCGCGGCCACCTCCACCAGGAGCGGCACGACGCCGAGCCCCCCGACGGGCAGCGTGTCGTTGTCGTCGCCGGCGAGCACCGTGGTGCCGCGATCCAGATCCGCCACCCGCACCGCCACCCGCGCTCCCGAGGTCGCGAGCTCGTCCAGGGCGGCGAGCGTCGACGTGAACGACCGTCGCCCCGCCCCCGTCCGTCGCGGCGGGCGACGCCCGCCCGTGCGGCCCGAAGCCCGCAGGGGCGCGGTGTCGCGCGACGAGTCCGGGGTGGGGGCCACGACGATCTCCTCGGGTCTCAGGCGGTCCGTGGGAAGCGGCCGGGTGACCGGATGCGACTACCAGATCGTGACGCGCTGGCTCTCGTCGAGCCACAGGGCGTCGGAGGGCTCCACGCCGAAGGCGTCATAGAACGCGTCGATGTTACGCACGATCTGGTTGCAGCGGAACTCATTCGGCGAGTGCGGGTCGATCGTCAGCAGGCGGATCGTCTCGGCCTCACGGCCCTTCTGCTGCCAGATCTGGGCCCAGCTCAGCAGGAGCCGCTGGATGCCGGTGAACCCGTCGATCTCGGGCGCCCCCGCCTCGGCGGTGTGCAGCCGGTACGCCTTGATCGCGATCCCGAGGCCCCCCAGGTCGCCGATGTTCTCACCGATCGTGAGGGCGCCGTTGACGTGGTGCTCCGGCGACAGCCCCTGCGGCACGAGGGCGTTGTACTGCTCGACGAGCCGGGAGGTGCGCTCCTCGAACGCGGTGCGGTCGGCTTCGGTCCACCAGTCCCGCAGGGACCCGTCGCCGTCGAAGCGGCTGCCCTGATCGTCGAAGCCGTGGCCGATCTCGTGTCCGATGACCGCGCCGATGCCGCCGTAGTTGGCGGCCGCATCCCGATCGGCGTCGAAGAAGGGGTACTGCAGGATCGCGGCGGGGAAGACGATCTCGTTCATGAGCGGGTTGTAGTAGGCGTTGACCGTCTGCGGCGTCATGTACCACTCGTCCCGGTCGATGGGCTGGCCGACCTTGGCGAGCTGGCGGTCGTGCTCCCACACGTGCGCCCGGCGGACGTTGCCGACGAGGTCGGCCGGATCGATCTCCAGGTCGGAGTAGTCCTTCCACTTCACGGGGTAGCCGATCTTGGGCGTGAACGCGTCGAGCTTCGCCAGCGCCCGCCGGCGCGTGTCGGGGCTCATCCACTCCAGCTCCGAGATGCTCTCGCGGTACGCCTCGACGAGGTTGGCGACGAGTTCGTCCATCGCCTCCTTGGCCGCGGGCGGGAAGTGACGCTCCACGTAGACCTTGCCCACGGCCTCCCCGAGCGCGGCCTCCACCAGGCCCACGCCGCGCTTCCAGCGCTCCCGGTTGACGGGGACGCCGGTGAGCTGCGTGCCGTAGAACGCGAAGTTCTCCTCCACGAACGGGTCGGACAGGAACGCCGCCGCGGCGTGCACGACCTTGAACCGCAGCCACGACTTCCACTCCGCCAGCCGCTCCTCGGTCAGCAGCACGGCGAAGGATTCCAGGAAGCTCGGCTGATAGACCACGACCTCGGCGAAGGCGTCGGGATATCCGGGCGCGATCGCGTCCCGCCACGGCGCCAGGTCGACGCCGGCCGCGGCGACCAGGTCGTCCCACGTGCGCAGGTTGTAGGTCTTCACCGCGTCGCGGCTGTCTTCGCGGCTCCAGTGGTGCGTGGCCAGGTCGGTCTCCAGCGCGAAGGCGCCGTCGGCGTCGGCGGCTGCATCCGCGACCCCCGCAAGAGCGAGGATGCGCTGGATGTGGCCCCGGTACGCGACGCGGGTCTCCTCGAAGTTCTCCAGCCGGTAGTAGCTCTCATCCGGCAGCGAGAGGCCCCCCTGATAGAGCACGGGCAGGTAGCGCTTCGGATTGCCGGGGTCGGGTTCGACGAACAGCGCGATCAGCCCGCTGACGCCGTCGCGCTCGAAGCCGCCGATCGTGTGCAGGAGGCTCGGGATGCTGTCGACCGCGTCGACGCGCGCCAGCTGCTCGGTCAGCGGAGCCGCCCCCAGCTCGTCGATGCGCGCGGTGTCCATGAAGCTCGTGAAGAGGTCGCCGATCTTGCGGGTCTCGGTGCCCGGCTCGGCGCCCTGCGACTCCTCGACGATGGTCCGCACGTGCTTCTCGGCCTGCTCGGCGATGAGGTGGAACGACCCCCAGCGGGCCTTGTCCTCGGGGATCTCGGTGCGCTCGAGCCACCGTCCGTTGACGTGGCGGAAGAGGTCGTCCTGCGGGCGGATCTGGTCGCTGAGTTCGTCGAGCGCGATGCCGGAGCCAGGGGTGTCGGTCATCGTTCCAGGGTAACCGCGCGCCCTGAGCGGCGGACGAGAGCCGGCGGGGTTCTCCGCGTCCTAGGCTCGTCTGGTGAGCACCCGTCGCGCGTCGCTGAACCGCGACATCCTGCGGCTGGCGGTGCCGGCGTTCGGGGCGCTCGTGGCCGAGCCGCTGTTCCTGCTGGTGGACTCCGCCCTCATCGGGCACCTCGGGGTCGCCCCGCTGGCGGGTCTGGGCATCGCCGGGGCGGTGCTGCAGACGATCGTCGGGCTGATGGTGTTCCTCGCCTACTCCACGACCCCCGCCGTGGCCCGCCGCTTCGGCGCGGGTGACCCCACGCGTGCGGTGTCGGTGGGCATCGACGGGATGTGGCTGGCTCTCGCGCTCGGCGCGCTGCTCGCGCTGGCCGGCTCCCTCGCGACGCCGCTGCTGGTGGGGGCCTTCGGCGCGGACGCGGAGGTCGCCGGCCACGCCGAGACGTATCTGGGCATCTCGGTGTGGGGGTTGCCGGCGATGCTGATCGTGTTCGCTGCCACGGGCCTGCTCCGCGGCATGCAGGACACCGTCACGCCGCTGTGGATCGCCGGGATCGGATTCGGCGCGAACGCCCTGCTGAACGTCGTGTTCATCTACGGCCTCGGGTGGGGCATCGCGGGGTCGGCATTCGGCACGGTCGTCGCGCAATGGGGCATGGTCGCCGCCTACGTCGCGGTGGTGGGGCGCCTCGCGCGCACGCACGCGGCATCCGTGCGGCCGCAGCGGGAGGGCGTGCGCGGCTCGGCCCGCTCGGGCGGCTGGATGTTCCTGCGCACCGTCAGCCTCCGCGCCGCCCTCCTGGCCACCGTCGCCGTCGCCTCAGGGCAGGGAGCGGCCGAGCTCGCCGGGTGGCAGGTGGTGTTCACGATCTTCTCGGCGAGCGCCTTCGCCCTCGACGCCCTCGCGATCGCCGCCCAGGCTCTCGTCGGCAAGGGGCTCGGTGCCGGGGACGAGCAGGAGGTGCAGCGGGTGCTGCGCCGCACCACGGCGTGGGGCGTATGGTTCGGGGTCGTCGTCGGCGCTCTCGTGGCGGCACTGTCCGGCGTCATCGGGCTGGTCTTCACCGGCGACCCGCAGATCGCCGCGCTCGTCCAGCCGGCGCTGCTCGTGCTCGCCGTCGCCCAGCCGCTGTCGGCGGTGGTGTTCGTGCTCGACGGCGTGCTCATCGGCGCCGGGGATGCGCGGTACCTGGCGCTGGCCGGCGCGCTCAACCTCGTCGTCTTCATCCCCGCGCTCGTCGTGGTCGCAGCGCTCGGGGTCACGGGTGCGGCCGGGATCGCGTGGCTTGCGGCGGCGTTCTCCGGCGCCTACATGCTCGCGCGGCTGGCCACGCTGGGATGGCGCGTGCGCGGGCGCACGTGGATGACGGTGGGTTCGTGAGGGGCCTCAGCGCGGCGTGACCGGCTCGGCGGGAACGGGCTGTGCGGCGGGCCGGCGCGGGGTGAGCCGGGCGGCCGGCCCCCGCAGCGCCCGCAGCGCGTAGAGGATCGTCGTCAGGTCGACCAGCTCCTGCACGAGCGCACCGGCCACGGCGGGGATCACGCCGGTCATGGCGACGACCATGAGCGCCACGCTCAGCCCAATCCCGATCCAGATCGCCGTCAACGCGACGGTGAGGGTGTGCCGGCCGATGGCGACGGCGTCGACCACCGGGCTGAGCGAATCGACGACGATGACGGCATCGGCCGCGTCCCCGGCGGCCGTGGCCCCCTGGGCGCCCATCGCGATGCCGATGTCGGAGGCAGCCAGCACGGGCGCGTCATTGACGCCGTCGCCCACCATGAGGGTGGGGCGCGGGCGCAGCTGCGCCGCGAGGTGCACCTTCTCCGGCGGCAGCAGCTCGGCGTGCACCTCGTCGATGCCGACCTGGGCGGCGATGGCTTCGGCCGTCGGGAGCGCGTCGCCGGTGAGCATGACCATGCGCTCGACGCCGTGGCCGCGCAGCCACCCGATGACCCCGGCCGCCTCGGGGCGCGCGGCGTCGGCGAGGACGAGCGCGCCGGCGAACCGGCCGTCCACGGCGACATACGCGACCGCCTGGCCGGCGTCCACCGCCACCGGGTCCATGCCGGGCACGAGCGCGGCGATGTAGGCCGGCTTGCCCACGACGACGGTGCGACCGGTGATCACGGCCGTGACGCCGTTGGTGGCGACCTCGCCGGCCTCCTCGGCGGGCTCCAGCTCCAGCCCACGTGCACGGGCGGCCCGTCGGATCCCGTCGGCGAGCACGTGCGCGGAGTACTGCTCGGCGGATGCGGCCAGCCGCAGCAGCTCGTCGGCGTCGAATCCGGCCGCCGGCCGCACATCGACCAGGTCGGGGCGCCCCTGGGTCAGCGTGCCGGTCTTGTCGAAGCACGCCGATCTCACGCGGGCGAGCCCCTCCAGCACGACGCCGCCCTTCATGATGACGCCGGCCTTCGCCGCCCGCGACAGTCCGCCCAGGAATGCGACGGGGGCCGCGATCAGCAGGGGGCAGGGCGTGGCCAGCACGAGCACCTCGGCGAATCGCGTCGCATCTCCCGACAGCGCCCAGGCCGCACCGGCGAGGACGAGCGACACGGCGGTGAACGGAACGGCGAACCGGTCCGCCAGGCGCACCACGGGGGCGCGGGAGGTCTGCGCCTGCCGCACGAGCGCCACGATCTGCTGGTACTGGCTGTCGGCGCTGCGCCGGATCGCGCGCACGCGCACGGCGCGGGTGCCGTTGACCGCACCCGAGAGCACCTCTCCCCCCGCCGTCCGCGTCACGGGCATGCTCTCGCCCGTGAGGGAGGATTCGTCGAAGGAGGCGACGTCGCTCAGCAGCACCCCGTCCACCGGCACCACCTCGGCCGGACGCACCAGCAGCACGTCGCCGGGCACGACGTCGTCGACTGCGACGTCCTGGAATTCGTCGACATCCGGCGCGTGCGGGTGCACCACGACGTGCGCGATCCGCGGGGAGCGGTCGAGCAGGGCGGTGAGGTCGCGCTGCGCCCGCCGCCCGGCGAAGTCCTCGAGGGCCTCGCCGCCCGAGAGCATGAGAACGATGATGAGCGACGCGACGTATTCCCCCACCGCGAGGGTGGCGACCATCGCGACCACCGCGAGCACGTCCAGCCCGACGTGGCCGCGCAGCACATCACGCACCATCCCGACGAGCGTCCACACGACGAACACCGCGACGTACGCCGTGGCGATCCACCGCCCCACCCTCGCCGAGTCCGCCGCATGCAGCACCAGCACGACGATGAGGATCAGCACGGTCACCGCGATCACCGGGTATCGCAACCCCACCCCGCGCACGGCCATGCCCCCACCCTGCTCCTCGAAGGCTCGCCCCACCAGGGTTCTGGGACCTGCAGGTTCACGCTGCTCCCAGGCGCGGCGCCTACCGTCGGGGCATGACGAGGCGTTCCCGGGCGATGTGCGCCCTGCTCTCCGCGGCCGCGGTGCTGACCGCGTGCTCCGGGCCGCCGGCAGCCCCCGGCGCGGGCTCGCCGACGCCCTCGTTGACCGTGTCGCCCCCGGCATCCCCCACCGGCCTCCCGACAGGCGCAGAGGAGATCGCCGAGTGGGCGGCGATCGCCCTGCCCGAAGACCGGCCCGGGGGCGCTGGGTGGAGCGCGCAGGGCTCCGGGCGCGTCGGAGCCGACGGCGCGGGCGTCGAGGTGGGCGATGCCACCGGCCGCACGCAGGCGGTGATCGCGTGCCAGAGCGCCGACGGGTCACCCGTGACCGTCCATGTGGACGACGGCGCGGCGGGCACCGACACCGTGGAGGTGCCGTGCACGAGGGCCGGCGGCGCGCCGGTGGCGGGGACCGCAATGGTCTTCGACGCGGCTCCCGGCGCGGGGCTGGAAGTGTCGGCGACGGCGGAGGCGGTCTTCGCCTACGCGATCCGCCCGTTCACCGAGCCGGGCAGCTGAGCCCACCTCCGGCACCACTCGTACATCACCACGGCGGCCGCCGCCGAGGCGTTCAGCGACCGGGTCGACCCGTACTGCGTGATCTCCACCACGCCGGCGGCCGCCGCCACCGCCTCCGGCGAGAGGCCGGGCCCTTCCTGACCGAACAGCAGGACGCAGTCGCGAGGAAGCTCGGCGCGGTCGACCGGCACTGCGCCGGCGACGTTGTCGACCGCGATCACCGGCAGCCCCGCCGCATCCGCCCACGCCCGGAACGCCGCGACGTCCTCGTGATGGCGGACGTGCTGGTAGCGGTCGGTCACCATCGCGCCGCGGCGGTTCCATCGGCGCCGGCCGATGATGTGCACCTCGGCGGCGAGGAAGGCGTTGGCGCTGCGCACGATCGATCCGATGTTCAGGTCGTGCTGCCAGTTCTCGATCGCCACGTGGAAGGGATGCCGCCGCGCATCCAGGTCGGCCACGATCGCATCCATCCGCCAGTAGCGGTAGGCGTCGACGACGTTGCGCCGGTCGCCGTGCGCGAGCAGGTCGGGGTCGTAGCGCTCGTCATCCGGCCATGCGCCGGGTCCGCCCGGCCACGGGCCGACTCCGTACGGCAGGGTCGGCCCGTCCTCGGGTGCGCCATCCGCGTCGGAGTCTTCGGTCACCCCTCCACGCTATCCCGCCCCGACGGTGCGGATACCGGGGGCCGGGGGCGGCCGGTTAGCCTGGATCGTGGCCTCTCCCGCCGTCGACGACTACCTCAAGACGATCTACCACCACACCGAGTGGCAGGATCAGCAGATCACGCCGTCTCAGCTGGCGAGTGTCCTGGGGCTGGCGCCCTCGAGCGTCACCGAGATGGTGCAGAAGCTCGCGGCGCAGGGGCTCGTGACCCACCGCCCGTACGGTCCGGTGTCGCTCACGCCCGCCGGCGAGCGCCGCGCCGCGGGCGTCATCCGGCGCCACCGGCTCATCGAGACGTGGCTCGTGCACGAGTTCGGCTACGGCTGGGACGAGGTGCACGACGAGGCCGAGGTGCTCGAGCACGCCCTCAGCGACCGGCTCCTGGCCGGCATCGACGCGCGGCTGGGGCATCCGAGGTTCGATCCGCACGGCGACGCGATCCCGGATGCGGCGGGCACGGTGCACCGCGAGCCGTTCGTGCTGCTGGCCCACGCGGCTCCCGGGCACACCGGGCGCGTGCTGCGGGTGAGTGACCGCGACCCGCTGCTGCTGCGCGCGCTGCTGGATGCCGGAGTCGACGTCGGTCACACGCTCGAAGTGGGAGCGGCCGGCACCGCCCGGGTGGACGGGACCCCCGTCACACTCCCGGCCGGCGCGGCATCCGCCGTCTGGCTGACGGCGTAGCCCCGCGCGCGGCCTTCTCGAACGGCCACCGCACGCCCATCGCGTCCTCACCCGTGCGCCACAGGCGCGCGACGACCTCGGGATCGCGCGTGAGCGCCGCGGCGACGGCCTTGCGCGGCTCCCCCCGCACGAGGAAGCGCGGCCCCCACAGCTCTCCGCCGTTGACCTGCGGGTCCACGAGCGCCCGGACGAGCGAGGCGGCGCCGTCCTCCTTGGACTGACTGAAGGGGGCCTGCAGGTTGTCGACGAACCGGGTGCTGCGCGAGGGCTCGTTGATGCCGCGGATGCCGGGGGTGCGGCCGCTCGTGGAGTAGCCGGGATGCGCCACGACGCTCGTGACCGGCACCCCGGCCTCGCGCAGGCGCCGGTCGGCTTCCAGGCCCAGCGCCGTCGTGGCGACCTTGGACTGCACGTATGCGCGCCACGGGGTGTAACCGGCCACCAGCTGCGGATCCACGGGGTCGTACCGCCACAGCGACGTCGCCATGCTCCCCACCCACACCATCCGCCCCTGCGCCGCCGCGAGCGGCTGGAGCAGCTCACCGGCGAGGGCGAAATGGCCGAGGACGTTGGTGGCGAAGACCAGTTCGTTGCCGTCGACCGTCTCCCGCGTGCGAGGCGGATGCACGACCCCGGCGTTCAGGAGCAGACCGTCCAGCCGTCCGCGCGCGCGCACGGTCGCCGCGGCGGCACGCACCGACCCGAGCTTGCTCGTGTCCAGCAGCAGCGTCTCCATCGACGCCTGCGGGACCCGCCCGGTGAGCGTCGCCTTGGCGAGGGCGAGCCTGTTCGGGTTGCGGCCGGTGGCGATGACATGGGCTCCCGCGCGCATGAGATGCTCCGCGGAGAAGAAGCCGAGTCCGGCCGTCGTGCCGGTGACGAGATAGGTGCGGCCGGAGAGGTCGGGAAGGTTCCGCAGGTCCCACACCTCGTGCGTCATCCCCCTACGCTACCCCCGGCGGGCGTGCCGCCGACATGTCTTATGCCGATTCCGGCATAAGACTGGTAGGAAGGACCGGTGAGCACTCCTCCCCGCGATCCGCAGCCCTCGCGCAGAGGGCGGATCATCACGACCGTGCTGTCCGCCGTGGTCCTCGTCGGGTTCGCGATCTTCGTCGGCCAGGCGTACATTCCGCTCCCCGGCGTCTCGGACTGCACCGTCACCGACATCATCGAGGAGGACGGTCGGCGCGGGAACCAGATCACGCTGTACGTCACCTCATGCGGGGACTACTACTCCGATGAGGGCGACGGCATCGAGGTGGGCGAGACCTACGATTTCGCCCTCCGCGGGCTGCTCAAGCCCAACATCGCCGAGTGGACACCCGCGTCCTGAGTCCGCATCCGCCGGTCCGGGGCCGGGCATAGGGTGGGGCCATGCGCACGCGTGCGGACATCGAGTGCTGGCTGACCGACATGGACGGCGTCCTGGTCCACGAGAGCACGCCCATCCCCGGCGCCGCCGAGCTCCTCGAGCAGTGGCGGGTCGACGGCACCCCGTTCCTGGTGCTCACGAACAATTCGATCTTCACGCCGCGCGACCTCAGCGCGCGGTTGCGCGCATCGGGCCTCATGGTGCCCGAGGAGGCCATCTGGACCTCGGCTCTCGCGACCGCCGACTTCCTCGCGTCGCAGATGCCCGGCGGCACGGCGTTCGTGATCGGTGAGGCGGGCCTGACCACCGCGCTGCACGAGGCCGGCTTCATCATGACCGAGAGCGCGCCCGACTACGTCGTGGTCGGGGAGACCCGCAACTACTCCTTCGAGGCGATCACGAAGGCGATCCGCTTCATCCGCGCGGGATCGCGCTTCATCGCGACCAACCCGGATGCCACCGGACCCTCGGTCGAGGGCGTCCTGCCCGCGACCGGCGCCATCTCGGCGCTCATCACCAAGGCCACCGGCATGGAGCCGTACGTGGTGGGCAAGCCGAACCCGATGATGTTCCGCTCGGCGCTGAACCGCATCGGCGCGCACTCCGAGAACACCGGCATGATCGGCGACCGGATGGACACCGACGTCGTCGCGGGAATCGAAGCCGGCCTGCACACGGTGCTGGTGCTCACCGGCATCAGCGACCAGGCCGTGATCGAGCGCTACCCGTTCCGCCCCGACGAGGTGCTCGACTCCGTCGCGGACCTTGTGCGCTCGGATCCGGTGGAGTCGGAGTTGCCGGATACGGACCCCGCGCGGGGACTGTGATGGGTGCACTCGATGACGGCGAGCGCGTCGAGGCGCCCGATGCCGACGTGTGGCGCGCGTGGCTGGCCGAGAACCACGCGACCTCGAAGGGTGCGTGGCTGATCCGTCCGCGCCCCGGGTCGGGCCTGCAGCTCGTCGGCTACGAGGACGCGATCCTGCACGCGCTGTGCTTCGGATGGATCGACGGCCCCGTGCGCACCTTCGATGCGCAGCGCGGGGGGCTGTGGTTCGCGCCGCGGCGCCCCTCGAGCGGGTGGGCGGCGACCAACAAGGCCCGGGTCGCCCGACTGGAGGCGGCCGGACTCCTCGCGGAGGCCGGCATCCGTGCCATCGCGATCGCCCAGGCGAACGGCTCGTGGAGCGTCCTGGACAACGCGGAGGCGCTGCGCGAGCCCGACGACCTCGCCGCCGCACTGGATGCGGCGCCGGAGGCACGCGCCGCGTGGGACGCGTTCCCGCCCTCGACGCGCAAGCTCGGCATCACGACCGTCGACACGGCGCGCCGGCCCGAGACGCGCGCCGCACGCATCGCGAAACTGGTGGCGGATGCCGTGGAAGGACGCAGACCCTGATGGACGACCGTACGCTCCTCCTGCTCGTCGCGCTGGTGACCGTGTCGGGATCCCTCGTCGTCGTGATCCTGCAGTTCATCCGCTTCCGCCGCCGCGACCGCGACTGACGCCCCGCGCCCGCTTCGCCGACCCCCGCTTCGCCGAAAGTGCATCAACCCGGCGAAAGTGCACCGGATTCGGTGCGGATTCGCCGAGGTGATGCACTCTCGGCATGCGCGACGTGCGACGGGCGGCGTGCGCGGGCTACTGGGGCTGGAGGCCGAGGTCGTCGAGGTCGATCGCGGCGAGCCACTGCAGGCCGGCCGCCTCGACAGCGGCCTGGGCGCCGGTCTTCCGGTCGACGATCACGGCCACCGCGACCACGTCGGCGCCTTCGCGCCGCAGCGCTTCCACGGCCTTGAGCGCGGACTGACCCGTGGTCGAGGTGTCTTCGACGACGACGACGCGCTTGCCCGCGACATCCGCACCCTCGATCTGTCGGCCGCGACCGTGGTCCTTCGGCTCCTTGCGCACGACGAACGCGTCGAGAGGGCGCCCGGCGCGCACCGACTCGTGCAGCACGGCGTTGGCGATGGGGTCGGCGCCGAGTGTCAGGCCGCCCACGGCGGCGATGCCGTCGAGGTCGCGGATGAGGTCGAGCATGATGCGCCCGATCGCGGGGGCGGCCCGATGGTCGAGCGTGAGCTTGCGCATGTCGACGTAGTACGTCGCCTGCTTGCCGCTGGAGAGCGTGAAGTCGCCGTGGAAGACCGCCTCGTCCGAAATGAGCCGGATGAGGTCCTGGCGGTCGGCTTCGATCTCGGGCGTGGAGGCGGCGGTCATGCTCCCGAGTCTATGGGCGCCGCATCCCCCTCCCCGGCCGGGCACAAGCGCGGAATGCCGCGGCGCACAACGGCGGAGATCGTCCGCGACACGCCGCCACACACGGCCACGGACCGGCGCGTCGCGCAGCATCCCCGCAGTTGTGCCACGCAGGTGGGCAGGGCCAGGCGGGGACAGGCCGGCGCCTGCAGCGCGTCGGCGGGCGACCATAGGGTGGATGCATGCGCCTGGCCACTTGGAACGTCAACTCGATCCGCGCCCGCCTCCCCCGCATCGTCGACTTCGCGGTGCGCGAGCACATCGACGTGCTGGCGATGCAGGAGATCAAGTGCAAGACCGAACAGTTCCCGTACGAGGCGTTCGAGGAGGCCGGCTACCACATCGCCGCGCACGGGCTGAACCAGTGGAACGGCGTCGCGATCGCGAGCCGCGAGCCGCTGGAGGACGTCGAGATCGGCTTCCCCGGCATGCCCGGCTTCGCCAAGGGGCACGAGGGCCCGGATGCTCCGCAGGAGGCGCGCGCGATCGGCGCGACCGTCGGCGGGGTCAAGGTGTGGAGCCTGTACGTGCCCAACGGCCGGTCGCTCGGCGACCCGCACTACGTCTACAAGCTCGACTGGCTGAGCGCGCTGCAGGAGTACACGTCGGCCACCCTCTCCCGCACGCCCGACCTCGCCTTCGCCCTGACGGGCGACTTCAACATCGCCCCCACCGACGCCGACAACGGCGACCCGACCGTCATCGAGGGTGTGACGACGCACGTCTCCCCGCCCGAGCGGGAGGCCTTCGCGGCTCTGGAGGCGGCCGGGGTGACCGACGTCGTGCGCCCGCTCGTGCCCACCGGCTACACGTACTGGGACTACAAGCAGCTGCGCTTCCCCCGCAACGAGGGGCTGCGCATCGACTTCATCCTGGGGTCGCACGCGTTCGCGCAGGCCGTCACCGGCGCTCAGATCCACCGCAACGAGCGCAAGGGCGAAGTGCCCAGCGACCACGTCCCCGTCGTCGTCGACCTCGACCTCACCGGGCCCGAGGCGGACGATGACCGTCCGATGATCTTCGGCTGAGCCCGGAGCTCACCCCATGTCGGCGGTGGCCACCTCGCCGCCGGGTCCGTAGCGCAGGAGGAGCGCGCCCTGCGGACCGGCCACGGGCGGCTCGAGCAGCCGGAGCCCGCGCGCGGGCCCGTTCTCGGGGAAGAGCCGCTTGCCCGTGCCCAGGACGATCGGGTACACCCACAGGTGCAGCACGTCGAACAGCCCCTCCGCCACGAGCGTGCGGGCGAAGTCGACGCTGCCGACCACATGCACCTCGTCGTGACGCTCCCGCAGCTCCGCCACCGCCGAAGCGAGGTCTGGGCCCAGCAGCTGCGATCCCTCCCAGTCCAGGGCGGGGGTACCGCGGGATGCGACGTACTTCGGGATCGCGTTGAACTTCCGCGCGATCTGCGAGCCCGGGCCCTCGTACACCGGCCAGTACGCCGCGAAGATGTCGTACGTGCGGCGGCCGAGGAGCAGCGCGTCCATGCGCTCGATGCCCGCCATGACGTCCTCCCCGACGGCGTCGTCGTCGATCGGCGCCTGCCAGCCGCCGTAGGCGAACCCGTTCTCCGGATCCTCGTCCCGCGCGCCGGGCGCCTGCATGACCCCGTCGAGGGTGCTGAACAGGTCGATGTGGATGGTCCCGGCCATGCTGCTCTCACTCCAGTCGGATTGCGCGCGCCGACGCATCCGACGGCCCGCTCCGATGGTGTTCGAGCTCTCGCCCTCCTGTCAACAGCGCCCGTGGCAGCACGAAGCCCGGAGGACCGACACGGTCCTCCGGGCTTCGCGGCTCGGGATGCGGCGGCTCAGGCCGCGCGGGCCTCGCTGCGCTCCTCGCCCGCCGCGTAGCGGGACACGAGCGCCGTGAACGCCTCCAGGTAGCCGCGCAGGAACCCGGCGGTGGTGTCGTCGGCGATCTCGCCGCCGTCGGTCAGCAGACCCGGGTGCGACTGGATGAAGCCCTCCGGCTGGCCGAGGGTGGGGGCGTTGAGGTGGCTCAGGATCGCCTTGAGGTGCTGCTGGGCGGCGGCCGTGCCGATCGGGCTGCCGGAGGTGCCGATCACGGCGACGGGCTTGTGGTCGAGGGCGCCGTCGCCGTACGGACGCGCGGCCCAGTCCAGCGCGTTCTTGAGGACGCCGGGGATGGAGCGGCTGTACTCGGGCGTGACGATGAGCACGCCGTCGACGTCCTTGATGGCCTGCTTGAAGTCGGTGGCGACCTGCGGGAACTCCGCGTCGAAGTCGGTGGAGTAGAAGGGGAGGTCCTGGATCGGAATCTCCACGAGGGTCACGTTGTCGGGAGCGAGGGACTCCAGTGCCTTCGCCAGGCGGCGGTTGATGGAGGTGCTGGAGATGCTGCCGACGATGTAGCCGATCGTGTACGAGGTCACGACGATCCTTCCGTTGAGGTCTTGCGGGATTTCCCGCGGTCTATGCAAGTGCAAGTAGTTCTCCGGCGGGTCTATTCCCGCGCAGCCGTCTCCCCCGTCAGACGGATGTCGCCCGCCGACGCCGCCCGTACGGTGGAGGAGTGACCCCGATAACCCCCGCGCAGCAGCGCAACGACGTGATCCTCGCCGTCGCGGTGTTCCTCGGCGCCCTCCTCAGCGCCGTACTGTCGTCGATCTCCGGCCTGTACGGCGACGAGCAGGGGGAGATGGCCCTCGCCGTCGTCTACGCCGTCGTCCTCGCCGTGCCCCTCGCGGTGCGGCGGCGCTGGCCCGCCATCGTCGCCGTGGTCGTCTCGGTCGCGTACTTCGCCGCCGTGACCCTGCGCATCCCCGAGCTGTACGCCGGCAACATCGCGGTGTTCATCGCCCTGTTCACGGTGGGTGCCTGGTCGGGAAACCGCCGGCGGGCCACTCTCGTGCGCATCGCCATCATCGCCGGGATGTTCGTGTGGCTCGCCGTGGTGACTTTCCAGGACGTCACCTCACCGGCGACCGAGGAAGCACTCGCGGAGGCGGGGAGCTTGTCGCCGTTCGTCGCGTTCACGCTGCTGACGGTGCTGGTCAACGTCCTCTACTTCGGCGGCGCGTACTACTTCGGCGAACGCGCGTACGCCCAGATGCGCGAGCGCCGCGAACTCGAGGAGCGCACGCGGGAACTCGAGCAGGAACGCGAGGTGACCGCCGCGCAGGCGGTCGCCCTCGATCGCGTGCGCATCGCCCGCGAGCTGCACGATGTCGTGGCCCACCACGTCTCGCTCATGGGGGTGCAGGCCGGCGCCGCGCGCGCCGTGATGGGCCGCGACCCCGAGGAGGCGCGCCGCATCCTCGAAGCCGTCGAGGATGCGGCCCGTGAGTCGCTCGGAGAGCTGCGCCAGCTGCTGGCCACCCTGCGCACGCCGGGGACCGACCCCGACCCCGAGACCGGGCCCACCACCCGCGGGCTGGCGGGGCTGCCGGCGCTCGTGGAGGAGACGACCGCTGCCGGGGTCCACGCCACGTTCACCGTCATCGGCGAGCAGGCGGAGGTGCCGGATCTCGTGCAGCTGAATCTGTACCGCATCGCGCAGGAGGCCCTCACGAACGCGCGGCGTCATGCCGGCCCGGATGCCACCGCCGACGTGCGGCTGCGTTACGGCGCCGAGACGCTCGAACTGGAGATCGTCGACACCGGCCGGGGACGGCCGGGGCAACCCGGCCTGGGACAGGTCGGCATGCGCGAGCGCGCTGCGGCGTCGGGGGGCACGATCGAGATGGGTCCCCGCGCGCGCGGGGGATATCTCGTGCGGGTGAGCGTGCCGCTGAGCGGGCGGGTGGGCGCGGATGTCTGAGATCCGGGTGCTCCTCGTGGACGATCACGCCATGATGCGGGCGGGGTTCCGCACGATCCTCTCGCTCGAGGACGACATCGTCGTGGTCGGCGAGGCCGCCACGGGGGCGGAAGCGGTTGCCGCAGCATCCGCCCTGGCTCCCGACGTGATCTGCATGGACGTGCAGATGCCCGACATGGACGGCCTGGAGGCCACGCGTGCGATCGTCGCCGACCCGGCGATGGCGGCGGCCGTGCTCATCGTGACGACGTTCGACCGCGACGACTACCTGTTCTCGGCACTGGATGCGGGGGCCAGCGGATTCCTGCTGAAGAACGCCGGTCCCGAGCAGCTGGTCTCCGCCGTCCGCGTGGTCGCCGGCGGAGACGCGCTGCTGGCGCCGGAGGTGACCCGGCGGGTGATCGCGCGGTTCTCGCAGCCCGCCGAGGCGGCGCCCGAGGCCGCGCGGCCGCCGGTGACCCTGGCCGAACCCCTCACCGAGCGCGAAGCGGAGGTGCTCCGCCTGATGGCCGACGCGCTCAGCAACGCCGAGATCGCCGAGCGCCTGTTCATCGGGGAGGCGACCGTCAAGACGCACGTGTCCAATGTCCTGCAGAAGCTCGGCGCGCGCGACCGCGTGCAGGCCGTCGTGATCGCGCATCGGTCCCGCCTGGTCTGAGCGCCGCCGTCGCGCACCGTTGTCAAGGCCCATGGCGGGCGATCCTCCGCACCTAGCCTCGGACGCATGAAGACCGATGATGACAACAGCAGGCCGGATGCGGACGGCGAGCGCGCGGCGGCAGCCGGAGAAGCCCTCCCCGAGAGCCAGGCCGTCCGCAAGGACATGTCGTACAGCCCGGCGAGCGAGTCCGACACGCAGCACAAGCAGGACGACCCCCTTCCCGACACCATCGACGACGACATCGATCCCGACGACATCCGCGCCGTCCCCGGCACGGGCGGGCCGGACGACGTCGGCGACGTCGACGTCGACCCCGAAGACCTGAACATGCCCGGCCGCTCCTGATCCTGTGCACCCTCCTCCCCCTCGCGGGGGAGGACGAGAACCCGCCCGGGGGCGGATGTGAGGCGGTGATGCTCTCCGTAGCGTGAGTGGTGAGGTGCCCGACGGGTGCCGAAGGAGGAGGACACGTGCTCCAGTTGGAGGGCATCACCAAGAGCTACGGCGGTCGCCGCGTGCTCGACGACGTGAGCTTCGAGATCGCCCCGGGGCGCCTCACCGGCTTCGTCGGCGGCAACGGCGCCGGCAAGACCACCACGATGCGGATCGCGCTCGGCGTGCTCGCGAAGGACGCCGGCCGCGTGCTGCTGGAGGGGCGTGAGGTCACGACCTCTGATCGGCGCCGCTTCGGGTACATGCCGGAGGAGCGCGGCCTGTACCCGAAGATGAAGGTCGGCGAGCAGATCGCCTACCTCGCTCGGCTGCACGGTTTCGGCAAGGCGGAGGCGACGTCCAGGGCCGAGGCGCTGCTGGACCGGCTCGGACTCTCCGAGCGCCTGAACGACCTGGTCGAGACGCTGTCGCTGGGCAACCAGCAGCGCGCCCAGATCGCCGCGGCGCTCGTGCACGACCCGGAGGTGCTCATCCTGGATGAGCCGTTCTCGGGCCTGGACCCCCTGGCCGTCGACGTCGTGGCCGCCGTGCTGCAGGAGCGCGCCGCGGCCGGCTCGGCCGTGCTGTTCTCCTCGCACCAGCTCGACGTCGTGGAGCGGCTGTGCGATGACCTCGTGATCATCGCGGGCGGCCGCATCCGTGCCGCCGGATCCCGCGACGCGCTGCGCACAGAGCACTCGGGTCGCCGCTTCGAGCTCGTCTCGGCCGGCGACGCCGGCTGGGTGCGCGAGCAGCCCGGCATCACGGTGGTCGACTTCGCCGGCGGCTACGCCCTGTTCGAAGCCGACGACGACGAGGCCGCGCAGCGCGTGCTCCGCCACGCCGTCGAGCGCGGCGACGTCGCCAGCTTCGCCCCGCAGCGCCCCACCCTCGCCGAGATCTTCAAGGAGGTCATCCAATGAGCACCGCACCCTCATCCCCCAGCGAATGGCAGAGCGCGTGGCTCGTCGCCGAGCGGGAGATCGGCTCGAAGCTGCGCAGCAAGGCCTTCGTCATCTCCTCCGCGATCCTCCTGATCGCCGCTCTCGCCTCCGTGCTGTGGGGCGGCTTCGCGGCCGCCAACAGCGCCGACGAGGGCATCCCGGTGGCCGTCACGAGCCAGACCGAGCGCGACGTCGAGGGCCTGGAAGGACTCGACGTCACCGTCGCGGACGACGCGGATGCGGCGACCGCGCTCGTGGCCGACGGCACCGTCGACGCGGCCCTCCTGCCCGACGACTCCGGCAGCGGGTTCGACTTCAAGATCGTCGCCGACGACGGCGTCCCCAGCGGGCTCATGGCGATGCTCAGCCAGTCGCCGACGGTCGAGCTGCTCGACCCGACCGGCGGGATGGACGGCATCCTGCGTTACTTCGTGGCGCTCGGTTTCGGCATCGTCTTCCTGATGGCGGCATCCATCTTCGGCTCCACGATCGCGACGAGCGTCGTGGAGGAGAAGCAGACGCGCGTCGTGGAGATCCTCATCTCCGCCATCCCGGTGCGCTCCCTCCTGGCCGGCAAGGTCGTGGGCAACACGATCCTGGCGATGGCTCAGATCATCGCGCTCGCAGCGATCGCCGTGGTGGGCCTGTCGATCACGGGGCAGACCGAGGTGCTCGCGGGCCTGGGGGCGCCGCTGCTGTGGTTCGCGGTGTTCTTCTTCTTCGGCTTCGTCCTGCTGGCGGCGCTGTTCGCCGCGGCCGGCGCGATGGTCTCGCGCCAGGAGGACATCGGCGCCACCACGACGCCGCTGACGATGCTGATCATGGCGCCGTACTTCCTGGTGATCTTCTTCAACGACAACCCGCTCGTGCTCGGCATCATGTCGTACGTGCCGTTCTCGGCGCCGGTCGGGATGCCGCTGCGGCAGTACCTCGGCGAGGCCCAGTGGTGGGAGCCGATCGTGTCGCTGGTGATCCTGATGGCCACGTGCGTGGCCGCGATCTGGGTCGGCGCCCGGATCTACCAGAACTCGCTGCTGCGGATGGGCGCGCGGGTCAAGCTCGCCGAGGCGCTGCGCGGCTGAGACGAACGCATCGGGAGGGGAGGCGCAAGGGGTCGGCGCCTCCCCTCCCGATCGCTATGGTGTGCCCATGGCGGCGGAGACCACGACCCTTCTCATCCTCGGAGCATCCGGCGATCTCACCTCCCGCCTGCTGCTTCCCGCTCTCGGGCAGCTGCTCACGCGCGAGCCCGACCGCCCCATCCACCTGCGCGGCGCCGGCATCGACGACCTGGACGACCAGGCGTGGCGCGAGATCGTCCGCGCCGCCTTCGCCACCACCGACTCCGCTGACGCCTTCGACGCGGTCGCCACCACCACCTACACCCGTGCCGACATCACCGACCCGGACGACCTGACCGCACTGCTGGCCGGCGGCGAGGGCCGCATCGCCCTGTACTTCGCCGTCCCGCCGGCCATCGCCGAACGCGCGTGCGCGGCGCTCACCCGGGTGGAGGTGCCGGAGGGCCTCATCCTCGCCCTGGAGAAGCCGTTCGGCAGCGACGAAGCGAGCGCCCGGCGATTGAACGAGACCGTGCAGCAGATCGTCCCGGAGTCGCAGGTGTTCCGCATCGACCACTTCCTCGGGCGGTCCACGACCCTCAACCTCGTCGGCATCCGGCTCGCCAACCGTCTGATCGAGCCGGTGTGGTCGGCCGAGCACATCGAGTCGGTCCTCATCCGCTACGACGAGACGCTCGGCCTGGAAGGCCGGGCAGGCTATTACGATCGCGCCGGCGCGCTGGTGGACATGATCCAGAGTCACCTGCTGCAGGTGCTCGCCATCCTCGCGATGGATCCGCCCGCGACCTTGGACGAGAGAGACTTCCGCGAGGCCACCGCGGCGGTGCTGCGCGCCACGCACGTGTGGGACGACGATCCGAAGACCTCCTCGCGCCGCGCCCGCTACACGGCGGGCTCGATCGGCGACCGCGACCTCCCCGCGTATGTGGACGAGCCGGGGGTGGATGCGGCGAATCAGACCGAGACCCTCGCCGAGCTGGTGTGCGAGGTGCGCACCGACCGCTGGCGGGGCGTGCCGATCACCCTTCGCTCGGGGAAGGCCATGGACGACGCCGACCGGGAGGTCATCGTCCGCTTCCGCCCGGTGCGGCATCTGCCCGACGGCCTGACCGGCAGCACCGAACCGTCGGTGCTGCGCTTCTCGCTCGGCCCCGACCGCGTGGCGCTGGAACTGAACCTCAACGGCGGCGACGATCCTTTCGAGCTCGAGCGCGCGGTGCTGCAGGCGGAGCTGGGCGAGGGAGCCCTGAAGGCCTACGCCGAGGTGCTGTCGGGGATCCTCGACGGCGATGCCACCCTGGCCGTCCGCGGGGATGCCGCCGAGGAGTGCTGGCGGATCGTGCAGCCGGTGCGGGACGCGTGGCGCGCGGGCGAGGTGCCGCTGGACGAGTACCCCGCCGGCAGTGAGCGCCCCGACTCGTGGCCGCGGCATCCGGACGGCGCCCTGAGCCGCTCGTAGCGCGGCTTACTGCTCCTCGGCCTGCAGCACCGACAGCACGTTGCCCGCCGGGTCGCGGAACCACGCGATGAGCGGCCCGCCCTCCCGCATGATGCCGCGGGAGTCGGTCGGGAACTCCGCATCGTCGTAGATCTTCGTCACGACGCCCCGCGCGTTGAGATCGTCGACGGCCGACTCGATGTCTGCGACGGGGAAGTTCAGGATCGTGAAGCTCGCCGGCTCATGGTTGGGTTTGGCGTACACCAGCACGTGGCCGCCGGATTCGAGGAGGAGTTCGAGGAATCCCATCTCGTCGTCGACGACCTCGAGCCCGAGCGTGTCGCGGTAGAACGCGCGCGCCGCGTCGATGTCATCCACCGAGAAGCCGCTGTACGCGGACGTCGGGTCGAACATGCTGCCTCCTTCGCGGCGCGTGCGGCCGCCCGCTCCCGATCGTCCGCCTCCCCGCCGCCGCTGTCCAGAGGACGCCGGCCGCGGTGCCGGCCGCGCAGAACTCAGGAGAAACCGCCACCCACCCGCCTCCGGATGCCCCGACGCCCCGATTTTTCCTGAGTTCTGCGCGCTGCGTCCCGCTGATTAGCACGGCATACCGCGCCTCACCAGCCCCGGCCCACTCACGGGTGGAGGTGCCTAGAGTGAACCATGACCGCCAGCATCCTCGGCCTCGGAACCGCTCTGCCTCCGACGCGTCTCGCTCAGGACGAGGTGCGCGAGATGATGGCCGCACAGCCCGATATCGACCGGCGCGCCCGGCGGATCATCACCGCCGCGTTCGCGGCCTCGGCGATCCAGACGCGCCACACGGTGCTGGCCGAACTGGGCGGCGGTGCGTCCGGGCTGCACGTGCAGTCCGGGGGCCGGCTCCTCTCCCCCTCCACCGGCGCCCGCAACGACGAGTTCCGCCGCGCCGCGCCGCCGCTGTTCGCCGCCGCCGCGCGTGCCGCCCTCGCCTCCGCCGACGTCGACCCCGCGGAGGTGACGCATGTCATCACGGTGTCGTGCACCGGGCTCTTCGCCCCCGGTCCCGATGCACTCCTGGTGCGCGACCTGGGCCTGAACCCGGCCGTCGAGCGTGACCACCTCGGCTTCATCGGATGCGCCGCCGCGATGCCGGCACTGCGGATGGCGTCGCGCATCGTCGCCGCCGAACCCGACGCCGTCGTCCTCATCTCCTCCGTCGAGCTCTGCTCGCTGCACATCCGCAGCTCCGACGACCCCGAGCAGATCGTGGCCGCCTCCGTCTTCGCCGACGGCGCCGCCGCCGCCGTGGTGTCGGGCCGGCCCGGGCGGCGGCCACGCCGACTCGACCTCGGCGGATTCGCGACGCGCCTGAGCGACCAGGGCGAGCGCGACATGATGTGGACCGTCGGCGACGCCGGATTCGAGATGACCCTCACCGCGGAGGTTCCGCGCATCGTGGGGCGGGAGGTCCGCGCGATCGTGGATGACGTGTTCGGCGGGCCGGATGCGGTGGACGCGTGGGCCGTGCACCCCGGCGGCCGCAGCATCCTCGACCGCGTCGAGAGCGGGCTCGGCCTCGCCCCCGACGCCCTCGCGGCCTCGCGTCAGGTGCTCCGCGACTACGGCAACATGTCCAGCGCGACGGTGCTGTTCATCCTGCGGGCGATCCTCGAGGACGACACCCGGCCCGACGGCCAGCGCATCGGGGCCCTGGCGTTCGGCCCCGGCCTCACGGTGGAATCCGCCCGGCTGACGGTGCGGGATGCGGCGGCCCCGCAGCATCCCGCCGACGCTCGTCAGCCCGCGCTCGCGGCGCGATGAATCTGCGCGAACGCGACGCCGCGCTGACCGAGCTCATGGACGACCCGGCGTGCGACCCGGGGCTGCTCGCGGCGACCTACCGGCGGTTCGGCGTCGTGAACCGCCTCGTCTCGGGGTGGGGCACGGTGTGGCGGACGACCCTGCGGCCCCACTTGAGCGGGCTGGGCCGGCCGGCCCGCGTGCTGGATCTGGGGTCGGGCGGCGGCGACCTCGCCGAGCGACTGGTGGCGCTCGCCCGGCGCGACGGGCTCGAGATCTCCGTCACCGGCGCCGATCCCGATCCGCGGGCGCACGCCGCAGCCGCCGCGCGTGAGCGCTCCGGCGTGCGGTTCGTGTGCATCGACTCGCGCGCGCTCGTGGACGCGGGCGAGCGGTACGACGCCGTGGTGTCCAACCATGTCCTGCACCACCTCGACGCCTCATCGCTCGCGTCGTTCATGGCCGACTCGCGGGCGCTCTCGCGCGGCATCGCGGTGCACAGCGACATCGCCCGCAGCCCGGTGGCGTACGGCCTGTACGCCGTCGGGATCACGCCGCTGGCGCCGGGCACGTTCCTGCGCACCGACGGGCTCCGCTCCATCCGCCGCAGCTACCGCCGGGAGGAGCTGGAGCGCACCCTCGGCGACGGGTGGCACGTGTCGCAGCCGGCTCCCTTCCGGGTGCTCGCGGAGGCGCGCGGCGATGCCTGAGGTCATCGTCGTCGGCGCCGGCCCGGTGGGAACGCTGCTGTCGGCCGAACTCGCCCGCCGCGGTGTCGACGTCGCCGTCGTGGAGCGGCGCGCCGACCCGTCCGAGGGGTCGCGCGCCATCGGCGTGCACGCGCCGGTGCTGGCCGCGCTGGAGGAATCCGGTGCCACGGAGCGCCTGCTGGCTCAGGCGCAGCGCGTCTCCCGCGGGCAGGCCCGCTCGGGCGGACGCGTGCTCGGCGTCGTGCGTTTCGACCGGCTCTCCCGGCGCTTCCCGTTCGTCGCGACGCTGCCGCAGCCGGCGACGCACCGGGCACTGGCGGCGGATGCTCCGGCGCCGATCATCGGCGAGGTCACGGCGCTGCGCGGCGGCGGGCGTCCGGCCGTGGTGTTCCGGACGGAGTCCGGCGAGGCGGAACTGGCCGCGCGGGTGGTCGTGCTCGCCGGCGGGCCGCGCTCCCGGGCACTGCTGTACCGGCCCGAGGCCGTGCGCATCCAGCCTTACCCGGATCGGTACGTCATGGCCGACGTCGGCACGGGCGGCCCGGAGTACGCCGTCGTGCACCTGGACCGCGAGGGCGTGCTGGAGTCGTTCCCGCTGCCGGACGGACAGCGCCGATACGTCACCCCCGCGCCATCCGGCCTGGACGATCCCGCCGCACGCGCGGCGGTCTTGCGCGCGGCGCTGCACGCGCGCGGCGAGCACGCCGCCGCGGAGGAGATCGGCGCCGCCGACGGCTTCGCCATCCGCCGCACGGTCGCCCCGCGCATGCGCCGCGGCGCCCTGTTGGCCGTCGGCGACGCCGCGCACGAGGTGAGCCCCATGGGCGGGCAGGGGATGAATCTGGGCCTGCTGGATGCGGTGACCCTTGCGCCGCTCGTGGCCCGGTGGGTGCGCTCGGGCGAAGCGCCGGATGCCGACCTGGCGCGGTGGGAGCGGCGTCGCCGGGCGTCGGCGCGCGTGTCGGGAGCCATCGCGAGCATGAACACGTTCCTCGGCCGTCCCGCCTCGGCGCGCATGGATGCCGTGCGGCGCACCGCGATGCGCGCGGCCCTGGCCACGCCGGCCGGCACGCTCCTGGCGCACGCGTACGCGATGGGCTTCGACCGCGACGCGTGAGACGCCCCGCTACGCCGTGAGCGCGGCGCCGGTGCGCACGCCCCGGTCGTTGCCGAACCGCCGAGGTACGCGGCGCAGAGCAGTAGCGGCGGGCCCGCCGGGGGGTGTCTTGAACATGACCCCGACCGGGAGGATCATGTGCGGCAAAGCCGCGCATTCTGGGGTGTGACCGGCTCGCTGACGCACCGCCATCGCAGCCGCGGGCGCGCGGGACATGCCTCTGCTCGCTGGCTCCGGCCATCCCACGAAGACGGCCGCCGCCGGCGTCGCGCGAACCCCGACACGAAGGATGGAACGATGCCTGACGAAACCGTCTCCGCAGCGCAGTTGCGTGAGACGTTCGAACGATTCGCCCTCACCGGAGAGGGCCTTGGGCTCCGACGGCCCACCCTGGACGAGAGCGACGTGGAAGCCGACACACGCAGCTTCGCGGACTATGCCGCCCACACCATTGAACGCAACGCCCTGGACGTGGACCTTGCCGGCGGGAGCTTCGGCGGGTTCACCACATCGAGATGGGCCTCGGTCCTGGACATCCTCGTCCGAGAGAGGCCAGGAGTCATCGAGGCGCTCCGGCGCTGCCGGACCATCGGCATCCCCTTCGACACCAGCTGGTCGAGCAACAATTCCAGCATGCCGCTGAAGTCCGACGGCAGCATCACCACGATGGGCCCGTCGGACGGCTCGACCAGTGGGGCGCTGGGGGTGTACCTGTCGGCTGAACAGCAGATGTCCGTGACGTTCAAACCGGTCGGCAGCTACGTGTACACCTCCATGAGCGTCGGAGCGGACCAGCGAGGTGTGCGGACGGCCGGCGGGCTCGGCATCTGCGCGTATCAGAACGGGGATCTCACCCTCTCCCGGCAGGTGCAGCTCTTCCAGATCCGAGGCGAGGACCTCCCGTACAACCCGACGGCCGGCCTCGGCACGTTCTTCCAGGGGGTTCACGGCGAAGGTGACGTCGCCGATGCCGCGAGCCCGCCGGTGCCGGGGACGTTCGGGTCGGTTCCGCTCGCGCCGGTGTACCTCACGCTCGGTCCCGACATCAGGACGCAGGTGTGGGTGTACGTGTGGGCGACCGGCACGGCGGCCGAGGAGATGTTCACCGCGATGGTGGTCAACCTCTCCGCGATGCAGGTGTGCCAGGTCCCCCCGGTCAAGCTGCACTAGACCGCTGGCGCCGTCCGCGCCGGCGCAGTCGCCTCTGCCCCGGCCGAGGACGAAGCTGCGCTCAACCAGCCGAGGAGGATCCGCCGATCGCGTTCCCACGCTCGGCACCCCGCGTGCAGGCGCGCGTCTGGTCGGGCGGGCCCGACGCCGGCGTATCGCGCCCCGGAGTCGCGGAGCGGCGGGTCAGGCGGTCAGAGCGGATCCGGTGGCCACCAGCTGAGCGGCCAGAAGGAGGGCGGCGAGCATCACGAGGCGGAACACCGTGCGATCGGGCGGACGCACGAGCACCCGAACGAGGGTCGTCACGGCCACCGCGGCGGCGGCCGCGAAGAAGACCCAGCCGATGACCGGCACACGGGCGAGCTCCCCGCCGGAGGAGCCCGCGAGAACAGCGAGCGCCCCGATGACGACCCCCGCCGCCGCGACGACGGCACTCACCCGTGCGCCCAGCCGGTGCGGCAGGCCGCGGATGCCGGTTACTCGATCGTCGTCGAGGTCGGGGAGCACGTTGGTGAGGTGCACGGCGGCGCCCAGCGCCGCCCCCGCGATGCCCGCCCACGTCGGCGCCGGAGCGCCGCCGGGCAGCGACAGCGTCGCGAAGGACGGGAACAGCCCGAAGCTCACCACGAAGGGCACGATCGAGAACGCCGTGGCCTTGAGTCCGGCGTTGTACGCCCATGCCGCAGCGAGGGCGACGGCGTGGGCGGCCAGCATCCCCACCCCCAGCGGTGCGGACAGAACGAGCGCCACGACGACCGCCCCGACCGCCACGCCGAGCGCGCCGCCGGCGGAGACGACGCCGGCGGCGATGGGCTTGTCGCGGCGCCCGACCGCTTCATCACGGGCGGCGTCGATGGCGTCGTTCGACAGCCCCACCGACACCTGGCCGCTGAAGACGGCGACCACCAGCAGCACGAGGCGCCACGGCTCGAGCCCGGCGGTCAGACCCAGCGCGAGTGACAGCGCCGTGACCACGAGGGTGGGGCCGGGATGCGTCGAGCCCCACAGAGCCCGAATCACCCGCATCCGCCGCATCCCCCGACGCTACCGTGCGCTCGAGACACCACATCCCGTCCGGAACACCACGCGATGCCGCGTGCCTCGGCCGGAATGCGGTGTCTCGACGGGCGTCAGTCGTCCAGGACGGCCTCGATCGCCTCGTCGTCGTCGGACATGTCGGGGGGCGTGGGCGCGCCGTCGGCGGTGAGCACGAGGCTCGACCCGTCGGCGGCCACGTCAACGCGCACGACGTCGCCGTCGCGCACGCGCCCGGCCAGGATCGCCATGGCCAGGCGGTCCTGGATCTCCGACTGGATGAGGCGGCGCAGCGGCCGCGCGCCGAACACCGGGTCGTATCCGCGCTCGGCCAGCCAGGCCCGCGCGTCGGGGGTCACCGCCAGGGTGAGCCGGCGCTCGCGCAGACGCCGCTGCAGGGCGTCGACGGCGAGTTCGACGATCTGGGCGAGGTCGTCCTCGCTGAGCACGTGGAAGATCACGATGTCGTCGAGCCGGTTGATGAACTCCGGCTTGAACGCCTGCCGCACCAGCGCCTGCACCTGCTCGCGCTTCTGCTCGGCCGACAGCGTCGGGTCGATGAGGATCGGCGAGCCGAGGTTGGAGGTGAGGATCAGGATGACGTTCGTGAAGTCGACCGTGCGACCCTGGCCGTCGGTGAGGCGTCCGTCATCCATCACCTGCAGCAGCACGTCGAACACCTCGGGGTGGGCCTTCTCGATCTCGTCGAGGAGAACGACGCTGTACGGGCGCCGGCGCACGGCCTCCGTCAGCTGTCCGCCCTGCTCGTAGCCGACGTACCCGGGAGGGGCGCCGACCAGACGCGACACCGAGTGCTTCTCGCCGTACTCCGACATGTCGATGCGCACCATGGCGTGCTCGTCGTCGAAGAGGAACTCCGCCAGGGCCTTCGCCAGCTCGGTCTTTCCGACACCGGTGGGGCCGAGGAACATGAACGAGCCGACCGGCCGGTGCGGATCGCTGATCCCCGCGCGCGAGCGGCGGATGGCGTCGGAGACGGCTTTGACGGCCTCCTTCTGCCCGATCAGGCGCTTACCCAGCTCGGACTCCAGGTGCAGGAGCTTCTCCGTCTCGCCCTGCATGAGCTTGCCCACGGGGATGCCGGTCCACGCCGCGATGACCTCGGCGATGTCCTCCTCGGTGACCTGGTCGCCGACCATGCGCTCGCCCTCGGTCTCCTCCCGCTCGGCGGTCATGAGTTCGCGCTCCAGCGCCGGGATCTCGGCGTACAGCAGGCGCGAGGCCCGCTCGAGGTCACCCTCGCGCTGCGCGCGCTCGGCCTCGACGCGCGCAGCGTCCAGCCGGGTCTTCAGGTCACCGACGCGGTTCAGGGAGGAGCGCTCACGCTCCCACCGGGCCTGCAGTTCGTTCAGGCGGGCCTGCTCGCCGGCGAGGGTCTCGCGCAACGCCGCGAGGCGCTCCTTGGACGCGTCGTCCTTCTCCTTCTTCAGTGCGAGCTCCTCGAGCTTCAGCCGGTCGACGTGACGGCGCAGCTCGTCGATCTCCAGCGGCGCGGAGTCGATCTCCATCCGCAGACGCGAGGCCGCCTCGTCGATGAGGTCGATGGCCTTGTCGGGGAGCTGGCGCGAGGGGATGTACCGGTTCGACAGCGATGCGGCCGCCACGAGCGCCGCATCCGCGATCGCGACCTTGTGGTGGGCCTCGTAGCGCTCCTTGAGTCCGCGCAGGATCGCCACGGTGTCTTCGACGCTCGGCTCGCCCACGTACACCTGCTGGAAGCGGCGTTCGAGCGCGGCATCCTTCTCGATGAACTCCCGGTACTCGTCGAGGGTGGTGGCGCCGATCATGCGCAGCTCGCCGCGGGCGAGCATGGGCTTGAGCATGTTGGATGCGGCGACCGAACCCTCTCCGCCGCCGGCCCCCATCAACACGTGCAGCTCGTCGATGAAGGTGATCACGCGGCCGTCGGATTCGGTGATCTCCTTCAGCACGCTCTTGAGTCGCTCTTCGAACTGGCCGCGGTACATCGCGCCGGCCACGAGGGCGGAGATGTCGAGCGCGACGAGTTCCTTGTCCTTGAGGCTCTCGGCGACGTCGCCGGCGACGATGCGCTGCGCGAGCCCCTCCACGACGGCCGTCTTGCCGACGCCGGGCTCGCCGATGAGCACGGGGTTGTTCTTCGTGCGACGGGTGAGCACCTGGCTCACGCGCCGGATCTCGCTGTCTCGACCGATCACGGGGTCGAGCTTGCCCTGGCGGGCGCGGTCGGTGAGGTTGATCCCGAACTGCTCGAGGGCGCTCTGGGACTCCTCCTGCCCGGGCTGCGGGGTGGCGTTCATGTGTCTCCTTGAAGTCCGTCCGCGAAACTTGAGTCGCTGTGGCTCAAGTTTATCCGACATCGCGCGATGCGGCAATGCCGCCCGAGCACAAAGGCCCCTACCGGCGCGCGGCGGGCGCGGTTAGCGTTCTGCGCGTCGGCGCCAATGGGGGCGCCGAGCCACGGGAAGGAACATGCATGTCGTTCACGAAGCGCAGACTGGCCGCCGTGATCGCGGCGGCGGCGATGGTGGGTGCGGGCGGGATCGCCACTCCGGCGTTCGCGGCCCGCGACGCCGACACCGTCGAAACCCTGACCAAAGCCGTCAAGGTCAACAACGTCCTCAGGCACCTGAAGCATTTCCAGCGGATCGCCGACTCCTATGGCGACCGGGCCGCCGGGCGCCCCGGCTACGAGGCATCCGTCGACTATGTCGTGAAGCAGCTCGAGCGGGCCGGCTACGCCCCCGAGGTGCAGGAGTTCCCCTTCACCTATACGGAGGAGAACAGCGCCCTCAGCCGCCAGGATCCGGCGACGACGTGGGCGGAGGGCACCGACTTCCTGCGCAACTCGTTCGACACCGGCAGCCCGGAGGGGTCGGCCACCGGCGCCCTCGTCCCCGTCGACCTCGTGACCCCCTTCCCGGCCGACGGCTCGAGCACGAGCGGTTGCGAACCGGAGGACTTCACCGGCTTCCCCGTCGGGGGCATCGCCCTCGTGCAGCGCGGAACGTGCGATTTCTCGCTCAAGGCGCTCAACGCCCAGAACGCCGGCGCGGCGGGCGTCATCGTCGCCAACGACGGCCGGCCGGGCTTGGTCGGCATGATCGGCGACGCGACCGGTCTCACCATCCCCGCGGTGTTCGCGTCCTCTCCCGTGGGCGAGGATCTCGCGTCCACGCCCGGCGCGATCGTGACGGTCACGGTGGACTACTTCGCCGAGGAGCGCACGACGTACAACGTGCTCGCCGAGACGGGCACCGGCGATGACTCGAACGTCGTGATGGCCGGCGCGCACCTGGACAGCGTGCAGGACGGCGCGGGCATCAACGACAACGGCACCGGCAGCGCGGGCCTGCTGGAGACGGCGATCCAGATGAAGCGGGTCAAGCCGACCAACACCGTGCGGTTCGCGTGGTGGGGCGCCGAGGAGGAGGGCCTGCTCGGTTCGGAGTATTACGTCGCGAATCTCGCCGAGGAGCAGCTCGGTCAGATCGCGCTGTACCTGAACTTCGACATGATCGGCTCGCCGAACTATTTCACCGGCGTGTACGACGGCGACAACTCCGGCGGCACCGCCGAACCGGGCTTCATCCCGCCCGGGTCCGCCGAGATCGAGGACGTCTTCGAGCAGTTCTACACCTCGAAGGACCTCCCCTATCAGGACACCGATTTCTCCGGTCGCTCCGACTACGGCCCGTTCATCGCGGTCGGCATCCCCGCGGGCGGGCTGTTCACCGGCGCCGAGGAGATCAAGACCGAGGAGGAGGCGGCGCGCTACGGCGGCCTCGCCGGCGTCGCGTACGATCCGTGCTACCACCAGCCGTGCGACAACCTCACCGGACAGGGCGCTGATCGCACTCTCTACAAGCAGCTCGAAAGGGCCTACCGGCATCAGTTGAAGGGCAACGTCAACCGCATCGCGCTCGACGTCAACTCCGACGCGCTGGCCGCCGCCGTCATCACGTTCGCGTTCGACACGTCGACGGTGGAGGGCGCCGATGCCGACGCGCTGCGCCAGAAGGCGGCTGGCGCGCCCGTCGACCTCGACGCGCTGCGCGACCGCGCGACGCAGTAGCCGCCCTGGCCCCGGCACCGCTCGCGCTGCCGGGGCCAGCAGCACTCACGCGACGGACATCAGCACGGGCGCGACCGACGCCGGCAGCGGCGCGACCGACACCGGCAGCCGACGGCTCCCGCCCTCGATGCGCCACCGATACCGAACTCCTCAAATCCGCGCCCGGATCTGGCGCGAACCCGCCCCGCCGGACCCCCAGGCGCCGCTCTCGAGGAGTTCGGGCGCGGGGCTGGACAGACACGCGGCGGGTGCGAGGGGATGCGTGCGACCCCGCGTGCCGGCGCAGGGACGCGCCAGTCCGAAGCCGGCACGGGGGATCCGTGCCTCTCGACCGCCGCCGCCACGACCTCGGCCCCTCCGCTCGCGCATCGCCGCCGGACCGAACTCCTCAAATCCGCGCGTGGATGCGGCGAAAGCCACCCCCCACGACGCCGAGGGCACCGGTCTTGAGGAGTTCGGGCTTGCGCGGGACTGGCACGAGGGAGCGCGGGGAACGACCGCGCACCATCCCGCTCGCGCGTCGCCGCAGGACCGAACTCCTCAAATCCGCGCGCGGATGCGGCGAAAACCACCCCCCACGACCCCGAGGGCACCGATCTTGAGGAGTTCGGGCTTGGAAGAGTTCGGGCTTGCGCGGGAGTGACTCGCAGGACTGACTCGAGGGAGCGCGGGGAACGACCGCGCACCATCCCGCCGCCGGCAGGGCGGACACGGCCGCGCCCCGCGCACGGCCGCGCGCCCCGCGCAGAAGGGCGCGGCCCGGTCAGGCGGCCTGTTCCGCAGCCACGTGCCGGAAGCGGGACCGGTATGCCGTGGGGGTGACACCGAGGGTGCGGGCGAAGTTCTGCCGCAGTACCGCCGCCGAACCGAAGCCGCTCTCGTACGCGATCCGGTCCAGGCCCAGGTCGGTCTTCTCCAGCAGCCGCTGCGCGTGCAGGATGCGCTGCCGCGAAAGCCACGCCGCGGGCGTCGCGCCGAAGTCGGCCTTGAACCGGCGTGCGAAGGTGCGAGGCGACATGTGCGCCTTCGCAGCGAGCTGATCGACCGAGAGATCGGCGCGGAGGTTCTGCAGCATCCAGTCACTGACCGGCGCGAGCGACAGCGAGGCCACCACGGGAAGCGGCTTGTTGATGAACTGGGCCTGGCCGCCGTCGCGCTGCGGCGGGACGACCATCCGCCGGGCGATCGTGTTGGTCATCTCCGCACCCAGTTCCTGCCGCAGGAGGTGCAGGCACGCGTCGAGGCCCGCAGCCGTACCGGCGCTGGTGATGATGCGGCCGTCCTGGACGTACAGCACATCGGGATCCACGTCGACGCCGGGGTACATCTCGGCCATCATCTGCGCGTACATCCAGTGGGTGGTCGCCCGGCGCCCGTTGAGCACACCCGCGGCGGCGAGGATGAACGATCCGCTGCACACGCTGAGCACCCATGCCTCGCGCGCGACGGCCTGCCGCACGACGTCGAGCACACGTTCGTCGACGTGCGTCCAGTACTCCCGCGGCGTCGGCGACACCACGACGAGATCGGCCTCGTAGGCGAAGGACAGGTCGTTGTCGACATTGATCGAGAAACCGATCTTGGATGCGACGGCACCGGGGTCGGGGGTGACGACGCGGAAGTCGAAGTTGGGGATGCCGTCGGCCGTCCGATCCAGTCCGAAGGCCTCGCACGCGACGCCGAATTCGAACGGGGCGAATCCGTCTTGCACGATCACCGCGACGGTCTTCATGGGGCTCCTCAGGGGGTGGCAGGAATCGTTCGGGTCGTGGCCACTCTGCCACTGTTGGCAGGCAGAGCGCAAGCGTAGGTTTCCTGCCATGATCCTTCTCCTGATCGCCACCACCGCCCTCGCGGCGGCGGGGATCTTCGCCACCGTCGGCGGCCTGGGCCGCGACGGTTACCGGGCCGCCCCCACCGTGCCGTGCCGCGTGCCGGAGCGTTCCGCTCCCGCGCCGGAGCGGCCGGCCTCCCTTCCGGATGCCGCCACGGCCGCGGCCCGGCCCCCACACGTCTTCGCCGCGCCTCGGCGGATACGCGTCCACGCGCACGTGTGAGCGGATCGCGGAACGGTCCCCGTAGACTCGGGACCCCGAGAGACGAGGCACAGTGACCACTCCACCGGTTTCACCGCAGTCCCCCGCCGATTCCGCACCTCAGGCCCACCGCGCCCCCGCCGGGTATCCGGCTCCCGCGGCCTACGCCGCACCGGGCTCCGCCGCACCGGCCTCCGCCGCGCGCGGCAACCCGTACGGGCTGGCCTCGATCGTGGTCGGCGCGGTGCTGCTGCTCTCCCTGCTCCTGCAGATGATCCTGCAGGCCGCCGCCCTCGGGGGCACAGGTGACGCTCTGAGCATCATCGGCGTCGCGGGCAACCTCGTGCAGGGCATTCTTTCCATCGTTGCGGTGGCCCTCGGGGTCGTCGGGCTCACCCGGCGCGGTCGGCCTCAGGCCCTGGCCGGGGTAGGCACAGGCATCGGTGTCGCACTCCTGGTCTCCACGATCGTGTGGGCCCTGCTGTATCCCGCCGCCCTCAGCCTCTTCCTCTGACGCTGCGTCCGGCGATGGCCCGCTGGTAGACCTCCACCATCGCTGCCGTGCGGGAGGACTGGCGGAACAGCTCCCGGATCCGCGCCTCGGGCGCGGGGGCCGTGCCGGAGGTGATGTCGTCGGCGGCCTGCCGGAGAGTCGCGGCCAGAGCCGTCGCCGACGCATCCGCGACCGTCCACGCGCCCGAGCCGAGCTCGCCGGCGATGTCGGCGTCGCTCACAACGGCCGGGGTGCCCAGCGACGCCGCCTCGAACACCGTCATGCCCTGCGTCTCGAATCCGATCGAGGTCTGCACCACCGCATCCGCCGCGGCGATCCGCCGCAGGGTCTCGGGGTAGGGCAGGCGGCCGGTGAAGACGACGGATGCGGCGGGGCGGCGCCGACGCACGAGCCGGCGCGCCGCCCGCGCCTGACCGCCCCCTCCGATGACCTCGACGTCGGCGGTGATGCCGGAGACGGCGACAGCCTCGAGGAAGGGCAGGAGCCTCTTCTCCGCGCTCATCCGGCCCACCCACACCAGCCGCGGGCGGCCAGGAGCGCGCCCGGCCGGTGGCGTCGCGGCGGCGTCGAGCACGTCGTCGTCGATGCCGTTCCACACGACGTCGACGGTGGGGTAGACCCCGTGCGTCTCGAGCCGACGGGCGAAGTGCGCAGAAGGGGCCGTCACCGCGTCGACTCCGCCGGCGAGGAGCCGCAGATACGACCAGCCGTCGGAGCCGGAGCCCGGCGCACGGGAGCTGACCCCGAGCACGCGTCGCGCCCACGCGTTGAGCACGCGCAGGACGACGGCGGGGAAGGGAGCGACGGCGGCGATCCCGACGTCGACCCGGTTGTGCATCGTGTGCACGACCGGCAGGCCGTGGCGGCGGGCGAAGCGGTGCCCGATGAGGGCGCCCCAGAAGTCCGCCTGCACGTGCACGACGTCCACCGGCGGGCGGCGTGACATCGCCGCATCCACGAATCGGTCGGTGCGGGCACCGGGAAGGCTCATCGAATACTCCCGGTCGAGCGTGACCGGGAGCGAGGGCAGGTCGACGTAGGCCGCGTCAGGGGTGGCGCGTGCGTGCATCCGCGGGGCGACGATCGTGACGGTGTGTCCGGCGCGCTCGAGGAAACGGCGCTGCAGGCGCATCGACACCTGCGCGCCACCGGATGACTCGACGTGCTGGTCGCCGAACATCACGACGTGCACGGGCTACTCCGGCAGGGGCGTGCCGCGGTACAGGGCCTCGAACGTGTCGAGCGTGCGCTCGATGTCGTGCACCATCACGCCGTCCAGCGACGCCTGCTGCATGCGCAGGAACTCCTCCGCATCGGCGGTGAGCACGTCGGTCAGGCGCGCGGACATCTCGGCGGCGTCGCCCGGCTCGAACAGGTACCCGTTCTCGCCGTCGTGCACGAGGTGCGGCAGGGCCACGGCGTCGGCGGCGACCACCGGCAGACCCGAAGCCATCGCCTCCATCGTCGCGATGGACTGCAGTTCGGCGATCGAGGCGATCGCGAAGACGCTCGCACGCGAATACAGCGAGCGCAGGTCGTCTTCGCTGGCGTGCCCGTGGAAGGTCACGCGACCGCCGATCCCCAGCTGCTCGGCGAGGTGCTCGAGGTTCTTGCGCTGGTCTCCGCCGCCGACGATGTCGAGGGTGACATCCAGCGACGGATCCAGCTGCGCGACGGCGTTCAGGAGCACGTCGATGCCCTTCTCCGACGTCAGGCGCCCGACGAAGAGGATGCGGTTGGACTCGCGGGGGGCGAGGCGGGGGGTGTAGTTGCGGCGATCGATGCCGCAGCTCACCGGGATCACGCCGTGGATGTCGATCGTCGACTCGAGGAAGTCGGCCGCCTTGCGCGTGGGGGTCGTCACCGCCCGGGTGAGGGCGAAGGTGCGCTTCGCGTCGGCCCACGCGAGCTTGACGACGACCTGGTTGAGCGCGTCGGGCAGTGTCGTGAAGTCGAGGATGTTCTCGGCCATCACATGATTGGTGGCGACGATGGGGATGCCCCGCTTGCGCGCCTCGCGGGCCAGTCCCCGGCCGATCACGATGTGCGACTGGATGTGCACGACGTCGGGCTTGACCGCATCCAGCACCTTGCGTGCGTAGTGCTTGGAGCGCCACGGCCAGACGAACCGCAGCCAGTCGTGCGGGGGCCAGCGGACCGACGGCAGGCGGTGCAGCGTCATCGGCTGCCCCTCGACGACCTCGGTGCCCGGACGCGAGCGGCGGTACGCGGTGTTGGGCGCCATGACGTGCACGTCGTGGCCGCGCTCGACGAGTCCGGCGGAGAGGCGCTCGGCGAAGCGGGCGGCACCGTTGATGTCGGGGGCGAAGGTGTCGCAGCCCACCAGGACGGTGAGGCGAGGGGCGGCGTCGGGACTGTCAGGCGTCGCAGGGGTGGTCACGTCGGGTGGCTGCCTATCTGTGCGGCGGTAGGGGTCGCACGGTGCGGTGCATGCGCCCTGTCATCGTACCGGAGGCCCCTCCCCTCACCTGGGAAGCGCCACGGCGAGCGCGTGGCGGGAGAATCGACATAGCCTGGGGGCATGCCGCGACTGCAGGCCGACGCCGACCCCGCCGTGTGGGTGCCCGTGACCGGATCCTTGGGGTTCCGCGGCCGGCGCCACCGCAAGGCGGCCATCCGCATGCTGCTCGGCCAGGCGAACCGCGCGGTCGGCGCCGTCGAGCGCCCGGGGAGCGGGTTCCTCGCGTGGGCGATGAGCCAGGCGGCTCCCCTCCTCCTCCGTCGCGCGGACGGCCGCGTGCTGGTGTGGGTGTGGAAGGACGACCCCGAACTGCTCGTCGCGATGGCGCAGCTGCAGGAGGCGACGCCGCAGCTGCGCACGGCGCGGGCGATGATGCCGATGGAGTACGACGACACGGAGGACTTCCCCAACCCGCACCTGGGGGTCGGGGAGAAGCTCGTGATGGATCTGCCCGCCGACCCGCGCACGCCGCCGTTCGCCAGCTACACGTGGGACACCGGCTCGGCGTTCGTGACCCTGACGGCGGTGTGCTCGGACCGCGAGCGGGTCGGCACGGTGCTCGGTGCCGTCGACGCGATCGCGCGCACGCTGCGCGTCGTGGACGATCTCGCCGTCGACGAGTCCGGAACGATCCTGCGCCTGCCCCCCGCCTGAAGCTCGCGCAGCGGGCGGATCAGCGCACCACGAGCGCGGTCTGCCAGATCAGCAGGAGCGCCGCCCCGGCGCCGTAGATGAGCAGCGTCGCGCGGAGGGAGCTTCCGCCGACCGCGTGAACGAGGTGATGCGCGTGAGGGCGCCGAGCAGCCACGGGGCGGAGGGCCGGGATGACGACCACGGCCAAATCGTCGCGCGCGGTCCGTCTCGCCGCGGCCGCGCGTGCCCGCGGAGCGCGGTCGCGTGCTTGCGGCGTGGGGTCGCGTGATCGTCACCCTCCGCCATGCCCGCACTCCAGGACGGCGCACCGCCGCGGGCAGGGCCGACCCGCTCAGATCCCGGAGACGCGGCCGATCAGGTTGACCTTGACGCCCATCCGGTCGAACATCGCCGCCTTGGCGATGAGCGCCTTGTCGGCGGTCTCGGCGTCGGGGGCGTAGACGACCTGCGCGTGGTTGGCCTTGTGGCGCGCCATGAACTGATCGCGTGAGACGTCGTGCAGCACCACGTGCGCGATCGGCCATTCCGGGTTCGTGGCGGCCTTGCGGCGCTCGGTCTCCTCGGCAGGCAGCTCGACCGCCGTCGCGCGGAGGATGTCGACCTGCAAGATACCGTCGGCGATGAACACACGGGAGACGACCAGCGCGCCCGGCCGCGACACGCCGTTGACGGTCGAGCCGCCGGCGGGGAAGAACACCGGGTCCTGGCGCCAGCCCTCCGCACGGTCCCATCCGCCCAGGTGCGAGGCGGGAACCGATCCGGAGATCTCGTACACCCAGACGAACTGCCCGTCGTAGTCCTCGCCCCATCGCACGTCGTGGAGGGTGTTGTCGGAGACGAGTCCCATGGCGCTCCACACGCGGTCGGTGACCAGGGCGTCCACGGCGACGCCTTCGTCCGCCTCGTTGAAGTGCGGCAGCGGGCGGCCGGCGAACAGCTCGCGCGCGCCGTCGCGGGAGCGCACCGGCGGGCGCTCGGTGGAGTTCAGCATCCCTTCGGCCAGATCCGACGCCGGCACGAGATCCTTCAGCCCCTGCTGGTACTGGATGCCGATGGCGTCCACCCCGAAGTCGTCCGCGATCCGCAGCGCGGCGATGTACATCTTCATCTGCCACTGCACCTGGCCGCGCGTGAGTTCGGTGGACTCGTCCTCCCCCAGCCGGAAGGTCATGCCGTGGGAGAGCAGCCACTCGTAGGCGGCGTCGGCCTCCTCGTCGGGCACGCGCAGCATCTCGGCGTACAGCGCCGACTGCGACAGCCGCTCCTTGTAGATCCCGACCGGATTGAGCAGCTCGTCGTCGAAGATGGCGTTGTACATGCCCATGCAGCCCTCGTCGAAGACGCCGATGAGCGCCTTCTCCCCGAGCAGCTGGTCGCCGAGGGCACGCCCGAGCTGCACCTCTTCGGTGTCGGGGAGATCGGGGAGCGGGCGGACGTGGGAGGCGTCGTGGGTGATGCGCCCGGTGTCGCACCACTGGCGGATCCCCTCCGCGAACCACTCGTCGGAGAAGTCGACCGACCAGATGCTGGAGTACTCCTTGCCCATCTTCGTCAGTCCCGCGTTCAGGCCGAGAAGGCCGACGAGACCCGGCCAGTCCCCCGCGAAGTTCGCGACGGTGAGGATGGGGCCCTCATGGGTGCGGAGCCCGGGGAGGACGTGGTGGGAGTACTGCCACACCGCTTCGGCGACGATGAGCGGAGCATCCACCGGGATGCGCGTGAAGACCTCCAGGCCCATCCGCTGGCTGGAGATGAAGCCGTGCCCGGTGGCGGGGTCGACGTCGTTGGCACGGACGACACTCCACCCGAGCGACTCGAACGCGCGCGTCACCGCCGCCTCCATGGCGGCCTGGGTGGGCCACCCGGCGACGTTGGCCGACTCCCGGAGGTCGCCGCTCGCGATGAGGTAGGCGGTCTTCGGTTCGCCCTTCGGGCGCGTCACGGGTGCGGGCAGGGTGTAGGTGCTCATGCGTTGTCCTCGACTAGCTGACGGGCGTGGGATGCGTTGGCGGTGTGGCTGGATCCGGCTTCGAGACGGAGACGAACGGGGGTCTCCGGCGCGGACGTGTCGGGGGAGAGCGGCAGTTCGCGCCCGCGCAGCAGGAGCCCGTCGAGCTCGAGGGTGCCGCCGTGCACGTGCAGCACGAGCGTCGCGCCGTCGACCTCGACGCGCCCCCACGCCGTCCCGGTGGTGAACAGCGAGCGGAAGGGCTCGTCACCGACGGGGTCGAAGGAGAGCGTGCGGGTGGGCGCATCCCACTGCACGCCGCTGAAGGCGAGCAGCAGCGCCCAGGATGCGAGCGACCGCGCGTAGTGGTTGCCGCACTCGATCTCGTTCCACGGGTTGCGCGCGTCGCCGGCGTAGCGCTCGCGCACGGCCCGCTCGATCCGCAGCGCCTGCTCCGGAAGGCCGGCGTAGACGAGGGATGCGGCCACCTGATGCTCGACGCCGGTCCACACCTCGTCGGAGTAGACGAAGGGGATGGCCGGCCGCCCGCCGCGTGGCCAGGACGCGAGCAGAAGCCCACCCTCATCGTTGAGCGCGTACACCCGCTGCGTGCTCTCGTGCGCGCTCAGGTCTTCGCGGAAGTTGTGGGTGACCACGGCGCCCAGCGCGCTGCGGAGCCGAGGGCGTGGGAGCAGGTCGCCCAGCCCGTTGATCCAGGCGTGGAACTGCCCCAGGAGCTGGTCGGAGAGGACCCCGTCGCCGTACTGGTACCGGTGCGCGTCGACGTCGTCGACGACCTGGCGGTAGTACTCCCCGTTCCACAGCACGTCGTCCATGCCGTCGGCGACGCGGTCGGCGCGCTCCCGCCACTGCGATGCGCGCGCGGCGTCGCCGAGATGGTCGGCCATCCGGGCTCCTGCCCGCAGGGCCGCGGCGAACAACCCGTTCGCCAGCGGTTCGACGCCGTGGAACTCGATGTCGTAGGTGTTGTGCAGCTCACCGTCGAGCAGCCCGTCCCCGTCGCGATCCCAGCGATCGACCGCGTGCTCGAGGGAGCGGACCGCGGCCGGCCACAGTTCGAGGAGGAAGTCGTCGTCGCCGCAGAACCGCCACTCCCGGTACAGCCGCAGGAGCGTGCCGAGCTGCCCGTCGACGGCGGGCCCCATGAACCACGACGGGCCCCCGAAAACGCGGTTGGACCGGAACTTCTGGGCCCCCGCCGCATCCGTCTCCAGCAGGTATTCCACACGTCGCGCGCTGCGCTCGAGCGACGGGAAGAGCCACGCCATCGTCTGGGCGTACGACCACACGTGGGTGCAGGTCCCCTCGCACGAGCCGGAGTGGTCGAAGGATCCCTCCCACGCGGCGAAGACCGGCCCGTCCCCCAGTTCCGCGTTCGGCGTCTCGACGACGAAAGCGGTGGTGGAGCGGGCCGCGGCGATGTTCGCGCCCACCGCATCCGCCACGACCGGGTCGATCGTGCCGCCGTAGAGCGTCTCCACGAAGGCGAGCGTGGCGGCCTCCAGGTCCGGCAGCGTGCGGTGCAGGTGGGTCGCCGCCGCCCATGCGTCGGGCCACAGCAGCGCGTGATGGTTGCGGACGACCTCGTCCTCATGCGGGTCGTCGAACACGATGCGCCCCCGCCACCCGCGTCGCCGGTTCGGGAAGCTCCACGCCAGCACGAACTCGAACTCGCGACTGCGCCCGGGGGCGATGTCGTGGACGATGCCGAGCGACCCTGTGCGGAGGCGCGGGAGCCGGTCGAACAGCTCGTCCTCCGTCATGGGTGCGGAGGCGTCCTGGGGAGCCGAGTCGGCGAACAGGCCGCGCGGACGGTCCTCCAGGGTGAGCCGCGGTTCCGGGTCGAGCCGCCCGTCCTCCGACAGGTCGTTCCAGAACAGGCGCGGGCCGTCGGGCCAGAATCCGGTCACCCACTGGGGCTTCACGGTGGTCGCCGCATCCGTCGTGGTGAGGCTGAGGGTGCCGTAGCCGGGGTCGTCCTCGGGCAGACGGATACCGAAGTCCAGGCCGCGCACGCCGCCCTCGTCGCGCCACCGCACCGTCTGCGCGGCGCGCATGCCGAAAGGACCCTCGCCCCGGCCGGCGGTGTGGCTCACGCTGCCGACGACCGTCACGGCGACGGAGCGGTCGCCGGGGTTGGTGACGGTGTAGCGCAGCACCGCGGCGGGGATGCCGGAGGCGTCGGCATCGAGGGGGACGAGGGGGGTGAAGGCGCGAAGTGACACCTCCACGGGGAGGACGTCGTCGGTGAAGTCGATGTCGACGACCGGATACTCCCCGTGCATCGTCGCCGACTGCAGCCGCGGCAGGCCGGCGAGCCGTTCGAAGGGGTAGCCGGCATCCCCGTCGTGGCGGCCGGTGAGGCGCGCTTCGAGCACGCGGGTCACCGGGGCCCCGCCCTGCGGGGCGGCGTGGATCGCGAAGAACGAGTAGGGGTTGAACCGCCCCTTGTCGGGAAGGTTCTCCAGCTCCCAGTCCCGGAGCTCCCCGCGGGAGCCCAGCGACACGTTCCCGGTACCCAGTCCGCCCAGGGGGAAGGCCGCCCGCTGCGCCGTGTGCGGGATGGCACGGGCCCGGCGCGCGGTGCGTGCGGCATCGACGCCGAGCGTGGAGCGGACGGGCATCGGATCCTCCTCGATCGCGGCGACGGACGAGCCGCGTCCGCCGTACCGCGTTCACTGTAGACGAAATCGATTTCATGATCAACCGATGCGAAGTCGTGACGACGCGCGCGCATCACCGCCGCGGGCGAGACGCGGGACGAGTCGGTCTCAGGCGGCGCCGCCGCCGCGCGCCGGCTGCACCTCGTTGCGCAGGACGACGGTCCGCGCGGGCTGATCGTCGCCGTTGATGCGCTCGAGCAGCATCTTGGCGGCCGTGACGCCCATGTGGCGCGCAGGAAGGCGCACCACGGTGACGGCGTTGGGTGACAGCGTCGTGAACGGCAGCGAGCCGACGACGGCCACGCCGATCTTGGGCGGGGTCAGCGCGTGCTCGGTGAGGACCTGGATCGCGCCGACGCCGAGCAGGTTGTTCGCCGCGACGATGGCATCGGGCGGCTCGGGCAGCGCCAGGAGCTCCTCCATCGCCGCGCGACCGCCGTCAACGCGGAACGTGGAATACCGCAGCAGCTCCTCGGACGTTCCACCCGGGAAGTGACGCGCGACGACGGCACGCCACCCCTCGGCACGCTCGTACGCCGTTTCGATGTGCTGCGGACCCGTGATGCAGGCGATGCGGCGGTAGCCGGCCTGCACGAGGTTCTCGGTCGCCGCCTGACCGGCCGTGCGGTTGGCCATGACCACGCCGTCGATGTCGTAGCCGGTGCCGCGGTCGACCGCGACCACCGGTCGCCCTGTCGCCAGGAGATCGTCGAGGTTGGAGTGATCGGATGCCGCCGCCAGGATGACGCCCGCCATGTGCTCGGCGATCGCGATCTGCAGGTAGGTCGCTTCCTTCTCGATCTCGGAGTCGGTGTTGCACAGGACGACGGAGTATCCGGCCTGGGATGCGACGTCCTCCACCCCGCGCGCCATCTCGGTGAAGTACGGGTTCTCGATGTCGGGGATGACGAGGGCGATGACTTCCGACGCCTGGCGCCGCAGCGTCCGCGCGGTGCGATTGGGGGTGAAGTTGAGCTGGCGCGCAGCATCCCGTACGGCGAGCGTCTTGGAGTCCGACACCCCCATGCCGTTGAAGACGCGGGAGACCGTCGCGGGCGAGACACCCGCGAGCTTCGCCACCTCGTAGATCGTGGCCATCTCACCCCATCCTCGTCCCGCGGCGTGCGTTGACTTTCGCCGTGAGGCAACAGTAGCGTGTTGAAATCGATTCCAAGCGATCACCGCTGCTTCGACGCCCCCGCGTACCGAGACGAGGATGTCCCGCCCGATGAATGCACCACGCGTACCCGCGCCCGATCTCTCATCCATCTCCGGCCTGCGGCCGCTGCAGACCCGATCCATCTCCCCCGAGAACTTCGACGGTTCGGTAGGCGGAGGCGGCCGCGCCACGGAAGGCACGGGCGCCGCCAGCGCGCGCGATCTCGGACCCGGGTGGAAGATCTCCCCGAGCGTGGACATAAAAGCCGGTGAGACGTTGGATCTGGCCGCGATCGAGGGCGCGGGCAAGATCACGCACATCTGGATCACCACCCACACCGACAACTGGCGCACCCTCGTCCTGCGGGCGTACTGGGACGGCGCCGACGAGCCCGCCGTCGAAGTTCCATACGGTGACTTCTTCTGCAACGGATGGGGCGTGTTCGCCCAGGTGAACTCGCAGCCGATCGCGGCGAATCCGCACGGCGGCTTCAACTCGTACTGGCCCATGCCGTTCCGCGACGGAGCGCGCCTGACGCTCGAGAACACCTCCGTCGTCGATGTGCGGGTGTACTTCCAGATCACCTACGAGATCGGCGGGGACTACACCGGCGACGGGTACTTCCACGCGCAGTGGCGGCGCTCCAACCCGCTCGGCGAACTCGTCCCGCACACGATCCTCGAGGGCATCGAGGGACAGGGTCAGTACGTCGGCACGTACATCGCGTGGGGCGTCAACTCCAACGGCTGGTGGGGCGAGGGCGAGATCAAGTTCTATCTCGACGGCGACACCGACTACCCGACGATCTGCGGCACCGGCACCGAGGACTACTTCGGCGGCGCGTGGAACTTCGACATCCCCGGTCAGGGATACACCGCGTTCTCCACCCCGTACCTGGGGATGCCGCAGGTCATCCGCCCCGACGGGCTCTACGTCAGCCAGCAGCGTTTCGGCATGTACCGGTGGCACCTCCTGGACCCGATCTTCTTCTCCTCCGGAGTGCCGAAGGTCGACATCCAGGCGCTCGGATGGCGCAGCGGATGGCGCTACCTGCCGCTGCGCGATGACATCGCCTCCACGGCGATGTTCTACCTCGACCGGCCCACCGCGCGCCGGCCGAAGTCACCGACCGCCGACGACATGGAGGTCCACCTAGGGCCGGCCCCCGTGCCCGACATCGGCGCCACCCCTCCGCGCGCGCCGCAGGACTGAGGCCGTGAAGGCGCCGCGCGTCGCCGTGACGGGACTCTTCGCCGTGGCCGTCGCGCTGGCGGCCTGCTCGGCGACGCCCGAGCGGCCGTCGGCCGACACCCCCCTGCGCGGAGAGGTCGCGGATGCGGTGACGGTGGTGGGCGTCTCCGACGGAGACCTGTGGCCCAGCTGCTGGGGCGAGGACGACGCGCTCTACGCCGCGAACGGCGACGGCGGCGGATTCGGCTTCGACTTCTTCGACATCGCGGTCAATCGCATCACCGGCTCACCCGAGGACGGGGCGGGCGTGGAGGGCGAGTTCCTCGCCGGCGGCGACGCGGTCGGCCAGGTGTGGTCGGGTGCGCAGTTCACCCGCAAGCCCACCGGGATGCTGTGCACCGACGAGGCGATCTATCTCGCCGTCCAGGATCTGCGGCTCGACTTCAACCAGGCCCCGGCCGCGACGATCGCCCGCAGCGACGACCACGGCGAGACCTGGACGTGGGACACGGCGACCCCGATGTTCGGCGACGGCGTCTTCACGACGATCTGGTTCGCCGACTACGGGAAGGCCGGCCGGCACGCACCCGATCCGGGGTATGCCTACGCGTACGGCCTCGACGGCAATTGGCGCGACTCCTTCGACGACTCGGTGCCCGACCCCACCGAGCTCTTCCTGGCACGGGTCCCGCTGGCGTCGGTGCAGGACGCGGCCACATGGGAGTTCTACGCCGGCGAGCCCGGCGACTCCGCGCCGACGTGGACCCCCGACATCGCGCGCAAACGCCCTGTCCTCGTCGACGAGCGGCGGCAGCACCCGACGGACTCATCGGCGGCGGAGCCGGGACAGACGGTCGGGGCGCAGAACCTCAGCGTCCTCTCACAGGGCGGCGTGACGTTCCTGCCGGCGCTCGGGCGATACGTCTACACATCGTGGACCGAGCTCACCTTCGAGTTCTACGAAGCCCCCGCGCCGTGGGGTCCGTGGGAGCTGTTCCTCTCCGAGGACTTCGGCCCGTACCCGTGGACCGAGGAGCGCTTCGGCGGCTACGGCACGTCGATCCCCTCGAAGTTCCTGTCCGAGGACAACCGCAGCGCCTGGGTGCAGTCCAACGTGTGCCCCTGCGCTCCGGCGGGGATGTCGTCGTACTGGTTCGGCCTGCGACCCCTGCACCTCGGTCTGGACGAGTGACAGCGGCATCCGGGGTTCGACGGCGCAGACGCGTCCGCTGACGGAGCGGACCAGGCGAGGAGAGAAGGAGAGTGCGATGAGGCCTCGGAGAAGAGCGGCAGCAGGGACGGCGATCACCGGGCTGGCCATGGCGGGGGTGCTCGCCGTCGGCGGGGTCGGCCCGGCGCTGGCGACGGATGCCCCGACACCGGTGACGGTGGTGGAGAAGCTGACCGGCCCCGATGCCCCGAACAACACGTGGGGGCGATGGGACATCAAGGCGACGGACCTGGGCGTCATGTGGGATGACGGCGACGGACGCATCCTCACGGCGTTCGGTGACACCTTCGGCAACGGCTGGGTGGGGCCCGGCGGAGGGTCGGGCCCCAACGGCAACTGGCGCAGCAACGTGCTGGTGCGCTCGAGCGACCGCGACCTCTCCGACGGGATGCTCTTCGAGAGCGCCCCGCAGTCCCCCCACGGCATCGCCAAAGAGTTGATCCCGTCCAAGAAGGTCAGCGGCGACGAGATGACCACGATCCCCACGGCGGGGATCTCGGTGGGCGACCGTCAATACATGGGGTTCATGTCGGTGCGCCAGTGGGGCGAGCCGGGCTACTGGGACACCAACTACGCCGGGATCGCCTATTCCGACGACGACGGTGAGAACTGGACGGTCTCCTCGACGAAGTGGGAGAACGACGCCGAGGGGACGAATCCGTTCCAGATGCAGGCCTACGTCCGAAAGGGCGGCGACGTCTACGTCTTCGGCACCCCCAACGGACGCCAGGGCGCAGTGCACGTGGCCAAGGTCTCGCCTCGGAAGATGCTCGACAAGGGCGCCTACCGCTACTGGGACGGCCGGCGGTGGTCGAAGTCCGAGGCCGACGCGGTTCCCGTGATCGACGCCCCGGCCAGCGAGCTGTCGGTGCACTACGACGAGTTCAGCAAGCGGTTCCTGCTGATGACCCTGTCGGGCGAAGACATCGTCATGCACACCGCGAAGAAGCCCGAGGGGCCCTGGACCGGGCCGCAGGTGGTTGCGAGCTCCGCGGACTATCCGGGTCTGTACGGCGGCTACTTCCACCCGTGGAGCGCCGACGGCGTGATGTACTTCGCGATGTCGCAGTGGAGTCCGTACAACACGTATCTCATGCGCATGCAGATCGACCGGGACGGGGTCATCGTCAACCCGAACCTCGTCGCCAACCCGAGCTTCGAGCGAGGCACGACGGTGGGCGACGGCACGAACGGCACGTGGGGCTGCACGCCGAATTGCGGAATCGACACCGCTCCCCCGGAGTCGTTCTCGGGTGACCGCAACGCGTTCGTGCGCTTCAACTCCGGCTGGCGCAACATCTGGCAGGACGTCGACGTGCAACCGGGAACCGACTACCGGCTCACCGGATTCGTGCGCACGTCGATCAACAGCGACGCCGGGTTCTTCGGCGCACGCTCGCTGGACGGCCAGGTGATCGGCGAGGCCCATTTCATCTCGGTCGGCCCCTGGACGAAGTTCACCGTGGACTTCAACAGCGGCGCCCACGAGGACGTGCAGGTCTTCGCCGGGGTGTGGACGAACGGCGGGGACATCTGGCTGCAGGCCGACGACATCGCCTTGATCCGGCGGTGATGCGGGCGGCCGGTCCGCGGGCACGCTGCTCCGGGCCGGCCGCTCCCGGCCCCATCACGGACGTCCGGCTCATCGAAGCGGCGACGGCCGCGCACGGGTGACGGCGTCGCGCACCCAGGCCTCCACCCGGGCGGCGACCTCCCGCGGCTGCAGCGCATCGGTGCCGATGACTTCGGCCGCCCAGCGAGGATCACCCTTCGACCAGTCCGCCCACCGACCCCACCGCATCCCGGCGGCGCTGTCGAGGCGGATCACCTCGGCGCCGTCGGCGGGATCGAGGGTGTGCCGCAGGAACCACTCGCCGAACCGCATGTGGTGCACGATGTCCGCTTCCGCATATCCGCGCCGTCGAAGGCGCTCGGCGCGAACGGCCGCCGAGCAGTGCAGCAGACACACCTCGACTCCGTCGAGGCGATCCGCCGAGGGTGCGGCAAAGAGCTCTCCCATCGCCGCCTGACCGAACAGCACGAGGTGCACGCCGCTCGTCTGAAGCGATACCGCCCTCTGCACCCACTGCTCGACTGCGGCGTGCCGCCACGCGGTATCGGCGTCGGGCGGCACCCCCACGCTGTCGAAGTCGGCGCACTCGAGCGGCAGACCCCAGGCCGCATCGGTCAGTGCAGCAAGGGTGGTGGACTTCCCGGCCGCACTGGCGCCGGTGACGAGGAGCAGCACGGTCCTCCTCGGGTCGCCTCGCCTGCGTCGCTTTCCGCGTCGCGGTTACTTGAGGCCGGCCATCTTGATGTTGCCGATGATCTGGCGCTGGAAGATCAGGAAGAGGATGATCACCGGCGCCGCCGCGAGGGTGGATCCCGCCATGAGCAGGCCGAGCTCGGTCGCGCGCTCCGAGCGGAACGTCGCGAGGTACTGCTGCACGACGAACTGGTCGGGCGAGGTGACCGTGAGGATCGGCCACACGTAGGAGTTCCAGTAGGCCAGGAACGCCGTGATCCCCATCACCACGAACGGCGGCTTCGACAGGGGCAGGAAGACGTTGACGAAGATACGGACGCGACCGCAGCCGTCGAGCATCGCCGCCTCCTCGAGGCTCGAGGGGATGCTCAGGTAGAACTGCCGGATGAAGAAGATGGTCCCCGCGCTGGCGGCTCCTGGTATGACGAGGACGGCCAGCGTGTCGAGCATCTGCAGGTTCGTCACGACGATGAAGCTCGTCAGCAGGATCGTCATGCCGGGGATGAACATCGTCGTGATGACGATGACCCACAGCGTGCGCTTGAAGCGGAAGTCCAGGCGCGCGAAGGCGTATGCCGCGAGCGAGTTGACCGTCAGGGCGAGCACCGTGAACAGCACCGCGCCGAGGAAGGTCCACAGCATCGTGCGGGTGAAGGTCGGGTCGGCGAGGATCTGCGCGTAGTTCTCCCACAGCCACACTTCGGGGAAGAACTGGAACGGCGTCTGCACGACCTCGGTGCGCGACTTGAAGCCGGCGATGACCATCCACGCGAGCGGAAAGAGGGCCGCCAGGACGAAGACCGCCCCGATGATCGCTTTGCCGATCGCGAACAGCCACCACCGCGCGTCGCGGGTGACGTGACGCGTCGGGAGGGCAGGGGATGCGACGGCCATCAGTCGACCAGCCTCTCGGAGTTGACGAATCTGAAGACCAGCGCCGAGACCGACCCCAGCACCACGAACAGCAGCAGCGCTGCCGCGATGGAGTAGCCGACGTTGATGTCGTTGCGGAAGTGATTGAAGATGAACAGGTTCGGCAGCGTCGTGGAATCCAGCGGCCCGCCGCCGGTCATCACGAGGGGCAGCTCGAACTGCTGGATGGCCGCGACGAATCCGGTGATCAGGAGATACAGCAGCACGTTCTTCATCTGCGGGATCGTGATGTACCGCGTCTTCTGCCACCAGTCGGCGCCCTCCATCGCCGCCGCCTCGTAGTACTCGGTCGGCACGTCGACCATGGCCGCGACCATGATGAGCGAGGTCAGGCCCATCCCCAGCCAGATCGCGGGGATCGCGATGGCCAGGAGCGCCCACGCCGGGTCGCCGATCCACGCGATCGGGTCGATGCCGAACAGGGACAGCGTCGCGTTGAGCAGGCCGCCGGAGTAGTTGTAGATCAGCGCGAAGATGATCGAGGTGATGACCGCCGAGATGATCGTCGGGATGTAGATGCTCACCTTCAGCAGCCCGGCGAACCGGCGCGAGACGCTCACGACGAGGCTGGCGAAGAAGAACGCCAGGATGAGCATCGGCGGGACGGTCATCGCGACGAACGCGAAGCCGCGGCCGATCGCTGCCCAGAACAGCCGGTCGCTCAGGACGTTGGTGAAGTTGCGCCAGCCGACGAATTCGGGGTCTTTGTAGAAGCTCCAGTCCTGGAACGACAGGAACGTCGCATAGACCGCCGGCCACGCGACGAAGATCCCGAGCAGGACGACCGCCGGCAGGATGAGCAGATAGGCGATCCTGCTGTCCCGGTACTTCGTACGACTGCCGCCGTCCCGGGGTCGCCGCCCGGGCGTGATCATCGGCTCGGTCTCGGTCATCATCGTCTGCGTCGCGGTCACGCTGCACCTCCTCGTGCTCACACCGGCGACCCGGGGGCCGATGCGTTCGGCCCCCGGGTCTGGGTGAGGTCAGTCCTTCGGCGCCTTGCTGGGCAGGTCGTCGCGCTGGATGACGGTCGAGATCGCATCGCTCGCGGTCTTGATCGCGTCATCCACCGATGCGGCACCCTTCATGGCCGACTCCATCGCGGTGCCGACGGCCAGCGAGACGTCCCACGGGTAGGTGGGCTCGGGGATGGCCGTAGGTGCGATGTCGTTCACGATGACGCCCGACCACGGCGCATCCGCCGCCGCCGGGTCGGCGGCCACGGCCTCCTGCACCGCGTCACGCACGGGGACCTTCGTGAACTGCGTATTGACGAAGAACGGCACGAGGTTCTCGGCGTCGCCACCGATGGCCCACTCGAGGAAGGCGCCGGCGGCTTCGGGGTTCTTGGACTTTGCGTCCACGACCCACTTGAAGTTGCCGAGGGTCGTCGCGGTGTCACCGGTCGCGGAGTCGGCGTTCGGGAAGGCGCCGATGCCGGTCGCACCGAGGAGGTCGGGGAAGTCCGAGCCGATCTCCGACATCATCCACGAGCCGGAGACCTTGAAGGCCACCTTCTCCTCGCCGAAGTCCTGGCCCTCGACGTAGGCGGCCAGGGCCTGCTTGGGCATGTAGCCCTCGTCCCACAGCGACTTGTAGCTGTTCATCAGCTCGCGGTACCCGTCGTCGTCGATGTCGGGCGCGCTCCAGTCGGAGGTGAGCGCCGTGTGACCGGCGAAGTTGTACTGCTGGCCGACGGTCGACCACGCGAAGGTCGGCGCGTCGCTGGCCGGCGAGATGCAGTACTGGCCGTCACCGAGGGTGGGCTGGATGGCCGCGCACATATCCAGCAGCTCGCTCCACGTCGTGGGCCCGGTCTCGGGATCGAGGCCCGCCGCGGAGAGCATGTCCTTGTTCCAGAACAGCACGGTCTGCGGCTCGAGCAGCAGCGGGTAGGCGTAGTAGGTGTCGCCGACCGCGGACACCGGCTTCGCAGCGTCGATGATCTCGCCGAGCGCCTCGTCGGAGACGATCCCGTTCAGCTCGTGCAGCTGCCCGGCGTTGACGGCGTCCTGGATCGCACCGGGGTGCGTGTACACGTCAGGTGCCTTGCCGGCAGCCTGAGCGGACTTCATCTTCTGGTCCCACGCGTCCGCCGGCACCTCCGTGGCGACGACCTTGATCTCATCCTGCGAGTCATTGAACTGCTTGACGATGTCGGCGTACCACTCGTTCTCCGCGGGGGTGAACGTGCGGTGCCAGAACTGAACCGTCGCGACACCGCCGTCGCCGCTGTCGCCGCCGCCGCTGGCTCCACACCCGGCCAGCAGTGCGCCGATGCCGAGAGCACTGATCGCAATGACCGCGCCACGACGGCTGCGCGATGTCGTCCGCTTCATGACTTCCTCCTCAGGAGCCGACTCGTCGATGAGTCATTCGCTGTATCCGACCTCCGTGGTCGGTCTTGGTGCCGAGCAATCGCCGGTTCGGAGCCGGACGTCATGCGCTCGTCGGGGCCACACTAGACGAAATCGATTTCATCTGCAATCCATCAGAGCATGACGATCGATCGGGCGTCCTGTCGGCCCTGGCGGTCGCCCCGCGGCCCCTCATCGGCGCAACGGCCGCACGAAACGGGAATTCGACGACGGGAGAGAAATCGATTTCAGCATCCGCGCTCGGAGAATCGCCGCGATCACCGCCGCGTGGCGGCTCAGTCCTCGTCGTCCCGAGGGGGCTGCGGCAGCTGGTGCCGGGGACGCCAGAGCACGACGTCGGTCGCGCGCCGCACGCGCACGCCGTGGCGAAGCGGCACGACGGCGCCGGTCGCCCCGGCCGCGAACACGCGGGCACCCGGACGCGACTCGCGTTCGTTCATGAGCTGTCGTTCGAGCTCCGACACTCGACGGGACAGGGAATGCACCTGTTCCTCGAGCGCGAGGAGGCGCGCGATCGCCGGAAGGCTCATGCCCTCGCCGGACAGGCGCGCGACTTCGCGCAACTGCTGGACGTGGCGCGCCGAGTAGCGGCGCGAGCCGCCCTGAGTGCGGGCGGGGACGACCAGGCCGATGCGGTCGTACTGCCGCAGTGTCTGGGGGTGCATGTTGGACAGCTCGGCTGCCACCGCGATCGCGAATATCGGCGCATCCTCGTCGATCTCGTGCTCAGCCATTGTTCTCACCCCCGTACGAAATCAGGAGATTCGCCGAGTTCAGGACGCGCCATGCGGCATCTGTCCTGAATTGGGCGAATCTCCTGATCTCGGTCATCTCAGCCCCGCGCCTTGGACATGAGGTCGGCGCGCGGATTCTCCTTCGGTTCGAGCTCCGAGAACTTCTCCAGCGCCTCGCGGGCGGCGCCGTCAAGATGCGACGGCACGACGACCTGCACTTCGGCCAGGAGGTCTCCGGTGCCCTTGGCGGTCTGCACTCCACGACCCTTCACGCGCAGCACGCGCCCGGATGGCGTACCCGGTGCCACACGCAGCTTCACCGGGTCACCGCCCAGGGTGGGCACCTCGATGGTGGCCCCGAGGGCCGCCTCCGTGAAGGTCACGGGTACCGTCACCCGAAGGTTCAGGCCCTCTCGCGTGAAGACCGGATGCGGCCGCACCGCCACCTGCACGACGATGTCGCCCGGCTCGCCGCCGTCCGGAGAGGGGCGGCCTCGTCCGCGCAGCCGGATCTTCTGGCCGTCGGACACGCCGGCGGGGATCTTCACCTTGAACGGCTTGCCGTCCTCGCCCTGCAGCGAGATCGTCTCGCCCTTGGTGGCCGTGACGAAGTCGATCGTGGTGCGCGCGGTCACGTCCGTGCCGCGCTGCGGGCCACCGAAGCCGCGGAAGCCGCCGCTCGGCTGACCGAAGCGACCCGAGCCGAAGTTCGCGCCGCCCTGGTCGAACATCGTGAAGAAGTCGTCGAATCCCGCCTCGGTGTTCCGGGCGCGAGCGCCCCGGCCCTGCCCGAACATGCTGAAGACGTCTTCGAAGCCGCCGGCGTCGGAGCCGCCCGCCGTGAAGCGGGCACCGGAGCCCATGGCGCGGATCTGGTCGTACTCCGCGCGCTGCTCGGGATCGCTCAGCACGGCGTAAGCCTCGCTGACCTCCTTGAACATCGCCTCGGCCTTGGCGTCGCCGGGGTTGGAGTCCGGGTGGTACTTGCGGGCGAGCTTGCGGTAGGTCTTCTTCAAGTCGGCTTCGCTGACGTCCTTACCGACACCGAGCACCTTGTAGAAGTCCTTGTCGAACCAGTCCTGACTGGCCATGCGTGTTAGTCCCCTGAGCTGGTCGAAGGATCAGCCGCGACGGCGACGACGACCTTGGCCGGTCGAAGCTCCACCGAGCCCAGGCGATACCCGACCTCCACGACCTCGAGGATGGTGGGCTCGGAGGCGCCCGGGGTCGGTGCCTGGAAGATCGCCTCGTGCTGCTGCGGGTCGAACGGCTCGCCGGCCTTCCCGTAGGCCACCACGCCCAGGCGCTCGGCCACGGCGCGCACCTTGTCGCCGATCGCGGCGAACGGCGTCCCGGGCAGGAGGTCGCCGTGCTGAGCGGCACGGTCCAGGTCGTCGAGCACCGGCAGAAGCCCCTTGGCGGCCTCGCCCTGCGCGCGCTCGATCTCGCGTTCGCGCTGCTCTTCGGTGCGCCGCCGGTAGTTGGCGTACTCCGCCTGCAGGCGCTTGAGGTCGGTCACGAGGGCCGACTCGAGCTCTTCGGCACGCTCCGAGGGGGAGCGCAGGTCCTCTGCAGCGGCATCGGCCGTCTGCTCGGTTCCCAGGATGTCGTCGATGGTCAGGTCGTCCTGTGCGCCGGCCTCGCCCGACGGCGCGGGGCCGGATGCATCGGCATCCGACCCCGTCGTCTCGTCAGGAGCGGCGCCCTGGCCCCGTGCGTCTTCCGGCTCGGGAAACGTTGCGTCGTCCTTGTTCGTCATGATCCCTGCTTACTTCTTGTCGTCCTCGTCATCGACCACTTCAGCGTCGATGACGTCCTCCTCCGGGTTGGGCACGGTGCCCGCCCCGGGCTCGTTGGCGGCCGGGTCGGGGTTCGCGCCCGCGGCCTGCGAGGACTGGTAGATCGCTTCGCCGATCTGGCTCTGGCTCTGGCTGAGCTTGTCGAACGCGGTCTTCACCGCGTCGTCGTCGTCACCGGCGAGCGCCGACTTGAGCGCGTCGACGTCGGCCTGCACCGAGGTCTTCACCTCGCCGGGGAGCTTGTCGTCGTTGTCCTTGATGAGCTTCTCCACCGAGTACGCGAGGGTCTCCGCCTGGTTGCGGGTCTCTGCCGACTCGCGGCGCTTCTTGTCCTCGGCGGCGTGCTCCTCGGCCTCGCGCACCATCCGGTCGATGTCCTCCTTGGGCAGCGACGAGCCGCCCGTGATGGTCATCGACTGCTCCTTGCCGGTGCCCTTGTCCTTCGCCGAGACGTGCACGATGCCGTTGGCGTCGATGTCGAAGGTGACCTCGACCTGCGGGATGCCGCGCGGAGCCGGCGCGATGCCGGTCAGCTCGAACGTGCCCAGCGGCTTGTTGTCGCGGGTGAACTCGCGCTCGCCCTGGAAGACCTGGATCGCCACGGACGGCTGGTTGTCGTCGGCGGTGGTGAAGGTTTCGCTCCGCTTGGTGGGGATGGCGGTGTTGCGCTCGATGAGCTTGGTCATGATGCCGCCCTTGGTCTCGATGCCGAGGCTCAGGGGGGTGACATCGATGAGGAGGACGTCCTTGCGCTCGCCCTTCAGCACGCCGGCCTGGAGCGCGGCGCCGACGGCGACGACCTCATCCGGGTTGACGCCCTTGTTGGCCTCCTTGCCGGCCTCGCGCTTGACGAGCTCGGCGACGGCGGGCATACGCGTGGAGCCGCCCACGAGGACGACGTGCGCGATGTCTTCGACCTTGACGCCGGCCTCGCGGATGACGTCTTCGAAGGGCTTCTTCGTGCGGTCGAGCAGGTCCTTGGTGAGGTCCTCGAACTTGGCGCGCGTGATGGTCTCGCTCAGCGACACCGGGCCCGAATCCGTCAGGGACAGGTACGGCAGGTTGACGCTGGTCGACGTGGAGCTGGACAGCTCCTTCTTCGCCTGCTCGGCAGCCTCCTTGAGGCGCTGCAGCGCGATCTTGTCACCGGAGACGTCCACGCCCGTGGTGTCCTTGAACTGCTTGATGAGGTACTCGACCAGGCGCTGGTCCCAGTCGTCACCGCCGAGGCGGTTGTCACCAGCGGTGGAGCGCACCTGGATCGTGGAGAAGTCGTCGTCCTTGCCCACCTCGAGCAGCGAGACGTCGAACGTTCCGCCACCGAGGTCGAAGACGAGGATGAGCTCGTCCTCCTTGCCCTTGTCCAGGCCGTACGCGAGCGCGGCGGCGGTGGGCTCGTTGATGATGCGCAGGACGTTCAGACCCGCGATCTCGCCGGCTTCCTTCGTGGCCTGACGCTCGGCGTCGTTGAAGTACGCCGGGACGGTGATGACCGCGTCGGTGACGGCGTCACCCAGGTACTCCTCGGCATCCCGCTTGAGCTTCTGGAGGATGCGGGCGGAGATCTCCTGCGGCGTCCACTTCTTGCCGTCGACGTCGAAGGTCCAGGTGGTGCCCATGTGGCGCTTGACGCTCGCGACGGTGCGGTCGACGTTCGTGACGGCCTGGCGCTTGGCGGTCTCGCCGACCAGCACCTCGCCGTCCTTCGTGTAGGCCACGACGGAAGGGGTCGTGCGGAACCCTTCCGCGTTGGCGATGACCTTCGGCTCGCCGCCTTCGAGGACGCTCACGACCGAGTTGGTCGTACCGAGGTCGATTCCCACTGCACGGGGCATATTGGTCTCTCTCCTTCGTATGAGCCGCGGGAGTGCTGCGGCTCGGTTTTCACAAATCTGTGTGCGGCGTCAGGTTGAGCCGCGATGACTCAACGCTAACTCCGGGGCCTTGTTGTGTCAAGTGAACTTGATATGTCCCGGCTCAAGTTTTCGTCCGCGGGGCGTTCCACCACCGCGGCGCGGCGGGCGATTAGCCTGGGGATGCGGCATGGGAGCCGTCGCCTTCCCCCGGTCGGCAACCGGATGTTCACCGAAGGGCCCACCGTGGCAGACATGTCCTCTTCTCCTGTCACGGAATCCGTCGCCGCGCACCCCGGCGGCACACGCCGCGCCGTGGTGGCCTGGGGCCTGTGGGACTGGGGCTCCGCGGCATTCAACGCCGTCGTGACGACCTTCGTGTTCACCGTCTACCTCACCGGGGAGCGCTTCGGGCCCTCGGGCGAGGTGGAGGCGCAGCTCGGATGGGCTCTCGCGGCCGCCGGGGTGCTCGTGGCGATCCTCGCACCCGTCACCGGCCAGCGCTCCGACACCTCGGGGCGTCGGAAGCTCTGGCTGGCCGTGAACACGTACGTGGTGGTGGCGCTGACCGCCGCCATGGCGTTCGTCGCGCCCGATCCGTCCTTCCTGTGGCTCGGACTGTTCCTCGTCGCAGCGGGCAACGTCTTCTTCGAGTTCGCCGGCGTCAACTACAACGCGATGCTCTCCCAGGTGTCCACCCCCCGCTCGATCGGGCGGGTCAGCGGCTTCGGATGGGGCATGGGCTACCTCGGCGGCATCGTGCTGCTGCTGATCGTGTACCTCGGCTTCATCCAGGGACTGTTCGGCATCCCCGACGTGGACGGGTGGCCCGTGCGGCTGGCCATGCTCGCCTCAGCGGCCTGGTTCGGGATCTTCGCACTGCCGGTACTGTTCGCCGTGCCGGAGTACCGCGGGGCGGGCCTCCGACGCGAGAAGGTCGGGTTCTTCGCGTCTTACGCGCGGCTCGGCCGCGACATCGCCCGGCTGTGGCGCGAGTCGCGGCACACCGTGTGGTTCCTCCTCGCCAGCGCCGTCTTCCGCGACGGGCTGGCCGGGGTGTTCACGTTCGGCGGCGTGATCGCCGCATCCGTGTTCGGCTTCTCCCCCGGTGACGTGATCCTCTTCGCCATCGCCGCCAACGTCGTCGCCGGCATCTCCACGATCGCCGTCGGAGCCCTGGATGATCGCCTCGGCCCCAAGCCCGTCATCGTGACGGCCCTCATCGGCCTGCTCGTGTCGGGGATGCTGGTCTTCCTCCTCCACGACGGCGGGCAGATCGTGTTCTGGACCGCGGGGCTGGCGCTGTGCCTGTTCGTCGGACCGGCCCAGTCGGCCTCACGCACGTTCCTCGCCCGCATCATCCCGCCGGGGCGGGAGGGCGAGGTGTTCGGCCTCTACGCGACGACCGGGCGGGCGGTGTCGTTCCTCGCCCCGACCCTGTTCGCGGTCTTCATCTCGATCTTCGGCGCCCCCTACTTCGGCATCCTGGGCATCATGGTCGTGCTGGCCGCGGGCCTCCTGCTCCTCCTCCCCGTGCGCGCCCGCCAGGACGTCCTCACCTGACCCGGGCGGTGCCGGCTACGGCGGCGGGCGGTGCCGCGACGGCGCTGGTCAGCGGGTGGGCCAGGCGTCGGCGAGCTTGGCGAGCAGCCGCGCGAGCTCTGACCGCTCCTGGTCGCTGAAGCCCTCGAGGGCCGCGCGGACGGCGTCGCGCCGCTCCCCGCGCACGCTGCGCACGAGCGCCTCGCCGGCATCCGTGAGCGCCACGCGCGCACGGCGGGCGTCGGCGGGATCGGGCTCGCGGCGGGCGAGTCCGAGGTCGACGGCCTGCTGGATGAGGCGTGACGCTCGCGGCTGATCGACGCCGATCGCCTCCGCCGCCTCGCTCACGCTCAGGGGGTGGGATGCGGCGGCCACGGCATCCAGCAGCCGCATGCGCGCGGGCGCCCCCATCCGCCCGGGTCCGCCCGCCCACGGTGGGCCGCCGCGCCCGCCCGCCCACGGCGGCGCGCCGCGTCCGCCCGGATGGATCCCTCCGTGCGGCTGGTGTCGGAGATGCGGCTCACGGCCCGGCTCGCCCTGCGGCCATGGTCCGCGTCCGGCCCGGAGGCGGGCGAGAGCGGCGGCGATGTCGTCAGCCGGATCAACGGAAGTCACAAGGACAATTTACATGCCACTTGACATGTGTCGGAATCGCATGTCAGAGTACATGCACTTGCTTGTCACATGACATGCGTTACGCGGCCTCACGGCCACCCTCGAAAGGACACCCCCATGGACACCCCTGACACCTCCCCCGACTCGCCGGCCGACCGCCCGCTCGGGTTCTGGCTGCGCACCGTCGATCACCTGCTCGACGGCGCCTTCGCCGACGCCCTCGCCGACGATGACCTCTCCCGGCGCGACTGGATGCTGCTGAATGCCGTGGACGGCCGCCGCACCGCCCCGTGGCTCGCGCAGCGGCTCGCCCGCCGGGGCGGCCGTGTGCGCCGGCTCGCCGACCGCGGCTGGATCGAGGAGACCGACGACGGCTGGGCTCTCACCGACTCCGGACGTGCCGCCCGCGAGCGGCTGGGCGCCGTCGTCGACGGCATCCGCGAACGCGTCTCCGCCGCCGTGCCCCCCGAGGACTTCGCCACCACGATGGCATCGCTCGAGGCCATCGCCCGCGAGCTGGGATGGGACGAGACCCGGCCCGTCCCGCCCGCGGACCGCGGGTTCGGCCGGCGCGGCGGTTTCGGACCCGGCGGCCACCTCGGTCGCGGCTTCGGCCCCGGCGAGCGATCCGGTCGCGGCTTCGGCCCCGGCGAGCGATCCGGTCGCGGCTTCGGCCCCGGCGGGTGGCCCGGCCACGGCTTCGGCCCCGGCGGCCACTTCGGCCGTCACGGATTCGGCCCTCATCGCCACGACGGTCGGATGGACCACCCCTGCGCCGAGCACCGCTTCGCGGGCGACCATGACGCCGACACCGCGTTCGAGCGGGGCTTCGCGGCCGGTTTCGCGCAGGGCGGCCGCGCAGCCGCATCCCACCCGGTCGCATGAGCGGCACCGCTGCCGCGTGCCCCACGGACGCGGCAGCGGCACCACCCGGCTCGGGCCGGTGTGCGTCGAGCGCTACGCGGAGGCGCCGCCGGTCAGGTCGAACACGAGCCGTGCCGGGACGGAACCTCGCAGCACTTCCTCGATCGACTCGGCCGCATCCGCGAGCCGCCGCGTCTCGGCGATCACGCGGGTGCGACCCAGCGCGTGCAGTCGGAAGACCTCGTGCAGGTCCTGCCGGGTCCCGACGATCGATCCGATGATCTGGATGCCCTTGAGCACGGTGTCGAAGACCGGCACGGTGAGCGTGGTGCCCTCGGGCAGCGAGACGAGCACCATCCGGCCGCCGCGATTGAGGCTGCGGAACGACTGGTCGAACACCGACTGCGCGACGGCGAGGACGATCACGACATCCGCCCCGCCGAGGGCCTGGATCGCCTCGGCCTGATCCTGGGTGGCGGCGTTGACCACGTGGTCGGCGCCGAGCTCCTTCGCCAGCTGCAGCTTCTCGTCGGACACGTCGACGGCGATGACCTCGGCGCCGACCAGACGCGCGTACTGCACCGCGAGGTGTCCGAGACCGCCGATGCCCACGATCGCCACCCGCTCGGAGGGGACGACGTGCGCGTTCTTGATGGCCGCGTACGTCGTCACACCCGCGCACGCGAGCGGCGCGGCATCCAGCGACGACACCTCGTCGGGCACCGGCACGGCGAAGCGGGCATCCGCCACGGCGTACTCCGCCCACCCGCCGTCGATGGAGTAGCCGGTGTTCTCCTGCGACTCGCACAGGTTCTCCCGGCCGGTCTCGCAGTACCGGCACGATCCGCACGCGCTGCCCAGCCACGCGAGCGCGACGCGCTGGCCGATGGGCGGGGATTCCACGCCGGGGCCGTGCTTCTCGACGCTGCCGATGCCCTCATGACCGGGCGTGAACGGCAGCCCGGGCTTGACCGGCCAGTCGCCGTGCGCCGCGTGGATGTCGGTGTGACACAGTCCGCAGGTCTCGATGTGGACGAGCACCTGCCCGGGACCGGGTTCGGGGATGGGGATGTCCTCGACCGTGACGGGCGAAGTGAAGGATGAGACGACTGCGGCCTCCATGGCGGTTCTCCTGACGTCTTCGGCTGCGACCGGTGCCACAGCAGTGCCAGTGTGCGCCGCATCCCGTCAGCGGACAGGAGTCTTTGGTCCCGCCCGCGCCGAAGACGCCGTCGGGCTCAGCGCCCGCGCGATCCGGCGTCGCTCACGCCGACGTCGGTGCGGTGGAAGTTCATGAACGACCGGGATGCGGTCGGCCCGCGCTGGCCCTGGTACCGGTTGCCGTACGGTCCCGAGCCGTAGGGGTTCTCGGCGGGCGAGGACAGCCGGAAGAAGCACAGCTGGCCGATCTTCATGCCCGGCCACAGCTTGATGGGCAGCGTCGCGACGTTGGAGAGCTCGAGGGTGACGTGGCCGGAGAAACCGGGGTCGATGAATCCGGCGGTCGAGTGCGTGAGGAGTCCGAGCCGGCCGAGGGACGACTTCCCCTCCAGGCGCGCGGCGACGTCGTCGGGCAGCGTGATCTGCTCGTACGTCGATCCGAGCGCGAACTCGCCCGGGTGCAGGATGAACGGCTCGTCCGGGGCGACCTCGATGAGGCGCGTGAGCTCGGGCTGGTCCTCGGCCGGGTCGATGAAGGGGTACTTGTGGTTGTCGAAGAGGCGGAAGTAGCGGTCCAGGCGCACGTCGACGCTGGACGGCTGCACCATGGCGCCGTCGGATGGGGCGAGTCCGATCCGTCCGGAGTCGAGTTCGCGGATGATGTCACGGTCGGAGAGCAGCACGCGCCCAGCCTAGGGCCGCCCGCCCCCGCCCCGCGCGCCCGTCCGCCTCGCGTGCGCCCGCCGCGTCCGCGCCGCCCGCGCGCGCCCGCCGTCCGTCCGCCCGCCGCCGCCGCCGTCCGTCCGCCCGCGCGCCGCCGCCGTCCGTCCGCACGCCGCCGCCGTCCGCCCGCGTCCGTCCGCCCGCGTCGTCCGGCGTGCCCCGCCCCGACCGCGTGCCCCCGCCCCGACCGCGTGCCCCCGCCCCGACCGCGTGCCGCCGTCCCGACCGCGTGCCGCGCCCCGACCCCCGCCCCCACCGCGAGACCGCACACCACCGGCGAGACCGCGACATCATGTCGCGGTCTCGTCAGCAGGATGCAGTCTCGCGGTGGGACGACGTGGATCCGCTGTTATGCTGGCGAGGCGCCGAAAGGCCGCGGGGCTGTAGTTCAATGGCAGAACTTCTGCTTCCCAAGCAGATAGCGCGGGTTCGATTCCCGTCAGCCCCTCCATCTGTCACTTCCAGAGGTAAACCGGACTTTCCAGAGTTACCTCGGACTGAGGGCTCCGGGCCTCCTGGGCCCCCGGGCTGGGATCCTTAGTGTGAGTTCTCAAGCAGGATGAGACTTTCTCGCGGTTCCTGAGACAAATCCACGCCGCGTCGCCTCGCCTCGTCCGGCTAGATGTCGCGGCGATGTCTACGGATGATTCCGCCATAACCGAGTCAACCTGCGGGTTCGCTAACATGACGACCCGCTCCGCACTACGCTCACGGCGTGAGCTATCGGACGATTCGCGATCTCGTGGACAGCATGACCCGTCGAGCGATCTCCGAGGCAGAAGCAATACAGCGCTTTGACACGGGTGTCCGCGTCGGAGTGGAAACCGTCATCACGAACGCGACAAACGACGAGTCCGTGACCCGTGCGGTGGCCGCGCTCGATACGCACCGGAACTTGGCGCCCAATGAACGGATGACACACGCGCTCTTCGCCGCGTTCGGTGGCCGGCTCGCTCAGAACCAGGACGGGTCGTACGACGTAGTCCCCCTGGAAGATGGCTAAGCGAACAACTGCCGGAGCTGCCCCAAGCCCGCCTCCCGAAACTCAGTTCGCCAGCCCGCTAGAGTCCGTGGACGGCCCGGAACATCCCTCGCTCGTCACGCTCGATCCGCCCGGTGTCGAGTCCCCGCTGTAGGCCCGCAGCCAGACGCGCTGAGACGCCCTCTGTAAGGCGCTTGCCACCAAATAGCGCCAGCGCCTGTCGCTTGAGCTCATCCTCGCTCATACCGCCACCCAACTCGGCCACCACAGCCATCGCGTTCGCGATCTCCACGAGAGGCACATGGTCCAGGTTTCGCCCGTCGCCCGGCTGGCTGCGGCGGACATCGCGCCAAGCGAGCGGATCAATACCCGCTGGCCAAGCGCACCACTGATCAGAGAGGCGCACATACTCGGGAGGCAGGCATCGAAGGATCGCCTCTGCACGTGCTGGGGCGAGGCGATTCAAGCCGAAGGATTCCGCCGCAAGGCGGGCGAGCCGCGTCTTGTGGATGGGCCCCTCCTTCTGAATGATCTCCCCCAGGACAGAGCGCACCTGGTCTGCGGCGACTGCGCCCGGCAAGCGGTCGAGTGTCTCCTTGGTCCCGAATCGCTTGGGTTCCCACTCGGTGTATTGGCGCAGGCGAGGATGCCGGAGTACGGCTCCTGTGGGCCCACTTGCGACCTGAGTGGGCTTCGCGCGGAGCGTCATCGGATCCTCTGCATGCGCCGGGATGGAAGACTCTGCCGGGCGAATCACTGTGGACGACGCGGGAGTGGGCGCCGCAGTCTTCGCCCTTCTCAGAGTTGCGCCCGCGTTCACCACGGCGGTCGTCAGACGCGCGAGCGTTTCGTCCCGCTGTTGGAGCCACTCCGGGAGCCACACCCGTTCGACGCCGGGCCACTTCATGAGTCCCTTCAACACCTCGACGGGGAGCCCGTCCCGGTCTGCGACGGTGCGGCGCGCACGCCAGCTCTCACCGTCGAGAAGGACCGCGACAAGAGGCTGATCAGGCTCGGCCGCGTCGGCGATCGAGATGTCGACCCGGAACTCCGACAGCCCGATATCGGTTTGAACCGCGAACCCCCGGTAGCGCAGTTCGTCGGCGATCTCGTCTCGATGACGGTCGATCAGGCGTTCTCGATGTGCGCTGTCCGTTGTCGATTCGACGCCGGATCCGGCGAGCTCCAGGTATCCCTTCAGGTGTTTGATTCCGACAGACGCCGTCTCTTCGGCACGCAGCTCGGACGGGTCGAAGCTTGCGAACAGGATCACTTGGCGGCGGGCACGGGTGATCGCGACGTTGAGTCGCCGTTCTCCGCCGGCGCGGGACAGCGGCCCGAAGTTGAGCGGGATGATGCCCCGGTCGTTCGCGCTGAAGGCGACGGAGAACAGAATCGTGTCACGTTCATCGCCCTGCACGTTCTCGAGGTTCTTCACGAAGAGGCCGTCTCTTTCATCGAGCGCCTGTGCGATCCTGGCGTCCGGCGCCTCTCGGAGGAGGGTCTCGATCAGCGCGCGCTGTTGAGCGTTGAAGGTGATGATTCCGAGTGATGGCGTCTCATCCTTAGACGCGTTGAAACGCTGCGCGACTTCCCGAACGATCGCTTCAGCCTCAGCGCGGTTTGTCCGAAGTTCCTTCCCTCGCCCGGAACGGTTGAACCGCCCGTCGACTCGAACGAGGGAAATCCCGTGGTCAGTGTTGCCAGCGGATCCAGTCACAGGCCACGGCGCGGGGAACGATGAGAGCCGACTGTCGTAGTACGCATGGTTGCTGAAGGTGATGAGCGCCTCGTCCTGGCTGCGGTAATGCCACGACAGCCACTGACGCGGGACGCGTGCCTGCACGCACTCGGTCAGAATTGACTCCTCGTCTGCAACAGTGTCGGCGACGGAAGAAGCATCGGCATCGATGTCGCCGCTCGCCTCGGCGAAGCTGGAGGGCGGCATCTGCTTGCTGTCCCCGACGACCACGACCGATGCCCCGCGGCCCATCGCCCCCACCGCATCCGCCACTCGGATCTGGGAGGCTTCATCGAAGACGACGATGTCGAACATCTTCGCCTTCGCGGGGAAGAAACGGGCCACCGATTCGGGGCTCATGAGGACACAAGGCGCGATCTGCGTGATGAGGTCGCCATAGTGCTTGAAGAGCGAGCGGACGCTCATGCCGCCGCGTTGCCGGGCTAGCTGGCGCTTCAGCTCACCCATCATTCCGCCCTCGTAGGCGGGGTCGATCCGACGCCTCGCCATGATCTCGGCTGGAATCCACTTGGGCAGAGCATTGCGGATGGCTGCAGCACTCGACGTGAACCGGTCGATGGATCGGTTATGAGCGTGAACGTCGAAAGCGGCCATCGCCTGCGAGTCTGCGCGTTCCGCAATGGAGGCCAGAGCGATGCCCTTGTCGAATGCGAGCGTGGCGAGATCCGCGGGGACCGCGCCCGTGAGGAGCGCGGCATGGGCGTCCGACAAACCGAAGCGAAGCAGGGGTTCAAGATTACGTTGGAAAGCGATCCACCGGTCGAGGGAGACCGGCTCCGTCGTCACGAGATTGCGGGCGCCTGCGGTGACTCGCCACGCTTCGAAGAACGGCTTGTCACCGGCCCAAGCGGAGAAGACCCCCGCACCATCGGCCAGGGAATCCGCGATGCCACTCGTACCCGCGAGAGCGCGCCATGCCGTCGCCAGCCGGCCGAGTGCTGCTGCGAGGTCTGGATCAGCGGGAGTCCCCGAGTAGTACCTGCGGAGCGCAGATCGAAGCTCGGCGCTATCCCCGCCTGCCGCCAGCTGAGAGCCCAGCCACGCAGCCCACTCGAGAGTGGTCTTCGCATGCTCAATACCCTCGCGAAGGTACGGGTTCCATTGGGGCGAAACCAGTGGGAGCGGAAGTGCGGACAGCGCGGAGCGGAGCGAGTCGACCTCGTCTGCGGCCCGGACGACCTCGGCTGTCAGCGGTGTCACCTCGCGGGCGGGGAAGCTCCGGGCGTCGGTTCGCAGCGCCGGGCCGAACCCGGCGAGCGCCGCGCGCTGCCGCTTGCGGCGACCGAAGAACCCCGAAGCGTCGGCTGCGACCGCCGATTGATACACCGCACGGACATCCCCATCGAGCGCTTCGGGTCCTACCGATGCGAACCAAGTGCGCTCGACGTTGCTCGCGTTGAGCCGTCCCTGCAGGGCGGTGATCTCTCCAGCCGTGTTGCGGGCGTGGACATCGTCGATGGCGTCGAGCGGGTACCGCGGCGCCTTCGCCAGTGAAGCCCAGCGATCGAGATGAGCCGGTGTCGATGCGTGGGTCAGCAGCTCCATATCAGCTTGACGAGCAAGGACGTCGGAGAGGGCAGCGTCGAACTCACGCGCGGCGGAGTGGAGCGCCTTTGTATCGATCGGGTTGACCGCCGTCGCCGTCACGAAGCCCCACGGATGCAGCGGAGCGGGGTGAGCGAGATCTGCCGTCTCGGGAAGCGTGCGCAGGGTGTCACGCAGGCTTTCGAATTGCTCTTCAGACGTTGCCGCGACGAGCGTCGCGGGGATCGCTAGCGCCTCGATACCTCCGGCCGACGCGAGCAGTTGCGCACGCGCGGAGTACATCGAGAGGCCAGCGGCATTAGGTTCGTGCAGTCGCTGGGCGTAGCGCTTGAGCGATCCGCGACTGGTCGCCGCTGTCTCCCTGTCTGCTTTGAGTGCGGCTCCATCCGGTCGGGCGACGGCATCGATCGCGGCGCGGATCTGAGCCCGCATGGCCGCGGGCCGTGCCCCCTTGTCGTGCAGGTCGAGCGAGAAGGGGCCGAGCCCCACCGCGTCCAGCCTGCTCTTGACGACGTCGAGGGCCGCCCGCTTCTCAGCGACGAACAGCACGCGCTTGCCGTTCGCGAGGGAATGCGCCAGCAAGTTGGTGATCGTCTGCGATTTCCCGGTTCCTGGCGGCCCCTCGAGAACGAACGTGCGGCCCGCTTCAGCCTCGGCAACCGCTTGCAGCTGCGACGAATCCGCCGGTACGGGGACGGCGTTGCTGAGCGCGTCGAGATCGACGTCGGGCTGCTCCGGAACAGGATCGACGAACTCGGCGGTCGGGGTTTGGATGAGGTGGTTGACGAGAGGGTTGCCAGCGAACTCCGTCCAGTTCTCGTCGAGGTCTTTCCAGAGTCGATACTTCGCGAACTGCAGGATCGAGAGATCCACCGTGTCTTCGACCGTGAATGAGAGCCGGGCGGCCGCGAGCGCCTGCCGCGTCGCGGCGAACGCTGCGGGGAGGTCGATTCCCGACTCGTCCTTCGCCGGGTTCGCGAGGCCCGGGATGATGAGCCCGAAGCTCAACCGGAGTTTCTCAAGGAGACAGTAGTTCGGGGTGGATTCCCCTGCTTCGTCAACTCTGAGACGGAAGGTCTTGCCACCGCCGACCGACTCGAGGGTCACCGGGATGAGCACGAGCGGGGAGCGGAGTTCGCGGTCGTTGAACGTCCAGCGGAGCATCCCGAACGCCAGATACAGGTTGTTGGCGCCGGTTTCCTCAACGATCGTCCGCGCCTTGTACGCGAGCGCGCGCAGTCTGGGGACGTAGGTCGCTTCTGTAACCCCGACGAAGACCTGCTTCCGTTCGGCGAGCATCCCTGCGCGCGCAGTCTCCGGAAGGTCCTGCCCGTATCGGATGCCGCGACTGCCGTCGACCGTGGGGATGCGATCGTTGGGCACGAGCGTGACCGCGGTGCCGTTGTTGACCATGTCTTCGAACGCGGCCAGCGACGGCTGCGGGACGGCGACGGGGTAACCGGACTTGTCGCCGTAGTTGATGAGCCTGTTCCGCAAGCTGAGGTCGAGAAGCGCGTTCTTCCACTGTGCAACGCGAGGGGGTACGTCTCGTGCCACGCCGCCCGCTATCGCGTCGGCTGATGGGGTGTAGTGCAGCGCTGCCGGCGTCGGCGCGATGGCATACTCGACCACCTGCACGTCACCGGCCTCACCCACCACCCGGCTCGGCAGCGGGTAGATGCGGGCCAAGCGCGCCTGCTTGACGTCGGTGATCCCGAGCACTGCTGAAGCGTCGCCAGCGAGCGTCGTCGTGTGGTGATGGCGCCGGGCGTCCGCAAAGGGCTTCGAGGTCGCTCCCCCGGTCAAGAACGTCGTCTCGACGACTTCGATCTGGCCGATGCCAACGTAGTTGACTGCTTCTGCAGCATCCATCTGAGCAGGCCCGTCAAGGCTCGCGTCGTCTCGCCAGTATCCGAGGAAGATGTGCCCGGAGGTCAACCACAGCGTCGAGTTGATTCCGGCTTCTTCGAGCGCCGCCGCAAGCGTGACAGTCGTGTCGAGACAGGTACCGAGACGGCCCTCGAGAACCTCAGCGGGGGTGCGCACCTTCTGCCCCTCGAGTCCCCAGCTGGCGGGAGGCTCCGCGTAACGGATGTCTCGAGCCCGCATGCTTTCGTAGATGGCCTCGACGATCGCGTCCACCCGCTCGCGGGAGACCTGCTGGTAACCGTCGAGATCCGGGTTCCCCGTCTTCGCCTGCAGCAGGTCGGATGCTTGGACCAGGAGCGGCGCGATGGCGGGCGAGTTCGGCTGCACGAAGGAGGCGAGCAGCTCGACACCGAGCTGCGGCGGGTTGGCACGCCACTGGTTGGCGGCGAGGACTTCCACCTCCGCGTCCTGGTACGTGATGACGGCACCCGCTGCATCACGAAGGGTCACCCGAACGACCCCCTGCGTCGGATGTTCCACGGTGAGCATGCGTGCGGGATCGAGCACGAGATCGGCATTCCGTAGCGTGACCGGTCGTGTCCCGTCGAGATCGACGATGACCACCTTCGGGTCGCCAAGTGATCCAAGCCTGCAGATCGCTTCGACCTCGACCGAGGCTCCGCGCATCTCCTCGCCCCGATAGTCGATCGTTACTTCGTCGACGATCGCGATCGAGTTGCGGGCGTGTGCGTAGCTGAGGATAGGCAGTGAGCTCACTGAGATGTGCGCGGTCGCGCGGGGAACCATCGGAATAAGCTCCGCGAAAACCGGGGGGTCGACGTCTGACTTCGATGCGTGGGCGTCCTCGCCTGAGCCCCGAACGTCGCCGGTCGTCGCCTCGACTTGGCTCTGTTGGCCCCCGAAGGAGACTCGGCTCTCGGCTGCCATGGCAGCGATGACCGCCGTCTTGAGCTCGTCCATCCGGCCGGCCGGCTCACCAGCTTGGAGCGCGCGCAGGAGAATCTCCGCACAGTCGAGTGCGCGATAGGTTTCAGCGGTCGAGAACTCCTCGTTGTGCGCCCGCTTGTTCCGCACATTGCGAAGTTCGCTCGCACAGTTTTGGGCCTGCCGGTTGAGGAGGCTTGCAAACGGGTACCCGATGGAGCCGAACGATTCGGTGAACGCCCGAAGGATCAACGAAAGGTCCCTGGGGTTGTAGCGGGCGTATGCACGTCCGGCCTGGTTGTCCTTGTGTCGGATGATGTCTGTCCAGTCCGCGACCGAGGGCGCGAGCTCGTGGAACCGCGAAGCAACGTGCGGCTCCAGCCCATCGCTCAGGATGATGAGCGCCTTCTCGATCTGCGCTCGTGCATCAAATGCGGACATCGCGCTCCTCGTTGAATCTATGCACAGCCATCCCCGGTCCCGGCCCCGCGGCCCAGCAGTCGCTGAACCGTCGTATTACCCTCGCTCCGCCCACCGACTGTCTAGCTCTTCGTGTTCTTCAGGTGACGACCGATGTAGCCGATGTAGATCTTGCCGGTGCGTGCTGTGTCATCGAAGTAATGCATGCGTGGTGCGAACGAATCCCGCCACGTTGGCTTGAAGTGCGCGTCCATCAGCACCTTGCCAGTGTTCGATACCTCCTGCGGGACCGGAAGCACTCGCTCCGCACGCCACTCCGGGCGATTCAGCACGGAATCGCTTTCAGTGGGGGCATGTCGATCGGGCGGGCACTTATGCCCGTCGAGCGCGTCCGCTTTGAGATACGCATGCAGCCCGCTCGTGATCCTCCCATCGACCTTTCCTTCCGCATAGTCGTACAGGACATGGATGTAGTCCCAGAACGCATACGCGTACCGCGGGGTCTTCTCTCGCACGTCGATCTCCAGTGCCCTGTCGACATCTCCGGTGAACACGACGCGGGAAACCGCTAGGTGCGCCTCGTCTCCAGGCGTAATACGTGCGATGAGTTCCGCGATGTCGTATGGCGGGTTCCAGATCGACTCGACCGGCTCCACGTGCGTTTGTGTAGCCAGATCAGCCTCGACGAGGCGACGTCGGAGAATCTGCACTTCACGCTCGAGACTCCGAAGTTGCTCGTCCGAGACAGCGAGGTCGAACGAAAGCTCCTCGGCGCTGGACCGGAGCTCACGAAGCTCGGCGTCCTTCATCTCGATGTCGGCGATGGCACCGTCGATTTGCTCGGTGGCAACGGATAGCTCCGCTGCGGATGCTGTGAGCAGACTGTCTAGTCTCTCGACGGCCACCTCACTCACCTTTTCGGAGCCGATCCACCGCTTCAGCAGCGCCCTGAGCCGGGTCATCAACCCGGGCTCGATGGCTGCTTCCCGGTTTCGTTCCAGGGACGATGGAACTTCGTCAAGAGTTGGCTCCGGCACCGACGACGGGGTCGGTTGGGCGATCCGCCGGCGGACTTCCTGAGCACGCTCACTGACGAGATCGGCGCGGGCCAGAATTTCGAGGGAGCGACGCACATCTGGGGGAAGGTCCCGCTGGATGAAGCGAAGGCGTGTCGATTCCGCGTGCCTGTTCACGAGCGGGGTCGCCACGCGGGTCCCGTCGATGGCACGCGCCAATGTGGCGGGACCGAGCATCCGATGTCGGATCGAGTCCGCGGCCGAGTCGAGGTCCACTTGCGGCGCGAAGGTACGAACGACACCTCGCTCAACGCGATGTGACGGCGGTAGACGCATCGCTAGGAGCTCCGTCGCCTCTGGATCCATCACGAACGTGGTTGCCACTCCCACGCTCTGCTTCGTCAGACTGGTGACGATCTGGCGCCAACGATCTAGATGCGCTCCATCCAGAGCCGGCGCGACGATGACGCTGGCGGTTCGTGCCGGATCCACGATCGACTGCCACACTTCTTCGATGTCAGAGGAACGGATCACCAGGGGAACCCCGTATAGAGGGGTGTCCCCGTCCCTCGTGTTGGTGGTTTCGAGAATCTGCCGCGCGAGCCGAGGCGTGTCCACCCTTGTGACTGCCGTTGGGGTGGGGACGTCGTCGACACCGGCTTCGATCACTAGCGACTGTGTATAGCGGCGCGCCTGCGGGGCTGAGATCGCATAGAGGGACACCGTCCAAACTCCATGCCGGTTCTGCTCGCGGAGACGATAGAGCCTCCTCCGACTCTGGTCGAGACTCTCCGCTGCATGCACGACCACAAGTTCTGAGCCACCACCGAGATCATGCACCCCCGGCCCATCCCAGTCGGCCAGCTCCGCCGCGCTGCTCCTGCGGTTCTTCTTCTCGCTGAGCCACGACCGAAGTTGTGATTCCGCGACCGCAACCGCGTCCTCATCTGGTGCCAGACACAGGATTGCGCGATATCCAATTGCCACTTCACGTCCCCCAATGTGTCTGCAGGCGAGGGCCCCGCCTACCGCCCACGCTCGTCCGCGTAACGCGGCGCCATCGCTTCCATCTGTTCCATCACGAGCTTGATCGCCTCTGGCTGCTTGTCGGGCGGGTACTTGTACTTCACGAGCAGCCGCTTGATCGACGACCGCAGCTTCGCCCGAACGTCGTCGCGCACGGTCCAGTCGGTGCGCACGTCGCGTCGCATCACGGCCACGAGCTCTCGCGCGATCTCCGCCAGCACGTCGTCGCCGTGCACGTCGACGGCCGACTCGTTCGCGGCGACGGCGTCGTAGAAGGCGAGCTCGTCGTTCGACAGCGGCGGCGAGAAGTGCGAACCGCGGGATGCCTCCGCGGCGACATCCTTGGCGAGTTCGACGAGCTCGGCGATGACCTCGGCCGAGGTGAGCTGCTGGTTCGTGTAGCGGTTCATGATCTCGGCGATCCGCTCCGAAAACGCCCGCTGGCGGACGATGTTCCCGTGCGTGACCGTAGAGCCGGCGTCGGCCAGCGACTTCCGCAGCGCCTCGATGGCGAGGTGCGGGTTGGGCGCCGACTGCGCCTTCGCGAGATACTCCGGCCCCAAGTCGTCGAGGGCGAGACGCGGCAGGCCGGCCGCCTCGTAGATGTCGAGCACATCCCCCGGCGCGATCGAATCGGCGACCAGGGAGCTCAGCAGCCGCGAGATCTCCTCGGGGATCGGCTCGTCCCGCGCCTGCCGATCGGCGGCGTCGTACTTCGCCATCCACACGCGCACTTCTTCGTAGAAGGCGATCTCGTCGTGCAGCTCCGCGAGTCCGTCACGGCCGGATGCCAGGGCCCACGCCCGCGCCAGCCGCGCGGCCGCCGACCGGAACCGCGACGAGAGTCGCTCCGGCCCGAGCTCTTCAGCATTGAGCGGGTTCGTTGGCTTGCGCAGGAAGTCCGTCGTCTGGGTGGCCGCGTCCCGCCACGCGCGGGAGCCGCCCTTCGCAGCGGTCGCCCGCCAGTCGCAGTCGGCGAGCATCTCGCGGATCTGCGCCACGAGTTCCGTGGCGATGGCGACCGCCTCATCGACGTCCCGACCCACCGGCATGTTCGCCTGGTCCGTGGCCGTGTACTCGGAGAGGGCCTGAGCGAGGTTGTCGGCGAGCGGCGCGTACGCCACAAGCAGGCCGTCCTGCTTGCCGCGGAACGTCCGGTTCACGCGCGCCAGCGTCTGCATGAGCAACGCGCCCTTCAGCGGCCGATCGAGGTAGAGCGTGTGCAGGGGCGGCGCGTCGAACCCGGTGAGCATCATGTCCTTGACGATCACCAGTTCGAGCTTGTCATCGGCATCCTTCAGCCGCGCCTTGATGGCCTTGTTCTCCGAGTTGCGGCGCACGTGGTCGCTCACCGGCGGCTGGTCGGTCGCCGATCCGGAGTAGACGACCTTGACCCGTCCGGCATCCAGTGCGTCGGAGTGCCAGTCGGGGCGGAGCGCGATGATCGCGTCGTAGAGCCGCGCGCAGATCTCGCGGGTGCCGCCCACGATGAGCGCCTTGCCCGGCGACTGCACGAACTCCTTCATGCGCTCGCGGCGTTCCTCCCAGTGCCGCACCAGATCGGCGGCGAGCGCCTCGATGCGCTCCGGTGCGCCGTAGACCGCGTTCACAACGGCGACGGAGGCCTCCAGCCGCGCCCGCTCGGTGTCGTCGAGGCCGACTGTGACCTCGTCGGCGACGCGGTCGATGTCCTCCTGCGCCACCCCGTCGGCGAACGACACCTTGATGAGCCGCGGCTCGAAGTACACCGGGACGGTCGCCCCGTCCTCGACGGCGCGGCTGAGGTCGTAGATGTCGATGTAATCGCCGAAGACGGCGCGGGTGTCGCGCTCGGCGAACGAGATCGGCGTGCCCGTGAAGGCGATGAGCGTCGCGTTCGGCAGCGCGTCGCGCAGGTGTCGCGCGTAGCCGTCGAGATCGTCGTAGTGACTGCGGTGCGCCTCGTCGACGACGACGATCACGTTGCGGCGGTCGGTGAGGAGCGGATGCTGCCTGCCGGCCAGCTTCTCGGACTCGGTCAGGCCGAACTTCTGCAGCGTGGTGAAGTAGATGCCGCCCGTGATGCGATTGCTCAGCTCGTCACGCAACTGGGCGCGCTCGCGCACCTGCACGGGCTTCTCCGCGAGCAGCAGACTCTGGTCGAAGGTCTGGAACAGCTGCCCGTCGAGCTCGGTGCGGTCGGTGACGACGATGACCGTGGGGTTCTTGAGCTTCGGATGCCGCGACACGAGGTTCGTGTACAGCTCCATCTCCATGGACTTGCCCGACCCCTGCGTGTGCCACACGACGCCGGCCTTGCCGTTGGTCTCGACCGCCTGCACCGTCGAGCCGACGGCCTTCGTGACGGCAAAGTACTGGTGCGGCTTGGCGATCCGCTTGGTGAGCCCGTCGGCACTCTCGTCGAACGCGGTGAAGTTGCGGGCGAGCTGGAGGAAGCGCTCCTGGTTGTAAAGGCCGTTGAGCGCGTCGTCGATGGGCTGGACCGATGCGCCATCCTCGAAGCGCGGTTGCGCGAGGGGCGCACCGTCGTCGTCGACGTTCCACGGGGCGAAGTGGTTCAGCGGGGTGAACGGCGTCCCGTACTTGGCATCCAGGCCGTCGCTCGCGAGCGTGAGCACGCAGAACCGGAACGCCATCGCGAACTCGCGCAGGTAGGTCTGCAGCTGCGCGTGGGCAGGGGCGACCCCGGTGGATGCCGACCCCGCACGCTTCAGCTCGAGGATGCTCAGCGGCATCCCGTTGACGAACAGCACGATGTCGAACCGCCGGTGCAGGTCGCCCCGGCGGAGGGTCACCTGGTTCACGGCGAGCCAGTCGTTCTCGGCGGGATCAGTGCTCAGCACACGCAGGCGCGGGCTGTGCTCCACGCCCTCGGCATCGAGGTAGCTCATCGGGTATCCGCCGACGAGGTACTGATGGATGCGGTGGTTCTCGGTGATCGCGTCCTGCGAGGTGGGCGAGGCGATCTCGGCCGCCGCCTGTTGCAGGTAGTGCGCCGGGACGCCCGGGTTCAGTCGGCGCAGCGCGTCGAGCAGGCGAGGACGGATGAGGAGGTCGTCCCAGGTATCGCGCTCACCGGTGCCCGGTGCGATGTCCTCACCACGCAGCGGCCGCCAGTCGAGCGGCTCGGCGAGGAGGTCGAGCGCATCCTGCTCCCAATCGGCCTCGGTCAGGGTGCTCACCGACCGCCTCCCGCGCCACCGGCGGCCTTTTCGATCGTCATCTTGCGGATGATGTCGAGGAATCCAGGAGCGTAATCGCCCCACGATTCGGACACCTTGGCGATATCGAGCTTGCCCGTGTGCACCTGCTCGCAGAGACGCATCCAGCCTTCGCCCGTCGCCACGGTCAGCGCAAAGGCGACGGAGGCTCCGATGACGCTGCCGGCGCCCGGGATGAACTTGAAGGCGCTCCTGGCCAGGGCCTGCCCGGTGAACTGCACGCCCAGCTGAGCAATGGCCCCCGCCGACATCATCGTCTTCATCTCCAGGTCGTAGATCGCGGCGATCCGGCCCATCATTCCGAGCTGGATCGGCGCGAGCGCCACGGCGTCCGCCACCGGAATCGGAACCGCGGCTGCAGCAGCTGCGGCCGTCGCGGCTGCTGTGATGACGGGTCGGGCGAGCTCCCGCTTCCAGGGGAGGTTGAGGCGCTGCGCGATGCGAAAGGCATCCTGATCGTTCTCGGGCGACAGGGCGAGGGTCTCCGCAACGAGCTCACCGAGTCCATGCCCCTTGCCTTTCCCATGCCGATCCGTGGTGGAGGTCAGGATGACCCGCTCATACGGGATGGCGAGCGGCTCTCCACGCTCGTCGACCGGCTGTTCGAGCCACTCGACGAACTCCTTCAGGGCGTGCGCAACGTCGCGCTTTCCCGTGATGGGGTTCTTCGTCCAGTCAACCTTGGTGAGCACGAGGACCACGGGCAGACCCTGCGCATCGAGTTCGCGGATCATGTCGATCTCGGGCTGCTGCAGCCTTGCCGAGGAGGCGTTGACGCAGTACCACACGACTGAGATCTGCTCGTTCGCGGGTCTTTCCGAGATGATCTTCAGGTGGCCGCGCAGCTGTACCGCGGGCGACAGCTTCGACCCGATCTCGAAGCCTTCGACGTCCCAGATGCCGAGGGACTCATCGTGGTAGTACTGCACCCCACGGGTGACCGGCAGCCCGGTGCCGACCTTCGCCCAATCGCGGCCGAACACCGCGTTCACAAGGGAGGACTTGCCCACCCCGGAGCTGCCGATGATGGCGAGGTTGAAGCGTCCGTAGCGCGACTTCGCCTCAGCGCGGGCGTCTAGGAAGGGTTTCTCGTCGAGCGGGGGTGTCGGGGTGCTCTCGGTGGGCTTGGCTGTCGGTTCGGTGGTCATGGCTCTCTCGTTCCTCTGCAGTGAGGCTCAGTTGGCGGCGAACTCGAAGGTGAGCACGACGTCGGGGTCAATGCTGGAGACGATGCGCTCGTAGAACGTCGTCGCCTGCACCTCGAGCAGCGGGCGGACGCCCTCAAGGTGCTCGGAGATGACCTCCTCGGTCAGGATCTCCTCGACGGCGGCGATGGTGTCGATCTGCGGCGTCGTCCAGCTGAGGATCCCGTTGGACTCGGTCGCCACGCTGAACTCGGGGTTCTCGTAACCGAGGAAGACGAAGTCGGGGATCGACACGGTGTACTGCTTGTCGCCGGTCGGCTCGATCCGCACGTCCTGACCTTCGATGCCGAACTTCGCGTCGAAGTCGTACTGGATGAACATCTCCCGGTCACTGAAGGGGATGTCGAACCACCCGAAGAAGTCCTGGTTGTCGCGCTTCGTCTCGAGACCGGTTATGCCCGACGTGACGAGGATCACCTGCTCCTCCGTCGTCAGGGCTTTCGTGACCTGCACAGAACGTTGCTCTCCGGCGCCGAGGAACTTGCCGACGCTGACGCCGGCGAACCCGGCGCCCACAACGAGCAGGAAGAGTGCGCCCACCAGCAATGCCTTCGCCCAGATGGGCGTCCGCCGCGCCGGGCGCGGAGAACGTGTCGTCGCCGGTGCGCGCGCAGTGGTCGCGGTCATACTCTTCATCCCCCCGGATGCTGCGTCGGTGCAGCCATGTGAATCTATCCCGCCAGGTGCTCAGAGCCCGGCATCGACCGCGATCCGCTCCGCGTCGCGCACCCGGAGCTTCCCTGACATGAGTTGCGGCAGCAGCGCGTCGCGCGTCTCGGCGAGGGTCAGCGACTCCCGCTCCGCTCCGAGCGCGCGCGCCCAGAGTCCGTTCATCAGCGCATCGACGCGCTGCACCTCAGAGGCAACGGGTACCGCGACAACCTCGTCCAGATGGTGGCGTTGAATGTGTCCCATCGTCGTCGCCTTGTCCGCCGCAATCGCTTTGAAGTCGGCGAGCTTGTGCCGGAGCAGCTCGTAGACGAGCCACGTGGGGAACCCCTCACGCGGAATGACCTTGAAGATGTGCTGATTCACGATTGCCTCTCCTCGGAACCACCGGTGAAGCGTCAACGAGCCGGACCACGCAAAGAGGATGTCACCGGGACGCGCAACGTGTTTGTCGTCGACGATCGCATCCGAATAGACCGTCGATCCGCTGATTCCTCCGTTGAGCTCAGCAATTCGAACGACTACGCGCCCTGACCCGCTTGCACCCTTGGTGAACGCCTTCCCGTTCACAAACTCCGCAGTAGTCGAAAGGGGCGCTGCGCTCGCCTTGGCAAGCCCGCGGAAAGTGAGGTGCATGATCGCATCGAGCTGTGAAATGAGGGCGGTGTTGGCGGCGATCTTGTCGTCGAGGGCGCCCAGCACCTCGGCGATCGCCTGCTGCTCCTGGAGCGATGACGCTGGAAGAGTGAGGCGTTTCAGATCCGCGAGATTGAGAGTTGGCTGGACCGTCGTGTTGAGCAGCGAGTTAATCTGCCGACGCGCAGGCTGGGAGTTGAGCGCGTAATGCAACCATCTCGCATCGACGCCAATGGGCCGAAGTACCGCCACAGCGCGCGCTACGTTCCAGCCCGCGAGTGACTTCGGGACCAGCGCGGTCTCGCCGACCGAACCCACCAGCGTAAAGAGCAACTCTCCCCCAACGAGCACTGTTCGATCGTGCCGAGCGGAGACCTCTGGCGCCACCCGCAGTGGCCGGCTTGTGTCGATGCGCCCCTCCCGGACGTCTCCCGCCCGGACGATTGGTACTCCGTCGTTTTGATGGGCTCCGGGCTGGACGATTCCGTATGAGACCTGGCCGTCCGCCACGAGGTCTTCAAGCCAGCTCACGGCAGTCACTCGACCCTCCCCAGCTGCTCGCGCACGACGTCCGCCAGCCGCGCGGACTCGGCGAACTGCGCCTCGAGCTCGGCGCGCAGGCGCGCGAGCTTCTCCTCGATCGGCTCGCCGTCGTCCTCGACCTCCGGCGCGCCGACGTAGCGGCCAGGGGTCAGGGCATAATCCGCGGCCTTGATCTCGGAAAGGGGCGCGGAGTAGCAGAAGCCCGGAACGTCCGCGTACTCCACGGGTGCGGCATCCGATTCGACACCGCGCCAGGCGTGGAACGTGCCGGCGATCCTGGCGATGTCCTCGTCGCTGAGCGCACGCTCCGCGCGGTCGACCATGTGCCCGAGGTTGCGGGCGTCGATGAACAGCACCTCGCCGGCGCGCTTGCCCTTGTCCTTCGCGAAGAACCACACGCACACCGGGATGCCCGTCGACCGGAAGAGCTGCGTCGGCAGCGCGACCATGCACGAGACGAGGTCGGCCTCGACGATCTCGGCGCGGATCCTGCCCTCACCGCCGGAGTTCGACGACATCGAGCCGTTCGCCATGACCACACCCGCCTGCCCGCCGGGCGCGAGCTTGGAGAGGATGTGCTGGATCCAGGCGTAGTTTGCGTTGTTCGCCGGCGGCACGCCGAACCGCCAGCGGGGGTCGTCCTCGTTGCGCGCCCAGTCCTTGATGTTGAACGGCGGGTTCGCCATCACGAAGTCGGCCTGCACGTCCGGGTGCAGGTCGCGGGCGAACGTGTCGCCCCACCGCGGGCCGAGGTTGCCCGTCAGCCCGTGGATGGCAAGGTTCATCTTCGCCATCCGCCAGGTGCGCTCGTTGAGCTCCTGCCCGAAGACCGAGATGTCGCTGCCCTCACCGTGGTGGGCGTCGATGAACTTCTCCGCCTGCACGAACATGCCGCCCGACCCGCACGCCGGGTCGTACACCCGACCCCGCGTCGGCTGCAGGACCTCGACGAGCACCCGCACCACACCGGCGGGCGTGTAGAACTCACCGCCCCGCTTGCCCTCTGCTGCGGCGAACTTCTCCAGGAAGTACTCGTACACCGCAACCTGGACGATGCACGGCACGTCCTCCACCGCCCCGCTGGACTCCCAGCTCCTGGGTCAGTCCCTGTATACGGCTGACGCGATTCGTGTCGGGAAGGCCTACCCGCGCCAGCGGAACTACCACGGCTATTACTGGATGGCCTCGACCGGGTCCCACGTCTGGCACGAGTCGCTGCTCGAACGGGACTCCCTGACCTGGCTGGACCACACCGGGGACATTGTGGCCGTGGCCGCGCAGCCGATGATGCTCACCGCGTCCGACGGGACGCGGCATTACCCAGACTTCCTCGCGCTCGACGCCAGCGGGGTCCAGACGATGTACGACGTGAAGCCCGCCGCTCGCATCAACGAGAGCGCAAAGGCGCAGTTCGAGTGGACCCGCCACGTCTGTGAGGCAGTCGGCTGGAACTACAAAGTACTGACCGAACGACCAGACCAGGAGCGAGTCAACCTCGCCTGGCTGGCGCTGTTCCGACAGACCCCGAACCACCCGGGCATCGAGGCCGAGGAGGAGGTCCTCCAAGCAGCCGCACCGGGCTGGACGATTCAAGACGCCGTCGACCACATGCCGGCCGCCTCTACCCCCGCCGCCCGCAGCCGGGTCTTCCACCTGCTGTGGACACGGTCGCTCCTCGTCGACCTCGGCATCCACCTCCGCCCGTCGACCCCTGTCCAGGTCAACCCGAGCCGGAAGGGGAACGTTGATGGCATCGCATGAAGCTATCGCTCTGACCATCAGCGGCGAAGTCTACGAAATCGAAAAGACCAACACCCGTGGGGTGAGCCTCGTCCACCGAGTCACGAACGAACAGCGGACGCTCACGCACAGCGAGCTGGCGGAGCTTCTCGAGGCCGACGACGGCCGCAGCCCGCGGATATTCGACAACCTCCCCCGGCATATCGTCGAAGCAGCGACGATACTCGCGGCCGACATCGAGGAGGTGCTGACCGGCATCGGCCGCAACGGTCGCCGTCGACCCGAGTACGACCTCTCCTCCACGACCCAGGAGCGACGGGTCATCCGGAAACTCAACGAGATGGCGGACAACGGCCGTGGAATGAGCCGGTCCACCTTCTTCGACAAGCTGTCCAAGTACCGCCGTGACGGACTCATCGGTCTCGTCGATGGCCGCGCCATCCGAGAGTTCAAGACCACGGTCGACCGCCTAGACTGGCGGGTCTACACCATCCTGGTGAACGTCGTCAACGCCCAGAAGAACCGGTCCACCGGAACCGTCAGCCGCATCATCCAGGAGACCTCGAACCAGGTCCGGGACACCTACGGGCTGGTGAAGCTGCCGTCCCGGTCGAGGTTCTACCAATTGGTGCGAATGCTCGGCGGCGGGAAGCACACCACCGGGAGCGCGAAGACGCGTCGGTCGCTCGGCAACCGCCCGGACCGGACCTTCGCGAAGGCGGCGCCACTGTTCCCCGGCGCTCAGGTCGAAATCGATACGAACACGATGGACGTCGAGGTCCGCACTCCGAAGGGTGAGCGAGTTCGGCCACTGCTGAGCATCATGGTCGACGTGCACACGCGGTCCATCCTCGCGTTCACCATCCGGCTGAAGGCGACCAAAGGTATCGACCAGGCGCTCCTGCTCGCGCAGGCTGCGACCCCGCGCACCGCGCGACCCTCACGGGAGTGGTTCCGTGACCTGCTGAAGCGAGAGAACCCGAAGCTGTCGCTCATGCCCCAGGAAGAGTATGAGTCGCACGCGCACGGGATGCCGTTCATCTTCCCTCGCGACATCACCACCGACCGCGGAAAGGATTACGTCTCGACCACGTTCCGCGCGGCCGCTGAGAAGCTGCAGTGCTCCCTCGTCCTCTCTGCACCCCATACGCCGACCAGCAAGCCGCACGTGGAGCGCACGTTCGGGAGCGTGAACAGCCTGTTCACGCAATACCTGGAGGGCTACGTCGGCCGCAGCACAGAGCACCGGGGCACGAAAGTGTCGACCGACGAACTCCTCACGGTGGAGATGCTCCGGGAACTTTTCGAGGACTGGGTCATCCGCACCTGGCAGAACCGGCCGCACGAGGGACTGCGTGACCGGCTGTATCCAACCCGCCTGCTCTCCCCGAACCAGGTGGCAGAGCGCGCCGCGATGACCGCCGCTCAGTTCCGCGCCCCGCTCACCCGCGAGGACTACATCCGCATGCTCGATTCCCACTTCCGTGTCATCCGCTCCACCGGCGTCACGGTCGCGACGCGCGAGTACGACTCCGACGAACTCCACCGTCTCCGCTATGAGAAGTCCCGGCATCCCCGCCACGGCGGGAAATGGGAGGTGAAGGTCGACCCCTACAACCCGGCATGCGTGTGGGTAGTCGACCGCGACGGGGCGCTCATCGAGTGCCACAAGCGTGGCGAAGAGGACAGCCTCCTCGAACCCAACTTCCCCGAGGTCGAGGACGACTACCGCATCCTCACCGCACGTTCCGATGCGGAAATCACGGGCACCCCGATGCCCACGCCCATACTCACCCCTCTTCCCGAGTACGTCGCACCGGAGCCCGAGCTCGACGACGACGACTTCACCCCCGCCTTCTAGGAGAAGACCATGACCAACATCGCTGAATCGCTCATCCTCGCGTTCACCAGCCCCGACAGCGGTAACACCACCGCGCTGAACCGCCGGGAGTCACTGCTGCACTACTTGCAGCACCCGCCCGTGGCGCCGGGAGAGCTCCCGGGCGGCACCGACAGCCCGAGCGCCAAGGCTGACTACGACCACCGCCGGATGGACTACTACTCCGGTGGCATCGTGCTCGCCACCGACAGCGCCATGAAGGGGAAGCTCATGCTGACCCGCGCGTTCCAGGAGAACCGTGCACGCAACTCCGGGCACGCCGGCGTCATCCTCTCCGGCGACTCCAGCCTTGGCAAGACCACGATGGCCAAACGGCTGATGAGCTGGGTTCTCGCCGAGTACACCAAGCAGGTCCCCGACTGGCAGCAGTTCGAACACGTCCCGGTGATGTACATCGAAATCCCGCCCGGCAGCAACGGCAAGGCGCTGCTCAAGGAGATGGCGGCGTTCTTCGGGCTGCCGGCGCTTACCCGGGATTCCATGACGGACCTGCGCACGAAGGTCGTCGCAGCCATCCGTCGCGCCCGCACCCAGCTCATCGTGGTGGATGAACTTCACAACCTCGCCGGCCGCAGCTCCGGCCTCGGTGAGTCCGTCGACCTTCTGAAGGGTTTGCACAACGACGTCAACGCAACGTTCCTGTACTGCGGTATCGACGTCACCACCTCGAACCTGATGAGCGGGGCACGCGGGCAGCAGCTGTCCAGCAGGTTCGCGGTGCTGGAGCTCAAGCGGTATGTCTGGTCCGACCCGTCCGACCGTGCCTCCTGGAAGAAGCTCATCCGCGGGTTCGAGCAGATGCTCCAACTTCGAGACCACCCGGTGAAGACCCTCGATGAGCACGCCCGGTACCTCTACGACCGCACCGGTGGCTCCATCGGCTCGCTCGGGCGGCTGCTGACCGGCGCCGCCATCGACCTGGTGCAGCGCGGCGCCGACAGCGAACGACTCGACCCCGCGGTCCTCGATGGATACACGCTCGACCTGACCGCGGAGAACTTCTACCGCAACGTCCTCACCCGGAAGACCAAGAAGGACAAGACCGCCACCGAGCTGGTGATGAGCGCATGAACACCGAAGACCTGACCCGTCGACTCCCGTTCACCGTTCGCCCCGGCCACCGGGAGAACCTCGACTCGTACGGCCGCCGCACCCTCGGCATCAACGGCCTCCAGGATAGGTCCGCTCGCGAACTCCTCGCCCGGGCCCGCCAGCACGACCCCGCGACCACCTGGGCGAGCCTCCTTTCCGCGAAGACCGGCCGACCGCTCGACCGCCTCGTTGCCGCACCCCCCACCGCTATCCACGAGGACTCTGACGCTTGCCGCACCTGCGCATCGCTACTGCCCGAGCGGTGGGCGTGCACCCTGTGCCACCAGGGCGCTCACGTCCAACAGCACCCGCATCTCGACGATTTCGTCTGCGAGCGGCACCGACGCTGGACCGGACCGGGGAGCACCCCCGCCACGCAGGGCACCGTCTCCGTAAAGACGGTCGCCGCGCACCGTAAGCTTCGCGAACTTCGCCGGAAGAGCCGGGTCGATATCGAACTGCTCCTGGCGCTCATCGCATCGCTCCGGGATGACCTCCGCGTCCAGGACCATGAAGGGTTCAGGTATGCGGTGGCCGTCATGCAGTGGCTCACCCGACGCGACACCCTGGTGCGCCTGTTCGACCCCGCTCCCCCCTACGCGTCGACGTTCGCGTGGATGAGCGAGTGCATCACCAACCTCGTGCGTGCCTCCTCCCCCGCGACTGCCCGCGCCGTGTGGCTGCACCTGCATCCCGCGCACCTTTCGCTCCAGGTCGCGTTCCGGGGATATAGCGGCTACCACGCACGCCATTCGCACGAGTTCGCGCTGCCCACCGACGTCACCGATTGGTACCCGCGGCCGGAGACATTCCAGAGCTGGGGCGACTACCTCGCGTGCACGGGTGACACGAACATCTACCAGTTCGACGATGACTCGGGCCCCACCCTCGCCCGACCGCGTCGGCGTCGCGCGTACTGCGACCACGGCCACGCCTACATGGACATCACCGTGAACGACGACGAATCCGGGGCGCGAACCCCCTGCCCGACTTGCACCCGTCGCCACGTCATGCCCGGTGTGAACGACCTCCGCACGGTCAACGCGACCGCCGCCGAGCAGCTGCACCCCACGCTCAACGGCGACCTCACCGCTGAGGACATCAGCGTCGCCAGCAGCAGACCGGTCTGGTGGCTGTGCACCAAAGGTCACCCCTACACCGCATCGCCGTCGAACCGGACACTCAACGACAGTGGCTGCGCGGTATGCCTCAACCGTGTCGTGCGGACGGGTGTCAACGACCTGGCCACGACCAACCCAGGGATTGCGCGGGAGTTGCACCCCTCCAGCGTCCGTCGACAGTCGGCGAGCACCTTCACTGCTACGGACACCAAGCTCCGGCTCTGGCTGTGCCCGGGAGGCCACGAGTTCAAGGCGACCGCCTGGGAGCGGACCCGAAACGGCAAGTCCTGCAAGAGATGCAAGCAGCGTCGTACCCGCGCTTCGGGGCGAAGCCTCGCCGACACCCACCCCCAGCTCGCCGCAACCTGGCTCCCCGAACTCAACGAAGGCCGTGACCCTGGTGACTGCACCAAAGGGTCACGCCTATCCGTCGTCTGGTGGTGCGAAGCGGGCCACCCATTCCTGATGCGACTCGAGGCCAGGACCCGAGGATGCGGCTGCCCGTACTGCGCCGGCCGCCTCCTCCTCGCCGGATTCAACGACTTCGCCACCACCCACCCCGACCTCGCCACCGACTGGCACCCCTACAAGAACCGGAAAGACCCCAACCAGGTCATGGCCGGGTCGACCACGAAGTTCGAGTGGCGATGCAAGGACGGCCACGAAACCTCCCAGAGCATCCCCAACCGCCGCAAGTCACACGGCTGCACCGAATGCAGCCCTCAGGACCGGGTGGGCCACGCGCGTTTCCAGTCCGAAGACATTCAGCGCAGCGCCGCACGGCGACGCACGTCGAACACCTCTACCAGCGCCACCCGGAAGGACCTCCGCGATGCCCGAGCAGCATAAGCAACCAAACGACCACGTCACCGATGCGCTGCGGACACTGACCGCCACCGACGCGGCAAAGCGGCAGCTGGACGCTGTCCAGACGATGCCTTCCTCCCAGCGCGGTCTCGACTTCTACCTCGTGGTCACGGAGAAGCTCGAAGCTGTTCTGCGCGAGCTGCTCGACGCGATTGACGTTGTCCGTCGGTGCGAAGAGCGTCACGGCCCCGGGCTAAGCCCGAGGAGATGGACTTCGTTATCGCGGCAGGGGTCGACGCTGAGGCCTTCAACGACGCAGCACACCAGCGAGCGCTGGCATGGGTCGTCTGGTCCGCCATCGACCTCGGCAGCGAGGCCGAGAAGCTCGACGACCTGAAGTCGCTGTCCTGGCTAGACGTCATCCCGGGACTCGGAGAAGCCCTTGCAGCGCTTCCTCGCGACTTCAGCGACCCAGACAAGTACGCCTTCCTCCAGGAGCCCAGGGAAGACCTCGGTGGACGGTCCGTCACGCAATGCCTGCTCATCGGGGGCGACGCTGCGGCGGCGGCTATCCGATACATCGACGACGACCTTCAATATGACTGACAACGGGCGACGCGAATTGCGCAACGGCCCGTTGCGCAATTCGCCGAGGCGGGCGAACCAGCGCACTAGTAGTAGACCTCGGGGTGCTGCTCTCGCGTCGTCTGGGTCTCCGTGACCCAATGCCCACCGCGGCCAACAGTGCGGGACTCGGTGGTGACCGTGGTGTCGCGGTGTCCGATCACCTGATCGTCAGGTTCTCGGGGCTGCTTCGCCTCGTAGGTGCCGTCACCGCCGCGGTACAGCCAGACCCGGCCTGACTCGACTACCCGTTGGGCATCGAACACCGCCCCTTCCTCCGCCACCAAGGGGGCCGGCTGGTGGTACTTCTGCGGGGCGGCTCGAACGTGTGCGAGGCTCTCTGCGTTGACGACGAACCCTGGGTCACCGAGCGCTTCCCGCAGGAGGGTGGCTATGGACGGGTCGACTGTCTTCGATGACCGTTCCACGTACTCCCCGAGTTGGTGGATGGCCGCGCGGATGTGGTCCTCGGTGGTCTCGAAGTCCGCGGCCAGTTCCCGTATCGCCACTTTGCGAGCTCTCGGCATCGTTGTCCCCCTCGTGCGGTGAAGCGTACACGCGCGTCAGGCGCCGCAGGGTGACGGGGGACCGCCACCGCCGAGGGAGCGGTCAGGCAACGGGGCAGTCGGCATCCGGTTCCACGACGTCCTCGGAGTTGAGTGTGTCAGGCAGATCATCGACAGTGTCCGATTCGGTGACGTGCGCATAGAGGCGCGCATGGCAACCAACATTCTTCGCAACCGTGTGATCAACCCCGACTCCGTCGACGTCTACCGTCAGGTGGACTTCGCCCACGGGTCGGTGTTCCTCCTCAGCGGTGCTGTGCTCGCCGCGCAGGCCGTCGTGTTCTCCCGCTTCTACCCCGCCGACTCCAAGCGCGCGGTCATCATCCTGGTCCTCGGGGCTCTCGCGCTACTGGTCGGCGTCGTGTTCGGTGTGGTGCTCGCCGTCAAGAACCGTCGCCGCAAGCTCTCCTTGAGCCGTCCGCTCAAGCCGCTGCGCGCGGTCGTCGCGTTCGACAAGAAGTCCGTCAGCAACGAGACGGTGTGGGACGCGGCCGCTCTCGCCGAGACGGACCCGGACCTGGCCCGCGCGCTCATCGAAAAGGATGCCGCGGAGTACGAGCCCGCAGACGCCGCCCAGGACAGCGCGAGCGGGCAGCCCCGTGAGTTCTTCGCCCTCGGCGCCTCCGCCGACGGCAGTGCGAGCGCGGATGGCTGAGCACGTTCGCGGCGACCTACTCGTCGAACCGGGCAGGAGCGCGGAGTTCGGCCGCGTCGCGGGATGCGCCGCGGCGTCGGGGGGCGCTAACCCGTCGAGCCCTCACATCGAAGGGGAATCGAGAGCGCTGTTGCGCGCCATCCGCCGGGCAATTCGTCCAACGCATCACTGGACGAATGCCAGGGGCGAGGAGCTTCCCAATTCGCCAACGCCTCGTTAGCGGATTGCCCGGGGCGCGGCGCCCGCCCACATCCGGACGACCTCGAACCCGCCACAAAGCGGCGAGTGGTTTCGCTTCGGCGCCTAACCGACAGTAACGGGGCCGCTGTTTTCCTATACGCGGCCTAACCGAGATTAACGGGCCACCTACTGGCCGCCATGCGGACCGCGAGGCCCCACATGGAGTCAGACAGGGCTGACGGCGACTGCTTTGGGCGCGTCAGATTGCCGTCACGTTGACCACGTCCAAGCATCCCGCTGCGCGTCGCGGAGAACATCTGCAATCTCGCTGGCTGCCAGTCGTTCGATCTTCGGGGGGACCGGTTGGCCGCGCTCGTCGCGGTCAGCTCCGTTCAGCCACAGCGCCCACGACCAGGGGTCCGCTTCGGCGGCTGCCTCGGCGGGCACCCCGCCGGATGAGCGCCGCTCGAAACCTTGCGAGCAAGTCCTCTCCCGGGCGTGTCACGGCCTGTACCGCGCGCGCACCTCGGCGGCACTATGGAGCTCGCCGTCCGCCGCCTGCCGGCGAGCCGCCGCCACGTCCTCGATCACCCCGGGCTGCGCCTCCCAGAACTGCGTCTCACTCAGGGAGTCGTGCGCGGCCGGGGCGTTCTCCATATCGCCATTCTCGGGCACAGACACCCCCGGCGCCTAGGGATGTAGCTCCGTTCAGCGTGCCGCCGCGGTAAAAGCTGGCCTGGCCGGACCCGCCACCCTCCTAGCGAGCGATGACCGCAGGGTCCCGCTCCTAAGAGACCGGGAGCTGTGGAACTCAACGTCTCGACCTCTGTCAGGCTCCCACCGCACACCCGAATAAGTGCGAGCCACACCTTGCTCTTGGCCGGTCCCGGCATCACAGCACGCCTCGGAACGATGCGCCGGATACCGTCTCCCGACTCGCTACCCACAGCCCTTGCCTTCGGCGAGCAATAGGCGCCGAGGCGACCGCTCGGTACTGTAACCGAATGCGGGGTCGAAGCAGCGCGGCCGAGATCGCGGCTGAGCTCTCGAAGGCCGTAGCCAGAGGAAACGGTCGGCTTGCGTACCGACTGCTTATTCAACTGGCCGACGACCTCCGTGCCGTGGATGCTGCTGGACGCGTAGTCCTCGCCGCGGAAGAACCGCCGAATGTCGGGCGATGGAGCGACGCGATCGCCGGAATCGTCGAACTCCGCCTTCGAGAAGCTGGAGCGCCTCTGCCCGACTGGGTGGTCGCGAGCATCGGTGATCCAAACGATCTGTGGGAGCCCGATCGCGGCGTGAAGCTGCCATGGGGGGCCGACCTGAAGCTTGTGCCGGAGCCATTGAGTCGGCGGGGCGTGGCGATCGAGGCGAGTGAGCTTGAAAGCGTCTGAACCGAACGGACACCGCGTTCGTCATGCTCGTTACCCAGTCGGGGTTTATCACCCGAGGAGGGCGGACCAGGCGACCGCGAATCTAGCGCGGGGGCTCCGCGAGTGAGGCACTCTCCCGCGCCGAGATCCCAACTACCGAGGAATGCTCGGCCGTTCCCCGGGCTGCCAATCTGTGAGGATTTCTTGTGCGTTGGCGGCAACAGCGGCGGTCGCGCGTGGTCTCTCGACATCCCGATACACGCGTCCTGAAGGATCAGACCGTGACGGCGAACCATCCGGAAGTCCCGGATAGTCGACCTGCCGATTCAACGTGGCAGCCACCGCGTGCAACCCACAGTGGAGGCCTCCACGCGCGGCTAAGCGCCCTGCTCGAAACGGCCGCGCAGATGCTCGGGGATCGGCTCCACGCCGCGGAGCGCGCCGTCCCGCCCTGCGTTAAGAGGGCGCCTTTGCCGTCATGACGAGGAGCCCGAGGCGTCCGGGGTTCGGGTCGGAGCGTCGATCTGGTCAGGCACGAAGCTTCGACCGATGATGCGCTCAACTGCGGCAGGCTGTTGGCGGACAGCAATAAGCGTCCTCAGTGCGAGATCCAGCGTCTCGCGGTTCGACGGTGTCCCAGCGAGTTCCTTCGCCTGCTGCAGCAAAGCGATGTCGATATCGATCGACGAAACCGTCATGGCTGCCACCTCCTCCTCTTGACCCAATGAACGCGGAATCGCCAGCGGCGCGGACGGGCGCGTCCTCCGCGATGTTGCTTGTCACCTCCGTGCTGTGTTGTCACAGATCCTCCTGCAATTCTCCCCTGACTATGAACCATGAGCGCGATACCGACAAGCCTTTCGATGCCGCACCGCCACCAACCTCATGGCCGGGTACACCTAGCGGCTCGCCACAGTCGGAGCTGAAGCCCGAACATCAACCGGGCATGAGCGGCTGATCGGCACGCCTCGGCTCCCGGCAATCGTCCAATGGCTCGTTGGACGATTGCGTCGCGCCCGCCTCGTCATCCTGTCGGCGCGATCTGCCCGCGGGCTGCTCAGGTCAAGAAGCGCCTTGCGTACGGCCGCGTGCTGTTCGGCGGGTACCCCTGGTCGCTGATCGTCACCGCGACCGGCGGGGCCGCTCCCTAGAGTCGGCCGTCTGGCGACCACCTCTCCGATGCCTATAGGAGGCGGCTGCGTCCCGACGCACCGCGTCGAGACAGGCCCCAGTAGCTCGTTGCGGTTCTTTGTTCACCAGGGACGTCAGCGGCATAGGCTCATGCCCGCGTTGATTACCGGGGAGATGCTGATCTTCGAATCCGGAATCTCCGGGCTGTTCGCCCAGATCACGTCGATCTCGGGGAAGTCCGTGAAGGTCATCGCCGTGCCATTGACAGCGTAAGTGGTGCCGTCCGGTGCGACCACGGTGACGATCTGGAGGGTCCGGCTGCCCGCCTTGTAGTCCGCGCAATGAACGACAGCGTAGGGCACCGTCAGCGGCCAGTCGGTACCGAAGTCGGAGCTCACGAGAAGACCGGGGGCGCCTGCGACGCTGGCCGGCACGTCCACGACGCCGGCCGCGTTCGCCCGGGAGGGGCGGTAGTCCTTCTTGCAGGTGCCGTCCAGAGGTTCACCAAGCTCAAGGGTCGGCACGGTTACGACTACGAATCCAGCGTTGCGCCCATCGCCGTACTTTCGGTCCACGCACACCTCGGACGCGCTCACAACCGTTCCCTTCACGGTTGCCCCGTCCCACATCGGGATGTCTGGCAACTGATCGAAAGCAGCGTTCTGAGCGGCCTTCACCTGGGCTTCGGATAATGGCGCCTTCTTGCTAACGGTGAGCTTGAGGACTGTGCCAGGCTTCACCAATGAGCCGGGCTTGGGTGACTGCTTCGTCACCCACCAGTTCGACTTTTTCAGCACGCGCTTGCTGAACTTCCAGTCCAAGTCCATCGCCTTGAGCTCGCTGGTCACGTGATCCGCCCGGGCGCCGGCGTAGTCCTCGACCGCGACGGTCGCAGGTGCCGCTTTCGGCTCAACGGCGATCGCTGCCGGCGGCGAACCAAGGAACAAAGCCACAAGCGCAACCGCCGCCGAAAAACTCCCCCATGTACGTCTCTGCACACGTTCAGTATGCCCGCGGCCGTACGCTCGCCCATCAGGGTGTGCCTCGGCGCCGCTCGCTCGGGCCGACGCATCCGGCCAGCTCATCCCTCCACCCAGTTAGCGGCTGTCGTGGCGCGCCTGCACGTTCGCGTCGCCGGTACATGTTGGCGCCATACACCCAGCGGCGGGAGCTAACGGAGTAGGAGGCCGTGACGCTCGCAGCAGGCGCGTCGACGAGGATACCGATCCTTACCCCGAAGCGGCCACTGCGCGTGAGTGACCGAAACCGCTTCGGACCCGGTCTTTTTTCAAAGCTTTGTCTGAAGTAACTCTGGATATACGCCAGCCACCACGCCAACGCGATCCCCAGAATCGTCAGTCCGAAGTGGCGCGATATCGGCTGGGGCAGTCCGGTCTAGCTCTGGAAATGACACCATCACTTTCTCGAGCTCGTCGTTCATCGGCGGGCCACGCGACGTTGCGCGCTTGCCCGGCGCGCCCGTCGCACAGCACGTACCGCGAAGACCGTGACGGATCCATGGGGCCTTTCATTCGCGTAACCTCGCGGTTACGCTTTGGCCATGGACGTCTTCGAGGCTTTGGCTGACCCGACAAGGCGGCGAGTCGTGATGCGTCTCTCCGACGGCCCGCTGTCCGCCGGCGAACTCGCCGCCACCGAACCGACGAGTCGCCCTGCCGTCAGCAGGCATCTGAGGATTCTTCGCGAGTCCGGCCTCGTCGATGTCGAAACAGACGGCCGGATCCGCCGCTACCGACTCCGTCGCGACCCCCTCTCGGCCGTTCGGGTGTTCCTCGATGAGCTGGTGCAGCCACCCATCCCGAGTGCGGCGCTCGACGGCCTCGACCTCGAGGTTCGTCGCACGATCCGTGAGCGTTCCCTCACGCACGAACGGCGACAGGAGATCTCATGACCGACAGCACGACCCCGACACCGACGGGAAGCACCATGAACGGTCCACTGGGCAGGGAAGTCCGGTTGCACCGGCGCTTCCACGCACCGATGGATGCCGTCTGGGCGGCGATGACCGAGTCGGCCCGACTCGAGCGCTGGATCGGGCGATGGGAGGGTGACCCCGCCACGGGGACGATCACCTTCTACATGACCGCTGAAGGCGAGGACGTCGAGGGCCAGGAGTTCCGCATCCAGGAGTGCGTGCCGCCCCAGCGGTTCCGCGCTGAGACGCGCACGGGCTCGAACCTCTGGCAGGTGCGCTTCGACCTCCAGGACGAGGGAGGAACCACGAGACTCACCTTCGCGCAGGCGCTCGGCAGCGATGACCCGGCGATGATGGGGCCGGGGTGGGAGTACTACCTGGATCGACTCGGTGCGACGTTGAGCGGAGGCGATCTGCAGGAGATCCGCTTCGAGCAGTATCACCCTGCGATGTGCGATCACTACGCCGGATGATGGATCGCCCCCCGGCCGCCCTCTGAAATCGGCCGGCCGCGCGCAGGGTTCCGTACGTGACGACCGCTTTGAACCGGACGTCAACGGAGGCGAATCGCTCGGTGGACCCGGTCGACTTCCGGCCGCGGCGTCTGTCAAGATCTGCGGATGGCCGAGCTGAAGCTGGCGGAGGGCGATGTCCCCGCATTCGTCGACCGCCTGCTCCCGCTGCAGCGCGAGGCGTACGCCGTCGAAGCCGCGCTGATCGGCGACGACCGCATCCCGCCCCTCCACGAGGACAAGAGCGACCTCAGCTCGGCCGGCCTCTGCTGGCTGATCGAGGTCGACGGCGACCGGGTGGTCGGTGCGCTCGGGTACCGCACAGACGACGGCGTCGTGGACCTCGATCGTCTGATCGTCGATCCGTCGTGTCACCGGCGGGGCATCGGATCGCGGCTGGTGAAACGCGCGCTGGCCGAGGGCCCGCGCGTCACGGTCTCCACCGGCCGTGAGAACGCTCCGGCGCGCCGGTTGTACGAGTCACTCGGCTTCGCCCATCGGGGGGATCGCGAAGTGATCCCCGGCCTGTGGATCAGCGAGTATCTGCACGTCTCGGACGACCCCGCGAAGCGCTGACGGATCTCCCGTCCGCGCTCAGGCGTACGCGTCGAGGCGCTGCAGGTCGGGCTGCGCCCCCGGCCGGGTGACCGCATCCGCCCCCACCGCGCACGCGGCCCGCAGCGCCCGCTCGGGGTCCCAGCCCGCGTGGAGGGCGAGGGTCAGCGCCGCGCAGAACGCATCGCCGGCGCCCACGGAGCTGACCGCGCGCACCGTCGGCGCCGCGACCCGGACCGCCTCGCGTCCGCGGCGGAACAGCGCTGCTCCGGCCGAGCCGTACGTGACGGCCACGAGGGACGCCCGCGAGAGTTCGGGAAGCACGGCGTACTCGAGCTCGTTGACGATGAACAGGTCGGCGCGGTCCACGAGCTCCGGCGGCAGCGACTGGGCGGGCGCGGCGTTGACGGCGAGGAATCCCGGCACGGCAGTGGTCAGCGCGGCCACGACGGGCAGGGGGATCTCCAGCTGCGTGAGCACCGCCTCATCCGGCGTGAACGTCACACCGTCGACGGTCACATCGTGGTTCGCGCCGGGGCACACCACGATCTGGTTCTCACCCTCGTCGTCGACCGTGATGAGGGCCGTGCCGGTGGGCGCGTCAACGAGCCAGACCTCACCGGCGTCGACCCCCGCGTCGCTGAGGTTCTGCAGCATCGCGCGGCCGTCGGTGTCGTCGCCCACGGCGCCGACCATCCGCACGCGTCCGCCCAGGCGCGCAGCCGCGACCGCCTGGTTCGCGCCCTTGCCGCCGGCATCGCGGGTCAGGGTGCCGCCGAGCACCGTCTCGCCGGGCTCGGGGAGGCGGGCGACGGATGCGGTGACGTCGACGTTGATGCTGCCGACCACGCACAGGGAGCCGAGGGGAGAGGCCATCCCACCATTGCACCACGCTGCCTGTGCGGGAATCGGGCGGCGCACGTTGTATAACCGAACAGTGCCGCTTTCGGCGGCGCGTGGACGACGGGGTCCGCATCCGCAACGTCCGCGAGGAGCCGCATGACCACCCCGATCCCCGTCTACCTCGACTGCGACCCCGGCATCGACGACACGCTCGCCCTGGCCTACCTGCTGGCCGCGCCGAACGTCGAGCTGGTCGGCATCGGCACCGTCAGCGGCAACACATCGGCGGCGCAGGCCGCGCGCAACACGCTCGACCTCCTTGCGCTCGCCGGCGCCCCCGCCGTTCCCGTGGCCGTCGGCGCGCACGACCACCTCGACCATCCCTACGGCGGCGGCGCGGGGTGGGTGCACGGCGAGAACGGCATCGGCGGTGTGGATCTGCCGCGCGGTGCACGCGAGCCGGATCCTCGGACCGCGGTTCAGCTGCTCATCGATCTCTCCCACGAGTACGAGGGCCGTCTGCACGTGCTCACGATCGGGCCGCTGACGAACATCGCGCACGCGCTGGAGGCCGACCCCACCCTGCCCGGACGGGTGGCCGAGGTCACGGCCATGGGCGGTGCGGCCCTGGTCCCGGGCAACATCACGCCCGCCGCCGAGGCCAACGTGTTCAACGACCCGCACGCGGCGGCCGCGCTCATCGCCGCGGACTGGGACGTGACCCTCGTGCCACTGGACGTGACGATGGAGCACACCCTCGACGAGGATCAGCGCCGGATGCTGCTGGCCGACGAGCGCCCGTTCGTCCGGGCCGTGGGCGAAGTCCTCGACCACTACTTCGACTTCTACGTCGGCACATACGGCCGGCGCACGTGCGCGCTGCACGATCCGCTCGCGGCGGTCATCGCAGCCGGCGCGGTCACGCCCACCCGCGCTCCGCGGGTACCTGTCGTGGTCGACGTATCAGACGGCCCAGGACGGGGGCAGACCATCGCCGACCTCCGCGGCCAGCGCATCGGCGTCCGCGACCACGACGGCGTCCGCACGCGCCTGGTCCTGGACGTCGGGTCGTCGATCGGCCAGCACCTGGTCGACACGATCCTCGCCGGCTGAGCCCGCCGCCTCGGGCCGCGGGGTGAGGGGCACAGCGGCGGCGCCCCGTAACCTTGGACGAGTGCACCTGAACGACTCGCGCGCGTGGAACCGCTTCTACGCCGAAGGAACCCCCGTCGACATCGAGGAGCCGACCGGCTCCCTCATCGACCTGCTCGATGACCGCTCGGCGCAATACGCCGACCGCCCGGCGGTGACCTTCTTCGGTGCGTCGCTGACCTACCGCGAACTCGCCGACCGGGTCTCCCGCGTCGCGAACGGGCTGCGGGAGCTCGGTGTGAGAGCCGGCGACCGCGTCGCCCTCGTGCTGCCCAACGCCCCTCAGCACGTGATCGCGTTCTACGCGGTGCTGCGGCTGGGCGGGATCGTCGTCGAGCACAACCCGCTCTACACGCGCGACGAGCTCGAGGCGCAGTTCCGCGATCATGGCGCGGCGCACGTCATCTCGTGGGACAAGATGGCTCCCCTCATCCGATCCTTCCCCGCCGACCTCGGCATCCGCACCGTCGTCTCCGTCGACATCACCCGTGCCATGCCGTGGACCACGCGCCTGGCGCTGCGCCTCCCGGTGGAGAAGGCCCGCGCATCGCGCGCGAAGCTGACCGCCGCAGCCCCCGGGACGGTGCCCTTCACGCGGCTGGAGAAGTCCGCGCCGCTGCCGGCCGGCTCCGTCCCCCGCCCCAGCGTCACCGACATCGCGTGCCTGCAGTACACCTCCGGCACCACCGGCGTGCCCAAGGGCGCGATCATCACGCACGGCAACCTGTGGGCCAACGCGCGCCAGGGCGCCGCGTGGATGCCGCGGTTCACGCACGGCGACGGCCGCATCTACGGCCTCCTGCCGATGTTCCACGCGTTCGGCCTGCTGCTGTCGGTGATCTACGCCGTGGAGACCGGGTCCAACGCCGTGCTGTTCCCCACGTTCGACCCTGAGCTGGTGTCACAGGCGGCGAAGAAGCATCCGCCGACCTTCATCCCCGCCGTCCCGCCCATGTTCGACCGCCTCGCGCGCGTGGCCCGCGAGGGCAGGCTCGACCTGTCCGGCGTCGTGTACTCGATCTCGGGGGCGATGACCCTCACCCCCGCCGTGGTGAAGCGGTGGGAGGAACTGGCGGGCAGCATGCTCAACGAGGGGTACGGATTGACCGAGACGAGCCCCGTCGCGCTGGCGAACCCCTTCGACGACGCACGGAAGATCGGCACGATCGGCATTCCGTTCCCCTCGACCGACATCCGCGTGGTCGACCCCAACGACCCCGCCCGCGAGGTGGAGCTCGGGCAGGCGGGCGAACTGCTCATCAAGGGTCCGCAGGTGTTCCAGGGGTACTGGAACCGTCCAGAGGAGACGGCGCAGGCGCTGCTGGACGGCGGATGGCTGCGCACGGGAGACCTCGTGATGCAGGACGAGGACGGGTTCGTCACGGTGGTCGACCGCAAGAAGGAGATCATCATCACCGGCGGCCTGAACGTCTCGCCCAGCGAGGTCGAGAAGGTGCTCGACGCCGTGCCGGGCGTCGCCGGTTCGGCCGTCGTCGGCGTGCCCCGGGGCGGCGGCGCCGAGGTCGTCACGGCCGTCGTCGTGCTGGAACCCGGTGCCGTCTTCGACGAGGACGCCGCGCGCGCGGCCGCGCGCGAGCATCTGGCCGAGTACAAGCGCCCGACCGCCTACCGCGTGTGGGAGGAACTGCCCACGACCCTCATCGGGAAGGTGCTCCGCCGGCGCGTGCGCGACACCCTCATCGCCGACCGCAACGCGGTGCGCGCCGCACCGGAGGACTGACCGGGGTTCAGCTCGCGCGCCACTGCGCGGCCGGGGTTCAGCTCGCGCGCCACTGCGCGGCCGGGGTTCAGCTCGCGCGCCACTGCGCGGCCGGGGTGAGCGGCACGAGGGGTGGACGCTCGGCCGTCGTGGTCAGCTCGAGGCGCCGGCCCTCGCGGGCGGAGTCCATGAGCGCCGTCATGATCTCCAGCACGTGCAGGGCGATCGCGCCGTCGGCCCTGCGCCCACCGGCGACGAAGTCCAGCAGTCCGATGCCGCGCCCGGCGCCCTCGTAGCCCGCCCCCACCGCGACCGACGTCCAGTCCTCGTCGCCGGAGGGGCGCAGACGCACCTGCCCGTCGAAGTAGTTCGGATCAGGCAGCGACAGCGACCCGGTCTCGCCGTGCACCTCGATCGGCGCGGCGTCGGTTCCGGCCGCGTCGAAGCTGAAGGTCACGGTGGAGACCGCCCCGCCCACGTGCTCGAGCACCCCGGTCACATGCGTGTCGATCTCGACGGGGATCTGCTCCCCGGCCCGCGGGCCCGTGGCGATACGGCGCACCGCCTTCGGCCGCGACGAGGCTCCGCTCACGCGGGCGACGGGCCCGAGGAGGTGGAACAGCGACGTGAGGTAGTACGGTCCCATGTCCAGCAGCGGTCCGCCGCCGGGGCGGTAGTAGAAGTCCGGATGCGGATGCCACGCCTCGTGCCCCGGCGACACCCACGTCGCCACCGCGGCGACCGGGCGGCCGATGTCCCCCGCATCCACGACCGCCCGCGCCGTCTGGATCCCCGCGCCCAGCACGGTGTCGGGTGCGCACCCGACCCATCCGGATGCCGCTCGGGCCATGACACCGCTGGCCTGGGCGAAGGTCGCCGCCAGCGGCTTCTCGCCGTACACGTTCTTGCCGTGGGCAAGTGCGGCGAGGGCGATCTCGGCGTGGGCGGCGGGGATCGTGAGGTTCAGCACGGTGTCCACGGCCGGATCGGCGACGAGCTCCTCGACCGGGAGCGCGCGGCATCCGGGGAAGCGCGCCGCGACCTCGGCTGCGCGAGCCGGATCCAGGTCGGCGGTCGCGACGATGCGCACCCCCGGGTGGGTTCCGAGCGTCGCCAGGTACTGCGTGGAGATGACCCCGAGGCCGACTATTCCGACGCCGTGCGGCTCGCCCACAGCATCCCCCTCTCGATGATCGTGCGTACGCTGACGTCGGTGAGCACCGCGGGACTGTGCCCCGGCGTGGCGACGAAGATGCGGCCCGTGCCCCACCGGCGCGTCCACACCGCCGGCGAGACGACCGGGCGGTGCCACGGATGGTACGGCTGAACGGGATGCGTCGTGGTGGCCAGCACGTCGTTGAGGTCGTCGGTGAGCACCCAGTACTGCTCGGTGTCGAGCGTGAAGTCGCCGATATCGGCCGTGATCTCGTGCTTCCGGCCGAGGTCGGTGAGCTCGACGCGGTAGCGCAGGAAGTTGTCCGACTCATCCCCCCGACGTGCATCGGGGCTCTTGGACGGATGCGTGGCGAACTGCCCGCCGATGAGCTGGAGGTAGTCGGAGCTGTCGCGGTACGAATCCGCGATGCCGCCGTGCCAGCCCGCCAGTCCCGTCCCCCGCTCGACCGCCGAACGCAGGCCCGCCAGCGCCTCGTCCGAGATCGTCGACATCGTCACGCACTGCAGGATCAGGTCGGTCTCGTCCATGACCTGCGCATCGGCGTAGACCTCGTTGGACTCCTCGATGCGCACGGTGAAGCCCTCCGTCTCCAGGAAAGGCACGAACATGTCGGTGGCCTCTACGGGGCGGTGTCCCTCCCAGCCTCCTCGGACGATGAGCGCTCGGCGTGCGGACATGGTGGCTTCCTCGACGGGGTGTGGACGACCGGATGCCGCGGCGCGTTCGACGGCGGACACCACACGCTATCGCGCCCCACCCCCGCCGGGGCCGGACGGTCCGGACCGCGCTCCCGAGCCCGGGCGCTGCGCGGGGCCCGGCGCTGCGGGGGCCCGCGCGCCGCGCGTCGCCCCGGGCGGTGCGCGTCGCTCCGCGTGGGCACCACGTTCGCGCCAGTCCGGTGCATCCGCGCCGCTTTCATGTGGCGCGGATGCACGGAAGTGGCGCGGTCGCGGTGCGTGCGCCTGCGCCGGCACCGCGTGCGCCTGCGCCGGCACCACGTGCGCGTGCGCCGGCACCACGTGCGCCTGCGCCGGCACCACGTTCGCGGCAGTCCGGCGCTCCGCGCGGTCAGCCGATCGGTTCGGTCAGCGCCTCGCCCTCCGGCGGCGCATCCCGGCGAGCGCCGCGGGCGCCCGCACGCACCGCGCCGATGCTCGCGGCGATCACCAGCGCGATCCCGGCGATCTCCAGGAGCGACAGGTGCTGGCCGAGGAGGAAGAACCCCGCGATGGAGGCGGTCGCGGGTCCGAGGCTCATGAGGATCGCGAAGGCGGCTGCCGGAAGCCGGCGCAGCGCCATCAGTTCCAGGGCGTAGGGGATGGTCGAGGACAGCACCGCCACGGCTGCGGCCAGGGCGAGGAGGTCCACGCGCAGGAGGGCCGTCCCGGCATCGGCGATCCCGAGGGGCAGCGACAGCACGGCACCGACCACCATGGCCAGCGCCAGGCCGTCCAGCCTCGGGAACTCGCGGCCGACGCGGGCCGAGCACAGGATGTAGAACGCCCAGGCAGCGGCGGCGCCGAGGGCATACAGGACGCCGAGGAGGTCGAGGCGGTCCCATCCGCCCCCGCCGAGCGCGACCACACCGAGCAGGGCGAGCGCTGCCCACACCAGCGCCGATGCCCGGCGGCTGGCGATGATCGACAGCGTGAGCGGTCCGAGCACCTCGATCGTGACGGTCACACCCAGTGGCAGCCGTTCCAGCGCGAGGTAGAACAGGCCGTTCATGAGCACCAGGACCACGCCGAAGAGCACCACCGCGCGCCATCCCTCACGGGAGTGCCCACGCAGCCGCGGCCGGGCGATCGCGAGGAGGATGACCGACGAGAACACCAGGCGCAGCATGACCATGCCCAGCGGACCGAGCTGCGGGAACAGCATGACCGCGAGCGACGCGCCGACCTCCTGGCAGGCCAGGCCCACCACGACGAAGAGCACCGCGACGCTCGAGCCGCGACTGCCCGCTCCGCTCGGGGCGGTCACTCGGCCGGAGGCTGGCAGATGGCGTTCGCGAGGATCGCGTCGTGCTGTTCCTGCGCCGTCCACGGCAACCCGGCCTCGGGGACCGTCTCACCCTCCATGGCCGGCGCCTTCGACGCGATCGCGGCGAGCTCCCACGCCAGCCATACCCCGATGGAGGGGTTCGCTCCGGAGTTGTTGAGTACGACGGCGACGGTCATCCCCGTGCGGGGGTCGGCGAAGGCGGCGGTGAGATAGCCGGGGATCGCACCGTACTGGCCGATGAGCGCACCGGCCTGGTAGGCGCCTCCGGCCGCGGTGAACCATGTGGGCTGATCCGGGGCGACGGGAAGCGGGGCCTCGAACCGGTCGGATGCGTCGGGCGTGAGCGCGCCGGTCGCCAGCGCCTGCGCGTACCGGCCGAGGTCGGTGATGTCGGTGACCGCCCCGGAGTCGGCGCCGCCGATGCTCGCCGACATCTTGGTGACCTCGGGCGGCTCCGTGCAGTTCCACGCACCCTCGGCGTCGGGGGTGGACCAGTATCCCGGCAGGACCGGACCGTCCGACGGCGGTGCGGCCGTACGGGCCGGCAGCCCGGTGACGGCGAGGTCGAGCGGTTCGGCGATGCGCTCCCGGAGCAGCTCGCGCATGCTCGTGCCCGTGGCCCGCTCGAGAGCCGACCCGAGCAGCAGATACCCGGAGTCGGAGTCGCGGTACGCGGTGCCCGGTTCGATGCGGTCCTGCCCGAGTCCGTACCCGGCCAGTTCGCGGGGATCCCACTGCCGCTCGAGGTTGGAGAAGAACTGCGACTGCAGCTGCGGTGTGTAGGCTCCGATCCCGCCGGTGCCGTCGCACAGCTGCCGCAGGGTGACGTTCTCCAGATCGGGGAACCCGTTGACGTACTCGGTGACGCTGTCATCGAGCTCGATGGTGCCCTCCGCGGCGACCTGGAACATCACGTCGCACGTCATGGCGCGCGTGACGTCGGCCGCGCGGAACGCCATGTCGGTGTCGACGGCGCCTCCGCCGCCGGGGCGCTGCGTGCCCAGGCCCGCGACCCAGCTTCCGCTCCACGGAGCCCAGACCCCGACGATCGCACCGGAAGAGCCGGTGGCGGTCATGGCGCTGGTGACGGCTGCTTCCAGCTGCTGCGCCGTCTCGTCCGGCAGCGCACCTTCGACCTGCGGCGGGAGGTCGATCTCGACCGAGTCCCGTCCGGAGCATCCGCTCAACAGCGCAACCAGGGTGACCAGGCCCGCAGCGACGGCGACGCCGCGACTGCGAAGAGACCGCATCCTCACCCCCGGTGGAATCGAGCCGGCGCCGGATGACGCGCATATGCATTGAAACACACCCCCACGCCCGCTCCGCCGGGTTTGACTGCAGGCCCGGTCACGTCTACATCACAACTGTCCTTAAGGTGGTGCGCATGCCCCACGCCTTCGACGCCGCCGCCCTGTCGGGAGTGACCGGCCATATGAACGACGACCACCCCGACGACAATGTGCTGATCGCCCGCGCGTTCGGTCCGGCGGATGCGGCGGCCGCCGTGATGACCGGCTTCGACGGCGACGGGGGCGACTGGGCGGTGACCGGCGCGGACGGCACCGTCGCGCCGCTGCGCGTGGCGTGGCCGGGCGGCCCCATCACCGAGCGCCGCGAGGTGCGCCGGGAGATCGTCGCCCTGTACGACGAGGCGTGCCGCCGCCTGGGCGTCGAGCCTCGTCCGCACGACTGACCTGCGGCGTCCCGGGGTTAGGCTGCCCTAACCCGTCCCCTATGATGACGGCTATGAGTGACGTCATCCCCTTCTCGACCGCGCTACGCGAGCGCTCGAGCGCCGCCCACTCCTCCAGCGAGCACTCCGGGTTCATGTCCGACCTCATGACGGGCGAGGGCACCCGAGAGGACTACGTCGCGCTGGTCGCGCAGCACTGGTTCATCTACGACGCCCTCGAACAGGCCGCCGACCGCATGCGCAACGACCCCGTGGCTTCGGTGTTCATCTCCGACAAGCTCACTCGGCTGCCCGCCCTGGAGGCAGACCTCGAGTTCCTCGTCGGAGCGCAGTGGCGCGAGAGCATCCAGCCCCTGCCGACGACGCAGCGCTACGTCGACCGCATCCGCAGGGTCGGCACGACGTGGGCGGGCGGATTCGTCGCCCATCACTACACGCGATACCTCGGCGACCTCTCCGGCGGGCTCTTCATCGGCCGGTTGATGCAACGCCGCTTCGGGTTCGAGACGAACGGCATCGGCTTCTACCTCTTCGACGACATCGCCGATCCGAAAGCATTCAAGGACGTCTACCGCGCGCAGCTCGATGCCGCCCCCTGGGATGCGGCGGAGCAGGAGCGCGTGGTGGACGAGGTGCTCGTGGCCTACCGCCTCAACACCGAGCTGTTCGAAGACCTCGCGCGCGCCAAGTCCGCCGCCTGACCCGCTCTCCCCCGCCGGGCGGCGCACAACGGCGGGGATGTCCCGCGACACCCCGCGCGCGCAGCATCCCGCTCGGCGTGTCGCGCACGATCCCCGCCGTTGTGCACGCGCGGGGCGGGGCAGGGGCGACGCGGGTCGGGCGGGGAGGCGGGCGGGGCGCGTCAGGAGCGGGCGCGCAGGGCTGTGCTCATGAAGCGCTGCACGTCGGGGTCGACGCGGATGTCGCTCGGGCGGAGCGGGCGGGACAGGTACAGCCCGTCCAGCGAGGTCAGGCGGCTGAGGGCGACGTAGGTCTGGCCGGGGGCGAACGCACCGGAGCCCAGGTCGATCACGGCGCGGTCGTACGTCTTCCCCTGCGACTTGTGGATCGTGACGGCCCACGCCAGGCGCAGGGGGAACTGCGTGAACTCCGCAACGACATCGCGGGAGAGCGTGCGCGTGCCCGGGTGGTAGTTGTAGCGGAACCTCTCCCACACGGCCGGCTCGACATCGTGCTCGGTGCCGTCGACCTCGACGCGCACCGTGTCGCCGGCGATCCGCGTGACGGTGCCGATCGTCCCGTTGACCCACCGGGGCGGCTCCCCGAACGACGACACGTCGTTGCGCAGGAACATCACCTGCGCCCCGACCTTGAGCCGGAGCTCGACGTCGGCGGGGTAGTTGGCCTCGCCGCGGCCGAAGTCGCCGCTGATCTCAGCGTTGGCCGTCTGCATCCGCCCGACCAGTTCGTCCAGGTGGCGGCGGTTGATGGTGTTGACGATGTCGTTGCGCGTGGCCAGCGTGATGATGGGATGCTCGCCGTCGGCCGGGTCGGGCGGTGTGCGCGCGCCGGCGCCGTTGAGGATCCCGGCCATCTCGGCGGTGACGCGGCCGTAGCGCACGGCATTCAGCAGCGCCTTGAAGGCGGGGTCGGACTGCCGGTGGATCTCCGTCAGCTCGCGCACGTTCAGGTCGGCGCCGTGGCGGCCGAGATCGAGGATGCCGTCGTCACCGCCCTCACCGGCCCACACCTTGGCGTCGAAGAACCAGAACGAGCGGTAGTGGTCGCGGATGTAACGCATCTCATCTCCGCGGGGCGGCACCGGGGCCAGCTGATACGGGTCGCCGAACATCACGATCTGCACCCCGCCGAACGGCTCGGCGCGGCGTCCGCGCGCCTGTCGCAGCGACCGGTCGATGCCGTCCATGAGGTCGGCGTTGACCATCGAGACCTCGTCGAGGACGAGCGTGTCGATCGCGTTGAGCAGCTTGCGCGTGGCATCCGATTGCTCGATCTCGCCGTTGGCGATCAGCCCGATCGGCAGGCGGAAGAGCGAATGGATCGTCTGGCCCTCGACGTTCAGTGCGGCCACCCCGGTGGGGGCGCACACCGCGATCTGCTTGCTGGTGTTCCATGCGAGGTGCTGCAGCAGCGTCGACTTGCCCGTTCCGGCCCGCCCGGTGACGAACACGTGCTCGCGCGTGTCTTCGATGAGCCGGAACAGCGCCTCCTGTTCGGCGGAGAGGGACGGCGTGCTCACCGCATCATGCTAGTTCGCGTTCGCCGCCCCGTTCCGCGGCCGGACAGGGATGTGGCGGGCACGGCGCCGTGCACAGGAGCAGCAGTGCCCGGTGTCGACCACGCCGCGGTACCGGAGAGCACGCCGTCCACGGCGGGGAATAGCCGATCTCCCGACCTCGTTCCAAGCCGCAAGAGCAGAGGAGAGACATGTACGACACGGTCATCATCGGCGGCGGCCCCGCGGGACTTCAGGCCGCGCTCACCCTCGGGCGCGTGCACCGCACCGCCGTGCTGTTCGACTCCGGCGAGTACCGCAACGACGCCACGGCGTACGCGCACAACGTCCTCACCCTGGACGGGGTGGCACCGGGCGAGCTGCGCCGACGCGGCCGGGAGGAGCTCGCCGCGTACGACTCCATCGAGGTGCGGGGCGACGCCGTCACGTCCGTGCGGCGGGAGGGGGACGGGTTCGCCGTGACCCTCGCATCCGGCAGTACGGTCACGGCGCGCACGGTGATCCTGGCGACGGGTCTCGCCGACACCCTCCCCGACATCCCCGGACTCGCCGCGCAGTGGGGGGATCGCGTCGCCCACTGCGCGTTCTGCCACGGGCACGAATTCGCCGGCCGCCCGGTCGCGGTCATGGACGCGCCCTCGCCCGCCACGATGACGGCCGCCAAGCTCCGTCCGATCGCCTCCGAGGTCCGCATCCTCGCGCCCGGCGAGCTCGCCCGCGTCGAGGAGACTCCCGACGGTCTGCGCCTGCACCTCGCCGATGGGACCGACCTGGAGGTCGCCGGGCTGTTCGCGGCACCGCGCACCGCGCAGCGCGCACCGTTCGCCGCCGAACTGGGACTCGCCCTGAGCGAGTTCGGGGTCGTCGCCACCGAGGGGCTCGGCCGCACCAGCATGGACGGGGTGTGGGCCGTGGGCGACATGGCCCAGAGCTCCGCGTGGCCGGCTCCGCTGACCTCGATCGTCCTGTCGATGTCGACCGGGCAGCTCGCGGCGTTCGACATCGTGCAGGGCCTCGCGGTCGCCGAGCTCAGTCGTGACGCCGGGTGAGCCGACCAGCGGTTTCGGAGGCGCTCTTTCCTAGACTGTGACGGTGGAGAGCCCCGTGACGACGCCTGCTCCGCGGCCCGAAGCGGTCGCGGACGACGCCCGTCACGCACGCCGCCGTCGGCGTCGCCGCCTCGCCTCCGACCTCACCGCGCTCGCGCTGGTGGGTGCGCTGCTGATGGCCGCCTTCGCGGCCGGGGGCGTGGCCCTGTACCGCGAGCTGTACAGCCCCACCGCCTTCGTCCTGCGCTACCTCGATCTGCTCGCCGACGGACGCGCCACCGACGCCCGGTCCGTTCCCGGCGTCGCGCTGGATGCGGAGCAGCTGGCGGCCGCGGGGCTCCCGGCCACCGCATCCGACGCGCTGCTGCGCCGTGACACCCTCGCGACGCTGACCGACGTGGAAGCCCTCGGCGAGCGCGTCGACGGCGACCTGACCCGCGTGACCGTCAGCTACCGGGCCGCCGGCGTGGAGGGGAAGACCACCTTCGCCGTCGTGCAGGACGGCTGGACGGGCGTCGTGCCCTCCTGGCGCTTCGCGACGAGCCCGCTGGCCGTCCTGGACCTCACAGTGCGCGGTTCGATGCGCTTCGACGTCAACGGCTTCGAGATCGACAAGCGGCAGGTGTCGGCCGACGGCGTGGACGCCGATCCGCTGGCGGCACTGCCGCTTCTGGTGTTCTCGCCGGGGATGTACTCCGTCGCCGTCGACACCGCGATCTCGGCGACTCCGGGCGTCGCGGTGCTCGCCGACGCGCCGCACGCGACGGTGCCGGTGGACATCCAGGCTCAGGCGACGGAGGAGTTCGTCGGGGTCGTGCAGCAGCGGATGAACGAGTTCCTCGGCGCGTGCGCCGCGCAGCAGGTGCTGCAGCCCACCGGCTGCCCCTTCGGGTTCCAGGTGCGCAACCGCATCGTGGACGCGCCCGCGTGGTCGATCGTGCAGCAGCCGGAGGTGCGCGTGGAGCCCGACGGCGCCGCGTGGCGGATCATCCCGGCCGAGGCGGTGGCGCACATCGACGTCGACGTCCGCTCACTGTTCGACGGCTCGGTGCGCACCGTGCAGGAGGACGTGCGCTTCGTGGTCTCCGGTGGCATCACGGTGCTGCCCGACGGCACCGCGTCCATCCAGGTGCAGGGCCAGAACGCCGAGTAGCCCCGCCGGCCCGGGGGTGGATGCGGCGGGCGCGCGGGTCAGCGGGAGGCGCGCGCGTCGCGCTCGGCGAGGGCGGCCAGTTGCGCGTTGTACTCCTCGAGCTCGGCATCGCCCGTGCGGTCGGCGTGCCGGTCGCGGCGGCGCTGCATCCGGTCGTCCGAGCGGCTCCACTGGATCGCCACCGTGATGGCGAGGATGAGCGTCGGGAGCTCGCCGATCGACCACGCCACACCGCCGCCGATGTACTGGTCGTCGAGCGGGTCGGGTCCCCACGTGCGTCCCATCGCACCGAACCATTCCGCGACCATGAGCCCGGTCTGCATCATGAGGGCGACGCCGAAGAAGGCGTGCATCGCCATGACGGCGATGAGCACCACCAGCCGCAGCGGGTAGGGCAGGCGGTACGGCACCGGGTCGATGCCGATGAGGGAGAGCACGAAGAGGTACCCGGTGATGAGGAAGTGCGCGACCATCCACTCGTGCCCGAGGTGGTCGTACAGCGACCAGCGGAAGAGGTCGGTGTAGTAGAACAGCCACAGCGAGCCGATGAACAGACCGGCGGCGATGTAGGGGTTCGTGAGGATGCGGGCGGCTGGGCTGTGCACGGCCCACAGGATCCACTCGCGCCCGCCGCGGCTGCCGTCATCGCGTTTGCGGATGGCGCGGGCGGCGAGCGTGACCGGTGCCCCCGGCACCAGCAGCAGCGGGATCGCCATGGTCAGCAGCATGTGCCCGACCATGTGGAGGCTGAACAGATAGTCCTGGTACGCGTTGATGGGGCCGCACGTGACCCACAGCAGCAGCAGCATGCCCGCCACCCACAGGATCGTGCGGTACACCGGCCAGGAATCGCCGCGGCGCCGCAGACGCCACACGCCGGCGAGGTAGAAGAACAGCCCGAAAGCCACCGCGAACAGCCACAGCAGATCGATGTCCCACGTCGTGAACCACCGCGCCACCGTCAGCTCGGGGGGAAGCGGCGCGCCGGTGAGGATCTCGGCGGGCGTGCCGAGCGTCGGCGCCGCCGCCGATCCGGGCGGAGGCGTGCGGGCCAGGGCGGCCGCGGCGCCGCTGGCGATGCCCATGAAGGCCAGTTCCAGGAGCACGAGGCCCCAGAAGCGGCGGGATGATCCGTCCTCGTGGGTGCGCCCGATGAGCCGTTTGCGGTACCACGCCCCCAGCACCCCCATCGCCAGCAGTGCCGTGACCTTGACCAGGACCAGCACGCCGTAGGGCGAGAACAGCGCGTCCCATCCGCCCAGTCCGATCGAGGCGCGCACGGTGCCCGAGACGGCGACGACCACGAACGCCACCAGCGCCAGGCTCGAGTAGCGCAGCAGCACCTTCGCCAGCATCTCGCGCTCCAGGAGCGGGCGGATGAGCACGAGCAGAACCAGACCGCCCAGCCACACGGCGGCGCCGATGATGTGCAGCACGAGCGCCAGCACGGCCGAATCGTGGTTCGCCTCCTCCCCGGAGTGCCCCTGCGTCCCCATCGGGACGAGGGCGACGACGGCGAGGATCGCGACGAAGAAGGTCGGCGTCCACGAGCGCACGGCGAAGGTGAGCACCGTGAGCACGGCGCCGGCGACGGTCGTGAGCAGCCACGTGCGGCCGACTTCGACCTCCACGAGGAACCGGCCGAGCTGCTGCCCGAAGAGCGCGTCGGCACTGGGAGACGCGTTCATCGTGTTGACGAACGTGAGGAACCCCGTCGCGGCCGACGAGATGGTGAAGACGGCCGCGCCGGCGGATGCGGTGTCCAGCGCGACGTCGAAGGCCCGCTCCCGCGCGGGCAGGGCGTACAGGGCCAGCACGAGCGAGCCGACCATGCCCGCGGCGGAGAGGTTGACCCCGAGGGTCGCCACCGGCAGCCCCCACCGTACGAGCGGCCCGGGGTCGCCCAGCAGGAGCGGCGCGGCGCCGCCGCCGTAGGCCAGGCCCCACACGAGGGCGGCGAGGGCGGCCACGACCAGGATGACCGGACCCACCAGGCGCAGCGACCGGTTCGCGGTCGCGGGGCGCGAGTCTGCGCGCGGCGGCGCAGCGCCGTGCGGAGTGGGTGCGAGAGTCACCTCTCCAGCCTACGTGGGCCTCCCTGAGGGAAGACGAAGGGGGGATGCCTCAGCATCCCCCCTTCGACGTGGCACCGTCTTACTTGACGGCAGCCTTGAGCTTGGAGCCCGCGGTGACCTTCACGCGCTTGCCGGCGGGGATGGCGATCTCCTCACCCGTCTGCGGGTTGCGGCCGGTGCGCGCCGAGGTCTCGACCTGCTCGAACGCGATCCAGCCGGGGATCGAGACCTTGCTGCCCTTGGCCACTGCCTCGGACACGGTGGAGAAGAGGGAGTCGAGCACGCCCGACACGGCGGACTGGCTCTGACCCGTCGCGCTGGCGATGCTCGCGACGAGTTCGGTCTTGGTGATGGACTTGTCAGCCATTCGGTGGTCCTCCCGGGCGGCCGAGCGGCCGCCTTCGTTACATCGGACGGGGACGGATGCCCCCGGTGGTCGGATCGACCGCCTCGAATGTACCAACAGACCCGCGGAATTCCGCGGATCTCGGGCCCTTTCGCCCGGAACTGCAGGCGTGTCGCGTGTCGAGTGGGGCGGATGTGGCCCCTGCGGCGTCCCCGCGCGGCGCCTGCGCCGCCGTCACAGCGAGCGCAAAGCGGTCACGACGTCGTCCTCCCACCGCCTCGCCGACGCCAGCGCACCGACGAAAACGGGGGTGTCGTGGGTGACGCCGAGGTACCGCACCGCGCTGGCGGAGACCCCGGCGCGGCGAAGCGCCGCAGCGTAGGCGGCGCCCTGGCGACGGAGGGGATCGTACTCCGCGGTGAAGATCACAGCCGGCGGAAGGTGGGCGAGCGAGGGGGCGCGCAGCGGGGAGACGTAGGACTGCCGCGCGCGAGCGGGGTTGTGCAGGTAGGTGCGGGCGACCGAGCGCAGTTCGCGCAGCGCCAGGAGCGCAGGGATGCCGAGGGCCCAGGTCGCACGCAGGTCGATCCACCGCCACGTGAGGTCGGTGACGGGCACCTCCAGGATCTGCAGCCGGATCGGCAGCTGCGCCCGATCGCGGTTCATGAGGGTCAGCACCGCGGCGATGTTCCCCCCGGCGGAGGTTCCCGACACCCCGATGCGGTGCGGGTCGACGCCCAGGTCGACGGCGTGCGCGTGCACCCACTCCCACGCGGCGTACGCCTGCTCGATCTGCGTCGGATGCCGGTGCTCGGGCGCCAGCGCGTAGTCGACGGCGATCATCGTGACGCCGGATGCGGCGGCGCGGCGGCGGCACGCCGCGTCGACGGTCGGATAGTCGATCCCGCCGATGCGGAACGCCCCGCCGCCGAAGACCAGGCACGCCGGCGAAGGCCCCGACCGCTCGTCCGGCAGGTACACGCGGATGCGGACGGAGGGGAAGCCGTCGACGGGCACCTCGTGCTCGACCGTCCGCAGCGCGGGGCCGGGGAGGCCGACGGCACGCTGCTCCTGACGATCCCACGCGAGCGCCGCGCGACGGTGGTGCTGGCGCGGCGTCAGCGGGGCGGCCGGGGCATCCCGCTTCGGAGCGGGCGGCGCGTCCGTGGCGGCGGCGGCGGCATCGGTCGTCCGGAATTCAGGAGACACGCCGACGCGGGGGGCTGCCGCGGCCTCGGCGGGCGCGGATCTCCTGAGTTCTGAACGACTCGAGCCGACGGATGCGGCGCCGGGGAGGCGGGCGCGCAGCTTCGTCCACGCCTGGCCCACGAGGTACCGGCGATGCACGCGGAGACGTTCGGCGAAGAACGGGTCGAGCGGCATGGGACCTCCGTGCGGGAGCGGTGGAGGAAAAGCATAAGGGCGGGGATTCCGAAGAACCCCCGCCCTTGACGCGTCAGCTGTGCTGAGACCGTCGAAGCGTCACCAGGACGACTTGGTCACACCGGGCAGCTCGCCGCGGTGGGCCATGTCGCGGAAACGCACACGCGAGATGCCGAACTTCGACAGGTTGCCGCGGGGGCGACCGTCGATGGCGTCGCGGCTGCGCACGCGCACCGGCGACGCGTTGCGCGGCAGCTTCTGCAGGCCGAGGCGGGCGGCCTCGCGCTGCTCGTCGGTGGAGGTGGGGTCGACGAGCTGCTTCTTCAGCTCGGCGCGCTTCGCGGCATAACGCGCGACGACTACCTTGCGCTGCTCGTTGCGCGCGATCTTGCTCTTCTTGGCCATGAGATCAGCGCTCCTCTCGGAATTCGACGTGCTTGCGGATCACCGGGTCGTACTTCTTCAGCACGATGCGGTCGGGGTTGTTGCGGCGGTTCTTGCGCGTCACGTAGGTGTACCCCGTGCCGGCGGTCGAACGCAGCTTGATGATCGGACGGACGTCCTGAGCCTTCTTGGCCATCAGAGCTTCACACCCTTCGCGATCATGTCCTTGACGACGGATTCGATGCCACGGGCGTCGATCACCTTCATGCCCTTAGCGGACACGTTGATGGTGATCTTCCGACCCAGCGAGGGCACGAAATAGGTCTTCTTCTGCACGTTCGGGTCGAAGCGGCGCTTCGTCCGGCGGTGCGAGTGCGAGATGTTGTGACCGAAGCCGGGAACCGCTCCAGTCACCTGGCACACTGCTGCCATGGTGATGTCTCCTTCTGTACCGTGAAGCCGGACGGCCTCACCCAAGATCCCTTGTCTGCACCCTTCGACACGCTCAGGCACCGGGGATCCGGGCTGCGGCACGAGGAGGGGTACGAACTGCGTGCTGGAGTGCGCGCAGACAAACAGTCAGTCTAGCACGGGCGGGATCCCGCCCTCGCCGGCGGCCGCCTGGGCGCCGCGCCCCCAGCGGAAGGGCGACACGGTCGGGTCTCCCGGGATCCAGAAGCGCCACGGGAACACCGCCGTGCCGGCGACGCCCGCGACCCCGACACGGGGTCCGGTGGCGATCTCCGGCACCGGTTCCACGCGCAGCTCGAGGCGCGCGGTCGCGCCGGCCTGCGGAGCACCGGTGACGGCGTCGATGCCGTCGTGCTGCGGATGGCGCAGGCCCACGGCGTCGCCGAGGCGCCCGGGCCCGCGCGCCAGGTCGCGCGGCGAGCGCACCACGCCCCGGCGCTCGAGGCGCCGCCGGGTCGCGGCATCCTCGCCGGCCACGATCTCGCCCCCGCGCAGCAGGATTCCGCCGGCGACCCCTGCCGGGCCGCTGACCACGTTGACGCACGAGTGGATGCCGTGGCTGAGGTAGACGTAGAGATGGCCCGGCTCGCCCCACATCGTGGCGTTGCGCGCGGTGGGCCCCATGCGCGCGTGCGACCCGGGGTCGGCCACGTCGCCGGTGCCGCGGCCGTGGTAGGCCTCGACCTCGCTCACGCGCACCACGACCTCCTCGCCGTCCACCTCGGTGCGCAGCAGCGCGCCCAGCAGCCGCGGCGCCACCTCGACCGGCAGCCCGCGGAGGTCGGCGCGCGTGGCGGGACGGTGCCCGGTCATGACGGCGGCACCTGGCACCACGACAGAGCGAACCCGCCGAAGGCGGCGACCTCCGCCCCGGAGGCGATCTCGATCACGCGCGTCTCGAGCCGCTGCGGCAGCGGGAGCCGGTACCGGTCGTAGGGGTTGGCTGCGGCGTCGGGTGAGATCAGCAGGGCGGCATACCGGCCGTTGGGCGACACGCACGTCTGCACGAGCGCATCGGCGGGGTCGAGGGCGAGAAGGGTCTGCACCGCCCCGTCGGCGGCGACGTGCACGACCGAACTGGACAGCAGCGTCCCCGCGCCGCCGATCCGGGCGTAGCTGCGGATCGTGCCGGCATCGGCGCCGGGCACGGGGACCACCGAGCCGGGCGCACCGAGGTCGTCCGCCGGCTCGGGCAGCGCCTCCTCCGTGCCGTCGGTGAGATCGAGCACGACCATGCCCTCGTTGCGTTCGACGACGGCCTGGCCCGACCCGCGGGCGATGCCCTCCACGCCGAGCGCTGTGCCCAGAGGCGCCGCGTCCGCCCCGTCTGCGCTCGCCAGCACCAGAGCCCCGTCGAAGGTGAGGGCGAGGATGCTGTCGGTGTCGGGCACGAAGCGCCACTCCGCCACGCTCGGGTCGCCGCCGGGGAGCGCGACGCGGGTCGGCGGCGTGTCGGACGCGCCGTCGGCCAGCGACGCGGTGAACAGCACGCTCTCCAGCCCCCCGTCCTCACCGAGGGCGGCGTCGGAGAAGGTGTAGCCGATCCGTTCGCCGCGGTCGGCCGACTGCAGGTTGGTCACGAAGCCTTCGCCGGGAAGGGGCAGCCTCCGCACGTCGCCGGTGGCGGCATCCACCACCAGGAGGGCCGAATGCTCGTCCTCCAGGACGGAGACGAGGAGGTGCGACGCGGTGGCACGGTAATCCTCGATGTGCGGGTGCGAGAACACCTCCGCGCTGTCCTCCCCCGCCAGTCCGGTGCGGTAGATCGCGTCGCCGCCGGAGCCGCGCTGGAGGAGGAAGACCTCGGATGCCGGGGTGCGGAAGGTCTCCTCGATCGTCGCGGCAGGCCCCGCCCCGAGCCCTCGCACGTCGCGGATGCGCACGGTATACACGGTGTCGTCGCGCAACGGGAGGCCGAACCGCACGCCGATGCTGCGGCCGGACGTATCCACCGTGAAGGGCGTGGCGGGTGAGACCTCCACCTGCGCCGGGTCGATCTCGTGCAGCGACTGCGTCGTGGTGACGATCAGGCGCGACCCCGACGCCGCCACCGCTGCCGCCGGATCCACGCGCACCTCGGTCACCCGCGGCCCCTGCGCCACCGTCACGGCCGCGCCCACTCCCCCCACCAGCACGAGGGCACCGAGCACGGCGGCGAAGACCGCGGCGAACCCGCGGCCGTGCCGCCGCCGCGCGCGCGTGCGCCGGGAGTCAGTACTCATACGGGTCCTGCGGTTCGTCGATGGGGGTGACCTGTTCGGCGTGGATGCGCAGCGAGCCGTCGGCATCGGCGCGCACCGTGCCGGAGATGCTCACCCACTCGCCCGTGCCCGGAGGTGGCGTGCTCGCGGTGACGGGGAGGCTGGCCGACTGCGCGTCGATGACGCAGTGCGTGATCACGAGGCGGCTGAGGGCGAAGTCTCCGTCGCCGCCGGGGGTGACGAATCCGGTGAGGGTGACCGGATCGCCGTCGAAGCGGTCGGGGTCGGTGGCCGAGGCGAAGACACCGGCCCACTCGCCCACCCCGAACCGCGCGGTGTCGCCGGATGCGGCGAGGGTCACCACATCCGTTCCCGCGAACAGGGGTGCCGCGCCCACGTCGCGCGACATCGCCAGTTCGGCCGACAGGGATGCCGGCGGGGCGACCAGCATCGTCACGACCACGCCCGATGCCAAGACGCCGCCGGTCGCCGTCATCACCGTCGCCACCCGGCGCGGGGTGTGGGCCGGTTCTGCCGGATGCTCCGCCGCATCCGCGGGGCGCGTGCCGTGGTCGTGCCCGTGATCCTCTTCGCCGCCCAGCGGCAGCGCGAAGCTCGCGACCGTGCCGATCAGGACGATGACGGCCATCCCGACCGCGAACCAGGCCGACTCGGGGTTGATGTAGAGCGCGAGGCGATCGGTGGCAGCCAGTGCGATCGTCACGACGGCGAGGGATGCGGCCAGGCCCACCCCCAGCCAGCGGGTCGTGAGCGAGTGCAGCACGGTGTCAGACAAGGAGGTTCACCACCGTTCCGAGGGCGAATGCGGCGGCCACGACGATCGCGGTGACACCCACCAGAACGCGGGTGGAGAACGTGGTGCGCAGCAGCGCCAGCATCTTCACGTCGGCGATGGGGCCGACCAGGAGGAAGGCGACGAGCGATCCCGGCGTGAACGCCGACGCGAACGACAGGGCGAAGAACGCGTCGACGTTCGAGCAGATCGACACCACCATCGCCAGGACGATCATCGTCGCGATCGACAGGGCCGGATCGGATCCGATGGCCAGGAGCGTCTGCCGGGGGACGAGCACCTGCACGGCCCCGGCGATGCCGGAGCCGATCACCAGGGCGGGCATGACCGCGCGCAGCTCGACGACGAACTGGGCGAGGCTCCGCCGCGTCCGGGTCGCGCTCGCGCTCGTGCCGTCGAGGCTGAGGGCGCACGTCTGACGGAAGCGGTCGGTCACGAGCGCGTCGGGATCGGGATGGCGGCTGTACAGCCAGCCCAGCAGATTGGCCACGAGGAAGCCGCCGGCCAGGCGCGCGACGAGGACGCCGTCGCTCCACCCGAACGCCGCGTGCGTGGTGAGGATCACGATCGGGTTCACGATGGGCGCGGCGACGAGGAACGTCAGCGTGTCGGACACCGAGAACCCGCGCATCATGAGGCCGCGCGCGAACGGCACGTTGCCGCATTCGCACACCGGCATCAGCATCCCCAGCAGAGACAGCACGGCCCGCCGCGCCCACGCCCGCCGCGGCATCCACCGTTCGATCATTCCCGGCGGCACCCACACCTGCACGACGACCGACAGCAGCACGCCCAGCACGACGAAGGGGAGCGATTCGATCAGGACGCTGATGGCGAGGGTCAGGCCGTCCTGCGCCCGCGTCGGGAGCGCATCGGCGAACAGGGCCGGCGCGAACGCGTCGATCGCGAACAGCGCCACCACGCCGGCGACGCCGACCACGAGCCACGGCGCCGCGCGACCGCGCGTGCGCTGTCGCGGTGGAGCCGGTCGGGTCTGGGTCACGCCTTCTCTCGCGATGCGGCGGCGCACGACGCGCACCGGCCGAAGATGTCGACGACGTGCTCGGCCTCGATGAACCCGTGCTGGGCGGCGGTGGCACGCGCCCACTGCTCCACGTCGGTGGCGGCGATCTCGACCGTCAGCCCGCACGAACGGCAGATGAGGTGGTGGTGGTGCCCTGTCGACGTGCACGCGCGGAAGAGGTTCTCGCCCTCGGGGCTCTGCAGCGAATCGGCCTCACCCTGCGCGGCCATGCCCGCCAGCGTGCGGTACACGGTGGCCAGTCCGATGCCGGTGTTCTCCTCGCGCAGAGTGGCGTGCAGCGATTGGGCGCTCACGAAGCCGCGGGCGTCGGTGAGCGCCTCACGCACGCGTTCGCGCTGCCACGTGTTGCGCTGGGCCATGCCCCGAATCCTACCCGCGCCCCCTGAGCGCAGGCCTGGCGCGACCAGCCCGGCGCCAGCGCGCGTGCCGCCCGCACAACGGCGGGGATGCTCCGCGACACGCCGCGCCCGCAGCATCCGCGCGCGCGCGTCGCGCACGATTCCCGCTGTTGTGCGCGGGGAGGAGGGAGGGCGCGGCGGGAGGGCGCGGGGGGGAGGGAGGGCGGGGAGGAGGGAGGGCGCGGGGTCGCGTCGACTCACCAGGGGGCGGGGCGGTCGTTGTCGCGCGTGCTGTCGTCGGGCAGGTCGGGCAGCTCGTACCCGCCGGCCCGGATGCAGATCCACCGCAGCTCCGAGTCGGCGTCGGGGAGGGCTCGCCACGTGCGCCACACGCCCTGACCCACGCGCACGAGCGTTCCGGCGCCGACGTCGACGACCTCGTCGTCCAGCCCCATCTGTCCGCGTCCGCCGAGGAAGAGGTACACCTCCTCGATGCGGGAATGCGTGTGCCAGTACCCGGCCTCCTCGCCCGGCTCGAGCGCGTTGGCGGTGAGCCCGACGTACTGCAGGGGCAGATCGAAGTCGACGACGCGGCGCCCCTCGCGGGAGGTCTCCGGCCGGAAGCCGCCGAAGTGCGCACGCCACTGGTCCAGGGCCCCGAGCTCGGTCACCTCGTAAGGGCGGGTGGGTGTGGTCATGGCGCCTCCTGTCCGTACACGCGATCCTGCCGCGGCATCGGCGCGGCACCCAGCGGATGCCGCGGACACGGCACGAATCGAATGGTCGCTGTCAGGGCACGCGCTGTCAACCCTTCCGGGAGGCGCGCAGGGCGGCCTTCTGCGTGAGGTCGGACCGGCGCTGGAACTCGTCGTATTCGGGAGCGCCGAGGCCCACGAGCGCGACGCGCCCCTCGCCGTCGTGGTGGAAGCCCCATCCGTACCGCTTGGCCAGGGGCGAGGCGCGCAGACAGGCCTGATCCTTCCCGAAGAACCGTTCCCACTCCTCCGCCCGCCGAGCGTCGTCGATGCCCGAGCGGATGGCGTGCACCGCGAAGAGCACCTCGTCGGAGGTCAGTTCGTACGGGCGATCGCGGAGCAGGTCGTATTGCAGCGACGCCACCGTCGGCGTGACGGCGGCCGGTGGCGCCTCCGCCGCGGGGGCGGGACAGTCCGGCGCGACGGCGATGAATGTGTTGCGGTAGTTGGTGGTCACGCGCTCATCCTGCCGCCCACCGGGCGCCGCGTATTGCAGAATTGCGCCAATGAACGCGCCACGGACACGAGCGATCAGCGCGACCGAGCGCACCGGCGTCCTCGCGCCGGCGAACCTCGAGCGCTTCCACGCGCAGTGGATCGCCCCGGCCGACGACGTCCGCGATGTCGTCGACACCTACTGGGCGGTGCGCTGGCACCTCGATGCCGGCGAGCGCATCGAGCAGCGCATCATCGACCACCCTTCCCTCACCCTCAGCATCGAGCACGGCGACGTGGATGCTCCGTTCGTCGTGACCTCCGCCCGCTCCCACGCGTGGACCCGCACCATCGCCGGCCACGGCGACGTCTTCGCGATCCGGCTGCGGCCCGCCGGCCTCGCGGTGCTGTCGGATCTCGACCCCTCGTCGCCGGGTCCTGAGCAGGAGCTGACGCCCGCGCTCGACACGCGTGCGCACGCGCTGCTCGCGCGGATCGCCGCCGCACCCGACCCGGCCCGCCGCGCGGAGCGGGCCGACGCGCTCGTGCGCGCGCAGCTCGCCGAGCGGCCGCTGCGGGCGTCTCAGCGGATCGCGAACGCGGCTCTGGACGCCCTCACCGCCCAGCCGCACGTGCAGAGGGTCCCCGACGTGGCAGCCGCGGTAGGGACCAGCGAGCGCACCCTGCAGCGGGCGCTGCGGACCCACGTGGGACGGGGTCCGGGCGAGATCGCCCGGCGCATCCGGCTGCAGGAGGTCGTCCGCCGCCTCTCGGCGGGGGAAGAGGACATCCCCCGGATCGCCGTCGACCTCGGCTACGTCGACCAGGCGCATCTGACCAACGACTTCCGCAGGGTCGCCGGTGTCACCCCCGGCGCCTACGTCGACGGCCTGGTCCAGATGCAGGCCGCTCTGCGCGGACGCCCCTGACAGCGGCGGCGGTCAGTCGCGGACGCGGACCACGCGACCCCGCCGGGCGCCCACGCCCCGGCAGACCAGATAGATGAGGAAGGAGATCGTGGTGATGTAGGGGCTCACCGGGAGGGTCCCGGCGACGGCGAGGAGGATGCCGCCGACGGCGGAGACGAACCCGAACACGGCCGCCAGCACCGGCACCGACACGGGCCCCGTGGCCACGCGCATCGCGGCAGCGGCGGGAGTGACCAGCAGCGCCATGACCAGCAGCGCCCCGATGATGTGCACCGCCACGGCCACGACGAGGCCGAGCAGCAGCATGAACCCGAGCGACACCGCGGTGGTGGGGACGCCCCGGGCGGCGGCCGACTGCGGGTCGAGGGAGTCGAACCGCAGCGGGCGCCAGATGAGCAGCAGGGCGACCAGCACCCCCCCGCCGATCGCGATGAGCCAGCCGAGCTGACCGCTCTGGACCGACACGATCTGGCCGGTCAGCAGGCTGAACCGGTTGGCGCTGCGGCCGTCGTAGAGGGAGAGGAAGAGGATGCCCAGGCCCAGCCCGAACGGCATCAGCACGCCGATGATGGAGTTGCGGTCGCGCGCGCGGGCACCGAGCCATCCGATGATCGCGGCGGCCAGCACGGATCCGATGATCGAACCGGTGATCACGTCGAAGCCCAGCAGCAGCGCCGCCGCCGCGCCCGCGAACGACAGCTCGCTGATGCCGTGCACGGCGAAGGCCATGTCGCGCTGCATCACGAAGACGCCGATGAGCCCGCCGACCAGGCCCAGCACCGCCCCGGCGATCAGGGAGTTCGACACCAGGGCGAGGATCGCCCCGTAGTCGGGGAGCCCGCCGAACAGCGCGTCCCACGCATCCGCGCCCATCAGTGCCCGCCCTCGTGGTCGTGGTGGTGATGGTGCGTGTCCTCGGCATCGGGGGCGCCCACCACGACGAGACGGTCGGCCGCACGGAGCACGTACACGGGCGCCCCGTACAGGTCGCTGAGCACGCGCGAGTTGAGCACGTCGTCGGGGCGGCCCAGCATGAAGCGGCCGCCGGCGAGGTAGAGGATGCGGTCGACCTTGCCGAGCACCGGGTTGATGTCGTGGGTGACCAGCATGACGGCGGCGCCGGTGTCACGACGGTGGCGGTCGATCAGGCGCACGACGGCCTGCTGATTGGCGAGGTCCAGGCTCGTCAGCGGTTCGTCGCACAGCAGCAGCTTCGGCGCATCCGCGAGGGCCTGGCCCACGCGCAGCCGCTGCTGCTCGCCGCCGGACAGGAGGCCCACAGGTCGGTCGGCGAAGGCTTCGGCACCCACCTCCCGCACGAGGCGATCGATCCGCGCCCGGTCGCCGCGGCGCGGGATCGGCAGGCCGAACCGGTGCCCGTCGACGCCGAGGCCGACGAGGTCGCGCCCGCGCAGCGGGGTCTCGGCGGGCAGCGGCCGCTGCTGCGGGATGTAGCCGATGCGGCGATTGCCGGGCCGGCGGACCTCGGCGCCGAGGGCGCGGATGCTGCCGGCACTGAGCGGCTCCAGGCCCAGGATCGCGCGCAGCAGCGTCGTCTTGCCCGAGCCGCTGGGCCCGAGGACGGCGATCAGCTCGCCGGGCTGCACCTCCAGGTCGAGCCCGCTCCACACCGTGTGGTCACCGCGGCGGAGGGCGGCCCCGCGGATCTGAAGGGGAGGCGCGGGCGTCACCGGCTCAGCGCGTCGGTCAGCGCCGCGACGTTCTCGTCCATCCACGAAAGGTAAGTCTGACCCTCCGGGAGCGTCTCCGCGAACTCCACCACCGGGATGCCGGCGCTTTCGGCGGCGCGGATGGTCCCCTCGGTCTCCGGCCCGCCGGTCTGGGCGTTGGCGATCACGACGCGCACATCGCCGTCCTCGAGGAGGCGCAGGGCTTCGAGCAGCGTCGACGGCGGCACGTCCTGGCCCTCCTCGACCGCCTCGGTGAACGCATCGGGGGTGACGTTCTCCAGCCCTGCGGCGGCCACGAGGTACAGCGCCACCGGTTCGGTCACGAACACCTCCGCGCCGGCGTCGGTCTCCGCGACGGCGGCGAGCGCTTCGTCCAGCTGGGCGGTCCCCGCCTCGAACTCCTCGAGGTTCGCGGCGAACTCCTCGGCGCCGTCGGGGTCCAGGGCGGTGAGCTCGTCGGCGATCGCCTCGGCGAAGTGCGCCATGGCGTCCGGGTCGTACCAGACGTGCTCGTTGAACCCCTCGACGTGGGCGTGGTCGCCGTGGTCGTGCGCGGTGTGCTCGTCGTCGGCCTCGTCGGTGTGCGCGGCCTCCGCCTCGTGTCCGGCGTTGCCCGGCCAGTCGTGGGAGAACTCCGCCGCGGTCAGGACCGGCGCATCCACGCCGGAAGACTCGACGAGCGCGTCGATGAAGCCGTCGTAGCCCCCGCCGTTCTCCAGGATGAGGTCGGCGCGGCTCACGGCGAGCTGGTCCTGGGCGCTGGGCTCGAAGGAGTGCGGGTCCTGCGCCCCCGAGGTGACGATCGAGGTGACCTGCACCGCATCCCCGCCGATCTCCTCCGCGATCTGCCCGTAGACGTCGGTGGAGGCGACGACCCGGACCACCCCGTCGTCGGCGCCGTCGCCCGATGCGCTCGCGCATCCGGCCAGCGCCAGCGCGGACACGGCGACGAGCGACAGCGGAGCCAGGCGCGAGCGGGACATGCCCCCACCCTACCCGCTAATGAGAATCGTTATCACCCAGCCTTCCCGGCGCGGGCGGGTCAGTCCAGCAGGAGGGCGGGCTCCTCCAGGATCGAGGCGACGTCGGCGATGAAGCGGCTCATGCCGTCGCCGTCGATCACGCGGTGGTCGAACGAACCGGCGACCGTGGTGACCCAGCGGGGACGCACCTCGCCGTCCACGACCCACGGCTTCTGGCGGATCGTTCCCAGCGCGACGATGCCGGCCTCGCCGCCGTTGATGATGGGCGTGCCCGCATCCATCCCGAACACGCCGATGTTGGTGATCGTGATCGTGCCGCCCTGCTGGTCGGCCGGGGTTGTCTTGCCCTCGCGGGCGGTGAGCGTCAGCTTCTCCAGCGCGCGGGCGAGCTCGCGCATGCTCAGGTCCTGCGCGTCCTTGATGTTGGGCACCAGGAGCCCCCGCGGGGTCGCCGCCGCGATCCCGAGGTTGACGTAGTGGTGGAGGCGGATCTGGGCGCCCCCCTCCCCATCGACCCACGCCGCGTTCACCATGGGCGTGCGTCGCACCGCCCAGATGACCGCGCGCGCCATGATCAGCAGCGGCGAGACCTTCACGTCGGCGAAGTCGGGCGAGGACTTCAGTCGCTTGACCAGCTCCATCGTGCGCGAGGCGTCGACGTCGGTCCACACCGACACGTGCGGCGCGGAGTACGCGGTGCGCACCATGCTGCTGGCCACCGCCTTGCGCACGCCGCGGACGGGGATCGACTCCTCGCGATCGCTGCCCGCCGGCGCGGGGGTGGCCGGCGCGGGAGCGGGCTCGGCGGGCACGGGGATCGTCTCCTCGCGCACGGCGCCCCACTCCGGCGTCTCGATGTTGCGGAAGACGCTGGCCTGCGACGCGTGCCGGACGACGTCCTCCCGCGTCACCTCGCCGGCCGGACCGCTCGGGGCGACCGCGGAGAGGTCGACGCCGAGGTCGCGCGCGAGCTTGCGGATCGGGGGCTTGGCGATGACCCCGACGGATGCGGCGACCGGGCGCTCCGCGGTGCGCCGGCGCCGCGACTGCACGTGCCCGCCGGTGCCGTACCCGACGAGCACGGCGCCACCGGCATCGGCCCCGCCCGGATCGGAGGGCTGGGGAACGGTCGTGTCCGCAGCCGTGGAGGCGGCCGCATCCGCGATCGTGATGATCGGCGCGCCGACGTTGACGGTGTCGCCCTCGGCGGCGAGCAGGTCGCCCACCGTCCCGGCGAACGGCGAGGGCAGCTCCACGAGCGACTTGGCCGTCTCGATCTCCACGATCACGTCGTTGACGGCCACGGTGTCGCCGGGCGCGACCCGCCACGACACGATCTCCGCCTCGGTGAGGCCCTCACCCACGTCCGGGAGGAGAAAGGTCTGAGTGCTCATCGCATGTCCTTTCGACGACCGATCCGACGACCGATCAATAGGCGAGGGCGCGGTCGACGGCCTCGAGGATGCGGTCGGCATCCGGTAGATAGGTGGCTTCGAGCTTGGCCGGGGGAACGGGGTGTCGAACCCCGATACGCGCAGCACGGGCGCCTCCAGGGAGTAGAACGCGCGCTCGGCGACCGTCGCGGCCACTTCGCTGCCCAGGCTCGTGAATCCGGGCGCCTCCTGGGCGTAGACCATCCGCCCGGTGCGACGCACGGAGTCCAGGATCGGCCCGTAGTCCACGGGCGACAGCGAGCGCAGGTCGATGACCTCGCAGCTCGTGCCCTCGCCCTCGGCGAGCGCGGCGGCCTGCAGCAGCGTCGTGACCATCGCGCCGTGCCCCACGAGCGTCACGTCGGTGCCGCGGCGGACGACGCGGCTGGCGTGCAGCGGCAGGCCCGGCGCCGTGGTGTCGACCTCGCCCTTCTGCCAGTACTTGCTCTTGGGCTCGAGGAAGATCACCGGATCCGAGGAGGCGATCGCCTCCTGGATCATCCAGTACGCGTCATGGGAGGTCGAGGGGCTCACCACCCGCAGCCCGGGGGTGTGCGTGAAGTACGCCTCGGGGCTCTCCTGGTGATGCTCGATCGCGCCGATGTGCCCGCCGTAGGGGATGCGGATCACGACGGGCATCTGCACGGCCCCCTCGTGCCGGTAGGTGAGCTTGGCCAGCTGCGTCGTGATCTGGTCGAAGGCGGGGAACACGAACCCGTCGAACTGGATCTCGCACACCGGACGGAACCCGCCCATGGCGAGCCCGATCGCGGTGCCGACGATGCCGGATTCGGCCAGCGGCGTGTCGATGACGCGCTGGGGCCCGAAGTCGGCCTGCAGGCCCTCGGTGATGCGGAACACCCCGCCGAGCGGTCCGATGTCCTCACCCATCAGCAGCACGCGGTCGTTCTCGGCGAGCGCGCGGCGCAGGCCTGCGTTCAGGGCCTTGCCCAGGGGCATGTTCTCGCTCATGACGCCCCCTCCTCGAACGATGCCTCGTATGCGGCGAGCCACTGGCGCTGCTCGTCGACGCGCGGGTGCGGTTCCGAGTACACGTTGTCGAAGATCAGCGCGGGCTCCAGGGTCGTGGCGGAGTCGGTGGTGCGCACGCGGATGTCGTCGGCCAGCGCCTGACCTTCCGCATCCGCGTCGTCGAAGAACGCCTGCGACGCCCCGCGCGACTCCAGGAACGCCCGCATCCGCAGGATCGGATCGCGCGCGACCCACGACTGCTCCTCGTCGGAGGTGCGGTACTTCGTCGGGTCGTCGCTCGTGGTGTGCGCGCCCATGCGGTAGGTCATCGCCTCGACGGCGCGCGGTCCGCCGCCGGCACGGGCCTCATCCAGTGCCACCTTGGACACCGCATAGCTGGCGAGCACGTCGTTGCCGTCGACGCGGATGCTGGGGATCCCGTAGCCGGCGCTGCGCCGGTACAGCGGCGAGCGCGATTGGGTGGAGACCGGGACGGAGATCGCCCACTGGTTGTTCTGCAGGAAGAACACCTCGGGTGCGTTGAAGCTCGCGGCGTAGACCATCGCCTCGTGCACGTCGCCCTGGCTGGAGGCGCCGTCGCCGTAGTAGACGATCACGGCCTCGTCGCGCTCGGGGTCGCCCGTGCCGCACTTGCCGTCGAACACCAGCCCCATCGCCAGCCCCGTGGCGTGCAGGGTGTGGGCCCCCAGGACGAGCGTGTACAGGTGCGTGTTGCCGTTCGCGGGGTCGAACGGGTCCCACCCGCCGTGCGTGAGCCCGCGCATGAGCCGGAGGATGTGCAGCGGGTCCACGCCCCGGACGCGCGCGACGACGTGCTCACGGTAGGAGGGGAAGAGGTGGTCCTGCGCGCGGGCGGCGCGCACCGACCCGACCTGAGCGGCCTCCTGACCCCAGCTCGGTGGCCACAGGGCCAGCTGACCCTGCCGCTGCAGGTTGGTCGCCTGCCGGTCGAACGCGCGGATCGACACCATGTCGCGGTAGAACTGCTCTAGCTCGGCGTCGGAGAGCGCATCGACGATCGCGCGGTACGGCTCGGCGGCAGGCGTCGGCGCGAACGATCCGTCCGCGTCGAGCAGGCGCACCACTTCCTGGTCGTCGTGCGTTCCGGTCTCTTCGAGCCCTGTCACAGTTCCCACGCTAACGTGCGCCCCGGATGCCCTTCTGGGAGGGTACGGACAACGGATGCGGCGACCCGTAGGACCTTCTCGACAGACTCCTCCTCGCCGACCGACACCCGCAGGCCGTCGCCGGCGAACGCGCGCACGATGATCCCCTCCTCGGCGAAGGCCTCCGCGAACGCCTCGGTGTGGGTTCCGGCGGGCAGCCACACGAAGTTGCCCTGCGCGTCGGGGATGCGCCATCCCGCCTCCCGGAGCCCGGCCGCAAGGCGATCCCTGCGCTCAGCGATCGCCGCGACGCGCTCGAGCAGCGCACCCTCGGCGTCCAGGCTCGCCAGGGCTGCGGCCTGGGCCTGCGCCGTGACCGACAGGGGGATCATCGTCGCGCGCGCCGCATCCAGCACTCGCGGATGACCGATGGCGTAGCCGATGCGCAGCGCGGCCAGCCCGAAGGCCTTCGAGAAGGTGCGCAGCGCCACGACGTTGGGCCGGCCCAGCAGCCCGAGGACCCGCATGCCGTCGACGGCATCCGGCGCCGTGACGAACTCCGCGTACGCCTCGTCGAGGATCACCATGACATCGCGCGGCACGGCGTCCAGGAACGCCGCGAACTCGTCGTGGGTCACCACCGGGCCCGTGGGGTTGTTGGGGCTGCACACGAGGATGACGCGCGTGCGCTCGGTCACCGCGGCGACCATCGCGGGCAGGTCGTGGCGGGCGTCGTCGGTGAGCGGCACCTCGATCGCGGTCGCGCCGCTGACGGCCACGAGAGTCGGGTACGCCTCGAACGACCGCCACGCGTACACCACCTCGTCCCCGGGGCCCGCGGCGGCGAGGATGAGCTGCGCGATGAGGGAGACGGAGCCCGCCCCCACGTGCACGGCCTCGACGGCGACGCCGTAGCGGGCCGCCAGACGTTCGCGCAGCCGCGTCGCCATCGCGTCGGGGTAGCGGTTGAGCTCGGCGGCCTCGTGCACGGCGGTCAGCACGCCCGGCAGCGGCTCGAAGGGGTTCTCGTTGCTCGACAGCTTGAACGCGTCGGCGGCGGCCTGGCGCCCCTGACGGTACACCGGCAGGGAGGCGATCTCGGGCCGGATGCGGGGGAGGACGGGGGCGTCGTCGTCGATCACCCGTAGAGCCTAACCGGGCGGCCTGTCCCTGCCGAGGCCGCTCTGACATAGTGGGCGCGTGAGTTTCCTCCTCCGAGTCATCCTGAACGCCTTCGCGATCTGGCTGGTATCGCTCATCCCGGTCCTGCAGGTGTACCTGATCCCGTTCGCACCGGGCGACTGGTTCCAGGTGGCCCTGACGGCGCTGCTGGTGGGCCTCATCTTCGCCATCGTCAACGCCATCATCGGCACGGTGCTGAAGGTGCTGGCGATTCCGCTGTACATCCTCACGCTCGGACTCATCTCCCTCGTGATCAACGGGTTCCTGCTGTGGCTGACCGCGTGGATCACGACGCTGTGGAGCTTCGGGCTGCGCGTCGAGAGCTTCTGGTGGGGCGTGCTGGCGGCTCTGCTCATCACGATCATCAACGGCGTCCTGGGGCTCATCTTCCGCCCGAGCCGTCGGGACTGACCCGCTCGGCGGAGTACTCCCGGGCCACCGCCGTCTCCGCACGGGCGAGGCCGTCGAAGACCGAGGCCAGACCCTGCGCCCTCGGGTCGTCGGACCCGTCGATGAGCGCGGCGGTCTCGGCGTACGCCGACATGTGATGGGCGGGCAGGGTGGCGTCGTGCAGGCCCGCCATCGGGTCTGCCGTGCGCTCGACGACGAAGCTGCCGGGGGCGCCGACCGAGCCGGGATGCCCGCCGCCCTGGAGCGCGGCGATCGGGTCATCGGTGTGACGCACCGTCACCGCGAGGGTGTCGCGACCCACGTCGGCCTGCACGGGTGCGCCGAACGACACCAGCGTGCGGGTGTCGTAGGGGCCTTCCAGCGCCAGGCGCTCGGTGACCATGGCGCCCTGCGAGTGCCCGAAGGCGTGCACGACGTCGCCCGGCCGGGCGCCGGCGTCGCGGAGGGCGCGAAGGGTCGCCTCGTACGACGCCGACTTCTCGCCGGCGTACAGCTGCAGGTTGGAACGCACGTCGAACGGATCGGATCCGCCCGCCGAGCGGGTGCCGGTGACGTACACGGCGAACTGCTGCGTGCCATTGGGCATCGTGTACCGCTCCACCCGCACGTGCCCCTCCCCGGCGCCAGGGATGCGCGCCGCCGCGGCGGCCAGGGAGGCCGGCGGTGCGACGGAGATGGTGGCCAGCGGCCGGACCGACACGGGGTCGCCGCTCCCGGTCAGCCGGTCGCGCGCGGCCACGGGCCCGAGGCCGAGCGCGTCGACACCGAACCCGAGTGCGGCCAGGGTGAAGGGCGCGAGCATGCCGGCGACGGGGTCGAAGCCGCGTGAACCCCACCACACCTGGCGGGCCAGATCGCTGCCGTCGCCGCCCGCCTCGATCAGCTCCTGGGCCCGCCGCGCCAGGTCGGGGCGGTCCGCGAATGCGCGCTCGAGTCGCGCGTCCAGCCGGTCCACCGCGGCGGCGTCCCCGGCCGCCGCGGCCACCGCGCGCTGGGCGAGCAGCTCCACCGCCTCGTACAGGTGCGCCGCTTCTTCCAGCGCCGCGGCGAGTTCGTCGGCCTGGGCGGCGGCGTCGCGCAGGAGCGTGTGCACGGCCAGCAGTTCGCCGGCCGACGGCGCCCCCGGCACGCCGAGGAGCTGCTCGGGCGCGCCGCTCACGAGCGAGGCCGCTGCATCCGCGTCGCCGGCGAGCGAACGGAATCGGGAGGCGGCCGCTCGCAGCGACGCCGTGTCGACCTCGATGGCGCCGCCGGAGCGGATGACGAGGCCGCTCACGGAACCGCCGCCGCGGCGAGCCGGTACCGGGCGCGCCGGAGGTCGTCGGCGGTGAGCTCGAGGGTGGACTGGACGGTGCGCAGCATCCGTTCGAGCCCCTCGGCCTGCGTGGCGAACGCCCGGGCCGAGGGCGCCTGCCACTGCACCGCGTCGCGTGCACGGGCGGCGCTGACGGCGAGGTCGTCGACGTCGCCGCGGGCGGCCACCACCGCCTGCAGGACGACGTCGATGGTGTGCAGGTGCGCGAATGCCGGGGCGAGGACGGGGAAGGTCATCGCCCCACCGTGCCCTCTGTCGCGGCGCGGAATGCCCGTGCCGGGAGGATCGGTGGACCGCGCCCCTGGGTTCGGGCCTGTGCAGGAGTGGTCGGCGGCGTCACAATAAGGGGATGACCGCGAGCGCCACGCAGCCGTTTCGCGTCGTCTTCGTCTGCAGCGGCAACATCTGTCGCTCGCCGATGGCCGACGTCGTGTTCCGCTGGTTCGCGGATGCGTCGGGCCTGGGCCGGCGCGTGGCATCGTCATCGGCGGCCACGGGGGATTGGCATGTGGGAGAACGGGCGGACTCCCGGACGCTCGAAGCCCTCGCGCGGCGCGGCTACGACGGCTCCCGCCACCGCGCCCGGCAGTTCACCTCGAGCGACTTCGACCGCAACGACCTCGTCGTGGCGCTGGACCACAGTCACGAGCGGGTGCTGCGAGGATGGGCGCGCAGCGAGGGCGACGCCGACAAGATCGCCCTGCTGATGTCGTTCGATTCGTCGGCGAAGTCGCTCGACGTGCCCGACCCCTACTACGGGTCGCCGGCGATGTTCGATGAGGTGCTCGGTATGATCGAGGGCGCGAGCCGGGCCCTGTTCCGCCAGCTCGAACCCGCGATCCGCTCCGCGGTCTGACGCTTCGACCGCCCCCGACGGGAGACCCGTGACCTCTCTGCCCCCGCAGCCGCTCAGCCCCCTGGACGGCCGCTACCGCGCCGCGGTGTCGCCCCTGGCGGATTACCTCTCCGAGGCGGGGCTCAACCGCGCGCGCGTCGAGGTCGAAGTGGAGTGGCTGATCGCCCTCACCGACCGCTCCCTGTTCGGCACGGCGCCCCTCGGCGACGACGACAAGGACCGGCTGCGCGCCCTGTACCTCGAGTTCGGCCAGAGTGAGATCGACTGGCTCGCCGAGAAGGAGGCCGTCACGCGTCACGACGTGAAGGCCGTCGAATACCTCGTGCGCGATCGCCTCGCCACCCTCGGGCTCGACGGCGTCGCCGAGCTCACGCACTTCGCCCTCACCAGCGAAGACGTCAACTCCGCCGCGTACGCCCTCACCGTCCAGCGCGCGGTGACGCGCGTGTGGCTCCCCCGGCTGGAGGCCGTGATCGAGGCGCTGGCCGGGATGGCCCGCGACTCCCGCGACGTCGCGATGCTCTCGCGCACGCATGGGCAGCCGGCCACTACGACGACGATGGGCAAGGAGATCGGCGTGTTCGCGTGGCGTCTGCGCCGCGTGGCCGGCCAGGTCGCCGCATCCGAGTACCTCGCGAAGTTCTCCGGAGCCACCGGCACGTGGTCGGCGCACCTCGCCGCCGATCCGGCCGCCGACTGGCCCGCCATCTCCCGGGCGTTCGTCGAGTCCCTCGGGCTGGGCTTCAACCCCGTGACCACCCAGATCGAGTCGCACGACTGGCAGGTCGAGCTCTACGACCGCGTGCGCCACGCCGGCGGCATCCTGCACAACCTCGCCACCGATGTGTGGACGTACATCTCGATGGGCTACTTCACCCAGATCCCCGTCGCCGGGGCGACCGGGTCGTCGACGATGCCGCACAAGATCAACCCCATCCGCTTCGAGAACGCCGAGGCGAACCTGGAGATCTCCGGCGGACTGTTCGGCACGCTCGCCCAGACGCTCGTGACCTCACGCCTGCAGCGCGACCTCACCGACTCCACGACGCAGCGCAACATCGGCGTCGCGTTCGGGCATTCCCTGCTCGCCCTGGACAACCTCGAGCGCGGGTTGCGCGAGATCTCCCTCGCGCCCGACGTGCTGCGCGCCGACCTCGACGCCAACTGGGAGGTGCTGGCGGAGGCCATCCAGACCGTCGTGCGCGCCGAGATCGCCGCCGGTCGCTCCTCGATCACCGACCCCTACGCGCTGCTGAAGGACCTCACGCGCGGCCGCCGGGTGGGGGCCACGGAGCTGGCGGAGTTCGTGCACGGGCTCGACATCGGCGATGCCGCGAAGGAGCGCCTGCTCGCCCTCAGCCCCGCGACCTACACGGGCCTGGCGTCCTCAGTGGTCTCGCACCTCTGACCCGCCCCGGGTCATCCCGCCCGCGCGTCGCCGAGGCCCGTGTCGCCGAAAGTGCATCGAACCCGCGAGAGTGCATCGAATCCGGTGCACTCTCGGCGAGGTGATGCACTCTCGCCGACAGGATGAGCGCGTGCGGCGTGCGGGTCAGACTGCGGGCGGGTTCCGGCCGGCGGGGGCGTCGGGGTCGCCGGATGCGGCGTCCTCGTCGGGGAGCAGCACCGGGCGGTCGACGGTCTTGCCCACCTCGGCGGGATCGATGGCAAGGAGCAGCAGCGCCACGATCACCAGCACGGCGATGAACGCGATACCCGCGGCGATCGCGCCGAACACGAGCGCGCGCTGGGCCTGACCGGCGGGGCCGTCCTGGAAGAACCCCATCGTGACCAGCGTCACGACACCGGCGAACACGGCCGTCAGGAACGCCAGCCCCAACAGGTGCAGCGGGCGCATCAGATCACGGCGAGTGGGTTTGTCGGTCATGCGTCGACCTCCTCAGCAGACGTGGGGGCCGCCGCCGCGTCGCGGCGCGGCGAGAATCCGGCGATGCCGAGGTACACCGCGAGAATCGCGGCGTACACCCCGAAGATCCCCACGGCGATGATCGTGCCGGTCAGAGTGAACGACTGGCCGGCCTCCTCGATGTAGTACTCCAGCGCGTATCCGGTGGGCACCACGGCGACGCCGACGGCGAAGGCGGCGCTGAGGATGCCGACGGTCAGCGTGTCGCGGGGCGCGAGCCGCTTCGCCTGTCCGCGGCGCTCACGCACGCCCGCGATGATCTCCACGAGGCCGGTGAGCGCACCCCATGCGATGAAGACGACGAACAGCATCGTGGTCGTGCGCCACGGCGCGATGCCGACCACCATGCCGGCAGCGAGGTTGAGGGCAGCCAGCACGAGCGCGGGAGCGCGGTCACCGGCGGGATACACGAGCCACGCGGCCAGGGCGAACACTAGCCCGGTCGCCATCGCGAATCCGCTGAACACCGCGAGCCCCACGGCGGCGGAGTGGTCCGGCGAGAAGGTCACCATCACTGCCGCCAGCGCGGCGAAGAGCGCGCGGGCGAGCTGCAGGTGCCGCACCTCGAAGGGGCGGACGGATGGTGAAGCGGTCACGACACGTCCTGAAGAAGGGAAAGGAGGATGCCTCCAGTCTAGGTCGTGCCCGCCTGAGTGCCCGCGGGGCGTCTCGCCGCCGAGCGATCCGCCCCCCGCCCCCGGCGCCCCCGGCACAACCGCGGACATCGTCCACGACGCGCCGGGGGTGGGGCGCGTTTCGCGGCGTGTCGCCGACGATCCCCGCCGTTGTGCGCGGCGGCGGCTGCGGGGGCGGTCACACGCCGGCCTGGGCGAGCCAGTCGGCCAGCAATGCCGCCACGAGCGCGGGACGCTCGTGCGGGAGGGCGTGGCCCGCGTCGGCGACGGTGACCACCGTGGCGCGCGGGTAGACCGTGCCCAGGTCCTGCTGCCGCTCCCATCCCACCCAGCCGTCCTGGCGCCCGCACGCGACCAGCACGGGCGCCTCGATCACCCCGGCGTCGGCGTCGAGGGCGTCCAGCGCACGCTCGAACACCGCGTCATCCACCTCGCCGGATGCCGGGGCGACCGCCTCGCGGAAGCGCGCGAGCGTCTCGGCAGTGCGCACGACGAAGTACCCCTCGTAAGCGTCGCGCTGGGCGCGCTCCAGGTCGGCGGACACGCCGTCGTCGCGGACGACGGACGGCTGCGCCGGGCGCTGTGGTCCGTCCAGATAGGGGCACAGCAGGGCCAGGCCCGCGACGCGGTCGGGGTTCCGCGCCGCCACCGCGCGGGCCACGAGCCCGCCGAACGAGTGGCCCAGGAGGAGAAACCGGCCGTCGATGCCCTCCTCCTGCAGCAGCCGGTCGACGAGGTCGAGCACACCCTGCGCGCCGTCGACGCCATCCGACGGGCGGGATTCGCCGTGCCCGGGCAGGTCGACGTAGACGCGCCGCACGGGGAGCCCGTCGAGCATCGGCTCGAGGAATCCGCGCACCTCTCCACGCGCCGAGTACGCGCCGTGCAGCGCGAGCAGCGGCATACCGTCGCCCCGGACCTCGTACGCCAGGCGTGCGTTCTCCCGCGTCTGCACCCGCCAGGTCGCGACGGCTGGTTCGGAAGCTTCCGTCACCCCTTGACCGCACCCTGCGTGACGCCCTCCATGACCCACCGCTGCGTGAACAGGTAGGCGATGAGCGCCGGTGCCATCGCCATCAGGTACGACGCGAAGGCGACGTTGTAGTTGTTGCTGAACTGGTTCTGGAAGAGGTTCTGGCGCACCGGGAGGGTCTGCATCTCGGGATCGGAGATGATCAGCGAGGGCATCATGAAGTCGTTCCAGGCATACAGGAACGCGAAGATGCCGACGGTGGCGCTCATGGGGGCCAGGAGCGGGAAGATCAGCTGCCAGAACGTCTGCCACGTCGAGGCGCCGTCGATGCGCGCGCTCTCCTCGAGTTCCATCGGGATGGAGCGCAGGAACGCCGTGAACAGCAGCACGCTGAAGCTGAGCTGGAACATCGTTGCGAGGATCACGACACCCACCGGGTTGTCGAGCCCGACCCGGCCGGTCAGCTGGATCTGCGGGAGCGCGACGACGGGGAAGGGGATGAACATCGCCGCCAGGAGGTAATAGAAGGAGTACCGGAAGAGCTTGCGATCCCAGTTGCGCACGATCGCGTACGACGCGAACGCCGCGAGGACGATCGTGAGCACGACCGTGCCGGCCGTGACGAACAGCGAAATGGCGGCGCCCACGGGGAACTTCGTGAGGTTCCAGGCCTCGACGAACCCGTCGAAGCTGAACGGCGCCGGAAAAGAGAAGGCGTTGCCGTCCACCGCCTGCGCCGAGGTCTTCAGCGACATCGTGATCGTCACGTACAGGGGCAGCAGCACGGTGACGGCGCACAGGATGAGGATGATCGTCCACGACCAGCTCCTGCGCTCCTGCCCGGTGCGCCCGCGTGCACGTGAGCGGGCGGGGGTGGATTCGCGCTCTGCGATGAGCTCGCCTTCGGCCGCCTCGGAGGCGAGGGCGGGTTGCGTGGTCATCAGAAGACCTTCCTTCCCCGCGTGAGCGAGAGTTGGAGGAGCGAGATGATCACGGCCACGATGAAGAAGATCGTGGCGTTGGCCATCTGGTAGGAGTAGTCGCCGGTGTTGAAGCCGAAGATGATGCTCATCGCGATGCTGCGGGTCGCCGTTCCCGGCCCGCCGCCGGTCAGACCGACGATGACGTCGTAGGCGTTGAGGAAGTTCTTGAAGCTCAGGATGACGTTGATCACGACGTAGCCCGCGACGAGGGGGATCGTGATCCGCAGCATCTGCTGCCTCTTGCCGGCCCCGTCGATGTCGGCGGCCTCGTACACCTCGCCGGGAACCGACAGCAGCCCCGCGATGTAGATGAGGAGCGTGCCGGGGATGGCCTGCCACGCCGTCACGATCACGATCGCGACCCACGCCAGGTCGGGATTGGCCAGCAGGCTGGACTGCAGCCACGTGAGGCCGGTCGCCTCCCCGACCGCGGGCACCGAATTGGAGAAGAGGAAGTTGAAGACGTAGGCGATGATGATGCCCGAGATCACCATGGGGATCACGAAGATGGTGCGCAGGCCCGTCTTGAATCGGATGCGGGAGGTCAGGCCCACCGCGAGGAGGAACGCGATCACGTTCACCACGATCACGGTCGCGATCGAGAACCCGAAGGTGAACAGATAGCTCTGCAGGATGGCCGGGTCGCTGAACAGGGCGATGTAGTTCGTGAACCCGATGAAGTTCCACTCGCCCAGCCCGATCGAGTCGGTGAAGCTGAAGAAGATGCCCACCATGCCCGGCACCGTGATCGCGAGGGTGAACAGGATGAGGGTCGGCAGCAGGAAGAAGTAGTAGATCGGCTCGACGCGGCCCTTGGGGCGTTTGGCCGCCCGCGTGCCGCTCACGATCGTCTCGGTGGCGGTCATCGCGCGGCCTCCTCAGCCTGGGCGTCGGTCTCGCTCGAGGGGATGGGCGAGCGGAAGGCGAGGCGCGCCCAGTCCGCGTCCATCGTGCGGAGCGTGCCGGCCGGGTCGGCGCCCAGCGCGAGCGACTGCGCGTAGGCGAAGACGGGGATGGTCTTGGGCACGAGGACGGAGGGGCCCTGGTAGAAGCGCCCCTCGTCGTAATAGGTCGTCATGCCCTCGATGCGCGGATCGCTCGGGGTGGTGCGTTCTCGGTGGGCGCGAAGCCGAGCTGCGACTCGTTGTACGACTCGATGTTCTCCGGCTGGTAGAGGAACTCCATGAAGTCGCGCGCGGCCTCCTTGTGACGGGACTCCTCGGGGATCATGGCGGCGAGGTCGGTGTTCACGCGCACTTTGAGGTCGGCGGGGTCGTCGGTCATCGGCAGCGGGAAGGTGCCGAGCTCGAGGTCGGGGGCGGTCCTGGCGATCTCGGCGAGGGCCCACGGTCCCTGCAGGTACATGGCGGCCTCGCCCTTGCCGAACGCGGTGTTCCCGTCGTTGTAGGCGCGGCTGGGGGCGTCATCATTCGTGTAGGTGGCGAGCTCGGCCATCTGCTGGAGCGGTTCTGCGAAGCCCTCCTCGAACGACACGTCCGACCCGGAACCCACGTCTGCGCCCTGCTCGGCGAGCGCGTCGAAGAACTCCACGAGGTCCAGCGATCCGCCGATCGTGTAGTCGTACCATCCCTGTGCGACCGTCCAGTCGTCTTTGAACGTGGCGTAGAACGGCGTGACGCCGGCGGCGGCGAACGCCTCGCACGCGGCGATCAGCTCGTCCCACGTCTGCGGCACCTCGATGCCGTTGTCCTCGAAGATCTGCGTGTTGTAGATGACCGACGACGCCATCACGGAGTAGGGCAGCGCGCTCGTGCGGCCCTCGCACGTGCCGTACTGAGCCATGAGCACGTCGAGATCGTCACGGATCGTGGCCGCCGCATCCGTCTCCGACAGATCCGACAGCGCGCAGCGGTCCACGAACCGGGCGACTTCGTAGTTGTAGTTCGCGAGCATGAAGTCGGGCGGATTGCCGCGGACGAAGCTGGCCGAGACCACGTCGATTCCGGAGGTGTCCATCTCCACGCGCACGCGGTCCTGCGACGCGTTGTACTCGGAGACCAGCTCGCCCATGACGTCGAGCGCCTCACGTTTGCTGAAGGTGAAGCGGATCGTCTCGCGGCCGTCGGCGGAGCACCCCGCCAGCAGCGCCGCGGTGAGGGTGACCGCTGCGCCGAGAGCCAGCGCGCGCGTTCCCCTGCAGGATCTCGAAACCACAGTCGCCCCTTTCACCCGCGGCGCCCGTGCCGCGGAATCATCCAGCAGGGATCTCGTCTGCGACATCACCTGCCTCTCGCGCACCTTGGCAGGCAGGAGCTGAGTCGGTCAAGGGGCTCGACACACGCTCACCGGCGGGTGGCGGCCGACCGGCGGTCCGCTGGCAGGCGAAACCTCGTCCCCGCCCTCGGCGCCGGGCCCGGCCCCTTCCGTACAGCCGCGGCAGCGACACGCCCGCGCACGCTTGCTGCATGAGTAACGCCGTCGGCGGGTGTGGATCGTTATTGGGTGAGCTCGCGGTTCAGCCGATCCAGCAGTGCCTCCAGTGACACTTCGAATTCTTCGTCGCTGCGGTCCTCGCTGAGGAGTGTTCGGAGGCGTTTCACTTCGGGTGCAGCCGCCAAACTGACGTTCCCGTCGCCTTCCGGGATGGTGGCGTCGCCCTCGTCGAGGGGTTCTTCGACCGGGCCGGTTTCCGCGCCGCGGACGGCCGATTCCAGGAGCAGGTGGCCGAGCAGGAAGCTGCTGAAGGACCGGTAGGCATCCACGGCCTGCTGATCGGTGAAACCGTGCCCGATGAGAGTGCCGAGGAACGTGTCGACCACTTCGACGCTGCGTAGCGGGGGACGCAGCCAGGGGGCTGCCGGGTGCCGGGTGGCAACCAGCGGGAACGCGAGCGGATGATCAATCGCGATCTGGCGGACGTGGTGGGCGACGGTTTGCAGGAACCCCTGCCAGTGTTCAGCGAGCTCCTCGTCAAGATCCGAGGTCAGGTTCTCCATCAGGAGAGCCACCACCCCCTCCAGCAGATCCTCTCGCCCGTGTACGTGCCGGTAGAGCGACATCGCCTCTACACCGAGCTCCTGCCCCAAGGAGCGCATCGACAACCCTTGCGCGCCACGCCGGTCGATCTGCGCGAGCGCCGTCTCGATGATCAGGCCGCGGCTCAGGCGACGGGACTGCGCACCGGTCGGCTTCTTCGTCACCCGGACGGTCATAGCACATTCCCTCCCATCACGCGCAACCCCCCTCGCCAAGTCATTTCGGGCGCTGTACTGTCACGCTAGTCTGCTTACGGTGTAAGCCGGCTGGTAGCCGGTCCGCACGTTTCGACTTCTGCGGCTCCGACGCCCCAACCCAAGGGATCGAGACAATGGCAAACAATCGCACCGACCACCCCGACAGCGCCGCAGCCCGCCCTGTCATCGCAGACCGCAACGACGACGCCGCGAAGGAGTCGCTGATCGGCACCGAAAGGGGTGGCCGCACCGCGAACGTGTCATGGGGGTCCATCATCGCCGGGGTGGTGACCTTCCTGGCCGTCACCATCCTTCTCTCTCTCGTCACCGCCGGCATCGGCCTGGGTGGTTCAGGCATCGGGGCGACCATCTGGAGTGTCATCGCCCTGGTGATCGCTCTTGCCGCGGCCGGCTTCGTCGCTGGCGCGCTGGCCTTGCGCAGCGGGCTGCTGCACGGATTCTTGACCTGGGCGACCTCGCTGGTTGTTGCTCTCGCCCTGACTGTGTGGCTCAGCGCCAGCCTGCTCGGGGGCGTTGTCAGCTCCGCCACCCAGGCACTGTCCGGGACTGACGTCACCCAGGTCGTCGAGGACGTGCAGAGCAACGTCGACGAAGAAGAAGCTCAGGAGCAGACCGATGAGGCGCTGCAGGACGCGCAGCAGACGGCGGAGGATGCCGCCGAGACTGCTCAGGCCGCCTCGTGGTGGGGCTTCGCCGGGCTGCTGCTCGGCGCGGTGATCGCAGCCCTCGGCGGGATGCTCGGCGTGCGGAGCGTCGTCAAGCGTGACCCCGACACCACTGCCGCGCCGGTCACCACAACCCGGTGACACGGCTCCCGGTCGCGGGCCCGCGCCGGTCTCAACACGTACGAACAAACGAACGATAGGAACAGTCATGATCAGCACAGAAAACATCGGCGGTCTCGTGGGAGCAGCGGTGATCGACTCCGACGGGGAGAAGATCGGCACGCTCGAGCAGATCTACCTCGACACCGACACCGGGGCGCCCACCTGGGCGGCGGTGCGCACCGGTTTCTTCGGCACCTCGGAGTCCTTCGTGCCCATCGACGACGCCAACCAGGACGGCGAGAACCTCCGGGTGGGCTACGCGAAGGAGTTCGTCAAGAACGCACCGCGCATCGACGCGGACGGGGCGTTGGAGCACGCGCAGGAAGATGAACTGTACGTCTACTACGGCAACGGTTCCCGCAGCACCAGCGCCGCCGAAGGCACCGGTACCGCCCGGGACGCCAGTGACGGGGCGGTGGACACGAGCACCGGGTATGACACGTCCGGTCCGACCACCGACGATGCGATGACCCGCTCCGAGGAGCGCCTCCGCGTCGGTACCGAGAAGGTTCAGACCGGTCGCGCACGGCTGCGGAAGTACGTCGTCACGGAGGAGAAGACCGTCACTGTCCCGGTGAGGCATGAGGAGGTGCGACTGGAGCGCGAACCCATCACCGACGCGAACGTCGCGGATGCCATGGACGGGCCGGCCATCAGCGAGGAGGAGCACGAGGTCGTCCTCACTGAGGAGCGGCCCGTCGTCGCCAAGGAGACCGTTCCGGTCGAGCGTGTCCGCCTGGGGACGGAAACCGTGACGGAGGACGAGACGGTCACCGAGCAGGTCCGCAAGGAACAGATCGACTACGACGACGGCACGGACCGCGCCGACCGCGCCTGACCTGTCGATCGCGGTCGCGCGCGCAGAGACCGGACCGTCCGGGTACGCCTCGGGCGGTCCGGTCTCTGCCGCTTCCCTTTCCATCCCGGGTGACTTGCGCGGTGCCGGCCGACAAACGCGCGGATGGCCCCCCAATGGTGCGCCCGCCGTGGTGGCTCGATTCCCACTCAATGGAAAAGCGCGACGGCGAGGAGTGTGTCTGTTCGTAGCCTGGATCCGCTTCCCCGACACAGACGGAGGGTCGACGATGACCACGGATCCCACACCGGCCGCAACCGATACGACAACCGAGTCGCTCGCGCAGGCGATCGCCCGGGCAGGCAGTCCCACGCAACTGCTGCGGAACCAGAACTGGCCGGCGTTCACCTTTCCGGTGGCGCCAGAGTTCACCAACTGGCGCGACGAGCAGCGCGCCTGGAACACCACCGTGGCGCTGATGGACCAGTCCCACCACATGACGCAGTTGTTCCTCGACGGGGCGGACCTGATCCCCCTGCTCAGCTCCATCTCTCCCAACACGTTCGCGACGTTCCGTGCCGGGGTTGCCAAGCAGCTCATCTCGGTCAACGAGGACGGGTACCTCATCGGCGACGGCATCCTGTTCTACAACTCCGAAGGCCCAGAGGGCCGGGTGTTGATCGGGCACCACATCCTCATCGACTGGGTGCGCTTCAACGTCGAGAAGGCGCAAGCCCGAGGCGAGGATGTGCGCTACCGGTTGGAAGCGAACTCTCAGATGAGGCAGGGACCGCCCACGTTCTACCGCTACGAGCTGCAGGGCCCGCACGCCGACTCCGTCATGGAGAAGGTCTTCGGCGGACCGGTGCCCCACATCAAGTTCTTCCACATCGGCGACGTGACGATAGCCGGACGGCCGGTGAGAGCCCTCCGTCACGGCATGGCCGGTCAGCCGGGCTTCGAGTTCTACGGACCGTGGGAGGACGCCGACGCGGTGCGCGACGCACTCATGGAGGCGGGCGAGGAGTATGGCATCCGGCGTGTCGGGGCGAAGGCGTACTCGTCGTCGCCGCTGGAGTCTGGCTGGGTGCCGACGCCGTTCCCCGCCGTTTTCGACGACGACCTCGCCGAGTACCGTGAGTGGCTCCCCGCTGCCCGCATCGGCTCGGTCGGAGGCTCACTGCACTCGGCGGACATCCATGACTACTACATGACGCCTTTCGACATCGGGCTCGGCCGCTCGGTGCGCTTCGACCACGAATTCCACGGTCGCGAGGCCCTCGAGAACCACGCCGAGAACACCCGCCGACGCAAGGTCACGCTGATCTGGAACGCGGACGACGTCGCCGGGGTCGTCCGTTCGCAGCTCGAGCCGGGTACCCCTGCCAAGTTCCTCGACTTCCCGAAAGCGCGCTACGGGTTCTACCAGATGGACGAGATCCAGAGGAATGGCGAGCGGGTCGGCATCTCCACCGACGCCGGGTATGTGTCGTACGACCAGCTCTACATGTCGCTGGCGACCCTCGACGCCGACATACCGGACGGCGATGAAGTCGAGGTGCTGTGGGGCGAGAGCCCCATCTCGCGCAAGGAATCGGTCGACGCCGATCACCGACAGGTGCGCATCCGTGCCACGGTGGCCCCGGCGCCCTACCACGACTACGCCCGGACGGTGTATCGCCAGAACGCCTGACCTCCTCGTCCGCGGCACCACCCTCAGCGGGGGTTAGCATGGCGGCGTCGTTGAGGAGGAAGCGGTGGCCCGAGAATCGGCCGGTGAATCGGTGCTGCGCCGCCACATGCGCGTGCTCGAGAGCTTCGATGCGTGGCATCCCTTCTTGACCCTCAGCGAGATCGCGGAGGCCAGCGGTCTCGCCGTCTCGACGGCCCACCGCCTGATCGCCGCACTCGAGGGCGAGGGCCTGCTCGAGCGGCTGCCCGACCGCACCTACCGCCTCGGCGTGCGGCTGTGGGAGTTCGCCAGCCGCACCCCCGGCGCCGTCGGGCTCCGGGAGATCGCACGGCCCTGGCTCAGCGCCGTGCACGAGCGCGTGCGCGAGCACGCGCAGCTCGGTGTGCTGAGCGGACGGGACGTGCTCTACATCGACCGGGTCTCCACGCGCGACGCGGTCGTCAACGCGACCCTCGTCGGCGGGCGGATCCCCCTGCACGCGTCTTCCAGCGGGCTGGTTCTCCTGGCGCACGCGGACGCGACACTGGTCGACGATGTCATCGCTCACGGTCTCCGCACCTACACCGAACGCACGATCCGCTCGGGACCCGAGCTGCGGGCCCACCTGCGTAAGGTGCGCGACGACGGGTACGCCGTGACGGACGGGCACATCCACCCGGAGTCGCGCGGCATAGCGGTCGCCGTCACCGGCCCCGGCGGGGGCGTGTATGCCGCGATCGGCGTCGTCGTGCCGAACGACGGTGTCTCACCCCATCCGTATGTCGAGCTCCTGCGGCGTGCCGCCGCCGGCATCACGCACGACCTCGCCGTGGCGTACCGCCCCGACGTGGACGAGCGCACCCACGGCATCCGCTCACTCGTGCGCGGCTCGCGCCGGTCGATCGAGTACCTCGAGAGCCTCGACGCCGACCCGCACGAATCCGTCGGCTTCCGTCTCGCAGCGCCGCCGTGACGGTGACTGCAGCGCCCAGAGGAATCCACGTCCCCCAGTGGTGGGGTCGTCATGCCGCCGATCAGAGACCGTGGCGACTGAGGAGCCCGCGCATTGCGGCAGTGAAGGCCGCGGGGTCCTCGAGGTTCGGGTAGTGCGCACCGGGGTGATCACGAACTCTCCCTGCTGCCCGCTTGGATGGCCGGTGGCCGATCCCACGTACCTGTGACCCGGTGTCGATGCGCGCGGATCTTCCTCCCGCGTCCCGGCGGGGTTAGCGTGAACCCACGCTCCCGCCCGGCGAGGAGCGCGGCACGAGCCGCCTGACCGGAGAGGGTCAGAGATGACCGAACAACAGCCATACGAGGTCGTACGCACGTTCGCCGAGTTCGAGCTGCGGCACTACCCGGAGCATGCCGTGGCTGAGGTCATGGTCGACGGCCGGTTCGAGGATGCGGGCAATCGCGCGTTCCGGTACCTGTTCTCCTACATCAGCGGCGAGAACGAGCCGGCCGAGAAGATGGCGATGACCGCTCCGGTCGTCCAGGAGAGGCAAGGCACGAAGATCGCCATGACAGCTCCCGTCGTCCGGGAACCGATCGACGGCGGGGCCGACACCCCAGACAGCGGCGACTACCTGGTCGCCTTCGTGCTTCCCGCCGCCCTCACCGCGGCGACCGCTCCGCGCCCCACCAATGCCAGGGTCCGCGTGCACGCCGTCCCCGAGCGCCTCGTCGCCGCGCTGCGCTATCGCGGCCGGTGGACGGAGGACGCGTATGAAGAACATCTCGACCGGCTGCGCGCGGCCCTCGCGGCGGAAGGACTGGCTGCGACGGGCGACGCCCGGTTCGCGCGGTTCGATCCGCCCCTGTGGCCCGCCTTCCTCCGCCACAACGAAGTGATGCTGGATGTGTCCGGGCAGGCCATCAAGGAGGAGGAAAGGGGATGACCCCGTCATACGACGACCCCATCATCGAGGAGTTCCGCGCGAACCGCGGCACCGTCGGCCGTTTCGGCCGGAGTCTCGTGCTGCTGCACCACGTCGGCGCGAAGACCGGCACCGAACGCGTCTCGCCCGTCATGGGCATCCGGGACGGTGAAGCATGGCTGATCACCGCCTCCAAGGCGGGGGCTGACGAGCATCCCGCCTGGTACCGCAACCTCCTCGCGCATCCCGATGTCGAGATCGAGACCCCCGACGACGGGAAAGTCGCGGTGCACGCGACCGACCTGGTCGGCGCAGAGCGGGATGCGGCGTGGGCGCAGTTCCTCGCGGCAAGCCCCGGGTTCCGTTCCTATGAGCAGCGCACCACGCGCATCATCCCGGTCCTGCGGCTGTCGCCGCGCGACGGCTGACTTGCGACCAGCGAACGCCTGGCGACATCGCCGACCTTCTCGCGCTACGGGGCGGCAGCGAGTCGCTGGAAGAATCCGTCGATCTGCGCCTCGACGGTGCCGACGGCATCCGCCTGATCACGCCCCTCGACGGTGAACGAACTCTCGATGACCAGCAGCACGTCTCCGCCCGAGACCGCCCCGCGGATGTCGAACCGCGGGTCACCGACGCGCCCGTCGAGATGGATGAAGCGGCCCTCGTACAGCTTCAACTGACCGCTCCACCCCTCACCCGCGACGTCGATGACCTCGCCGCGTCCCCTCACGCCGTAGTCGTAGCCGTATTCGGTCGCCTTCGGGGCGGTATCGAGATCCCCGACGAGCCCACCGTAGTCACTCGTGTGCTCGGCCACCGCGGCCTGCGCCGCCGCCTCGTCGGGCTGGATGTACGCCCGCAGCCAGAGGTGCTCGCTCCACTCCCCGCCGGGCACGAGGAACCGATCGCGGCCGTCACCCTGCGGGACCACACCCTCGGGCAGCGCGAGATCGACGCTCAGCGAGGCATCCTGACCTTGGCGAGCATCCTCGCACGGCGGGTCTCCGGGGCACCGAACCGACACCTGGTGGCCTGGCGGGAGGTCACTCTCGGTCGGCAGGGCCGCGGCGAGCCGACTCACCGTAGTCACCCTGGGCGCATCGGTGGGATCGATGGTGGCAAGGCGCTCGAGATAGTCGGCGACGGCCTCCGCGCAGTCGGCCTCCGCAAGGCCGTCGGCGTCCACGGCGTAGCGCTGCGAGCTGCAGGCGATGAGCGCGGAGTCGTGGACGATGGCGAGGAGCGCCGACTGGCGCTCAGCGCTCGGGTCGTCTTCCGGTGCGGTGAGCACCGAGGTCCACTGACCCTGCACCCCCTCCCAGCCTGTGATCTCGATGTCGTCAGACTCCCCGGTTCCTGTCTCACCGGCGGTGAAGCCGTCCTCGATCGACTCCGGAGCGATGTCGAAGTCTCCCGTCCTCGCAGCGGCCCGGTCGCGCTTTTCTGCCAGCGCCTCCTGTGCCGCATCGGCATCGGGGTAGAGCGCGACGTTGAACTCGAAGTACAGTCCGCCCCAGACCTCCGGCTCTGCCGCGTCAGACGGAGCCGGGATCGAGGCGAGCAGCATGACCTCGTCATGGTCGGATGCCGGGCCGCAGTACTCGCCGCCGGGACAGCGACGCTCCATCACGAAGCCCGCAGGCAGCGCATCGGGGCCGGGAAGCGCCGCGACAGCGTGGTCGAACGAAGCGACGGCGACCGCCACTTCGGAGGGAGCGGGGGCCCCACCACTGCGACCATCCTGTGTCGCGCTGCATCCTGCGAGTGTCAGCAGCGCGAGCAGCGCCGCGCCCGCCCGCAGCTTCGTCGTCGTGATCACGTGCATGCCCCCGTTGGATGCCGCTGAACCGGCCTGCCTCACGTTAGAGGTGCGACTGCACGGAACACAATTCGCACAACTCCACGCCGGTCCTCGCGGACCGACCGCAAGCCGCCACCGCCGTCCCCACGGTCTTCAGAGGGGAGGTGCGTCCCGCCGTCCCCGCCACGTGACGAGCCGGCTCACTCCACGTCGCCGGTCGACGGCCTGATCTGGCTCAATCGTCTCTTGAACGCCAGGAACCCGGTGCTCCAGGCGACAGCCACCGCGACGGAGCCCGAGCTGGCGGCAACCATCCCTGCCGCCGATCCGTTCGCCGCCGACAGAATCCCCCAGGCGACCAACGCCGTCAGTGCGATCACCGACCCTGCGACGAGCCAGCCCATGCCGGCGTGCAGGCGACGTTCCTCACTCCTGGTGGCGTTCGACCGCTCATACTGCACTCCGTCGCTCATAGCGGCGACGGTACCCGTGCCGGGGCCCTCGCAACTCCGCCGCGCGACGGAGATTCTGCCCGTCCTGCCGCGGGCACCCCGCGCCCCGGCGCGCGTCAGCGGCTGAGGGCGGCCTCGGCCTGCAGCCGGCCCAGCTTCTCGGGGTTCGCAGACGTCCATCGGCCCCGCCCATCCCTGGCATAGCGGGCGATCGGTCGAAATGTCCCGATGGACATCGCGTGGACACGTCCACTGCGAGAGGGACAACTCCGAAGAAGACCTGCAAACCGACAGCCCGCTACATCTCCGGGGCCATGTCGGTGAAGCGGGAGTAGTGGCCCTGGAAGGCGACGGTGATCGTGTCGGTGGGGCCGTTACGGTGCTTGGCGACGATGAGGTCGGCCTCGCCGGCGCGCGGCGCCGCCGTGACGGTGACTGCTGCGCCCAGAGGATCCACGTCCGCGAGTGGTGGGGTCGTCATGCCGCCGATCAGAGACCGTGGCGACTGAGGAACCCGCGCATCGCGGCAGTGAAGGCCGCGGGGTCCTCGAGGTTCGGGTAGTGCGCACCGGGGGTGATCACGAACTCTCCCTGCTGCACGCTGCTCGCCAACCGTCGTCCCATCCGCAGGTGGTCCTTCCCGTCCTGGGCGCCGCAGAGCGCGAGGACCGGCACGTGGATGGCCCGTAGCCGATCCCACGTATCTGCGACGGGAGTCGGCGGCACGGGCGGAAGCGGCACACCGTTGCCGTCCAAGCGAAGGTGGTGAGCGAGGGTCTCCCGTGCCATCGTCTCGACCAGATCCCAGACCTCGCGGTTGAGCTCCTCCCGTGTGCGTTCGGGGCCGGAGGTGAACGCCATGAAGCCGTCGATCCATCCCTCGAGATCGCCCTGCTGTTCGGCCGACCGCCAGCGTTGCAGGGCGCTCAGGCACCAGGGGTCGTCGTACGCCGGCTCGCTGGTGCCCGTACCGCTGACGACGAGAGCGGCCACGCGGTCGGGGTACTCCAGCGCGACGTCGACCGCCGTGCCCCCGCCCATGGACAGCCCCGCGAGCACGGCTTGTTCGATGCCGAGGGCGTCGAGCAGATCCACCACGTCGTCCGCGAGGCGATAAGGGACGTCGGCGTCAGATGATCCGCCATGCCCCCGAGCATCGGGCGCGATGACGCGCCGCTCGGGGAAGGCGTCCAGCTGCGGGTTCCACATCCGACGGTCTACCGCACCGCCATGGAGGAAGACGAGTGGGGTTGCGTGTGCCACCCCACCAGATGCTTCGGCGTACGTGATCTCCTGGTCGTCGAGGTCGAGGTGGTTCGGGTTCGGGTTCGGGTTCGGTGACATGACAACCAAGGTGTCATTATTGAGGACCGTTTGGCAACCCAGGTGTCATGATGGTGGTATGCCTGCAGCCCTCCGTCCCGACGACCTGGCCAAAGGTCTCGCCCAGATCTTCGTCGCCATCGGACCGGTGTACCGCAAGGCGGCGCGGGTGGTGGAAAGCAGCGAAGCCGCCAGCGGGATGTCGGTCGGCGTGCGCGCCGTGCTCGACCACCTGTACCGCGAGGGCGAGCGGACCGTTCCCCAGATCGCCGAGAGCCTCGAACTCAGTCGGCAGTACATCCAGCGCATGGTCAACGATGCGTCTGGGGACGACTTCGTCGAGCTCGTCGCCAATCCGGCACACCGTCGCTCGTCCCTCGTGCGACTCACAGGAGACGGCCGAACAGCGATCGAGCGGGTGGTCGCCCGCGAGCACGAGGTCATGGCACGCATCGGCGGAACGCTCACCGCCACCGACATCGAGGCGACCCTGCGAGTGCTCCGGCACATGCACACCGCGCTCGACGAGCTGACCGGCTAGGAGATCAGGCCGGCGCGCACTCCCGCGCTTCCCGTCATACCGGCCTCTCCGTGGGGTATTCGCCTCCCGCCGGTCCGCGGGCAACCGCGACGACCGAGGTGAGGCTACCCCCAAGGGCGCACACGGCCACCGTGGCAGCGAGGGGTGCGAGGGGCAGGGCGCCGACGCCGCCGGTTCCCGCCCCGACCATAGCGGGCAGCGCGGAAAGAAGCGACACCAAGACGGCCACCGCCGCTCCCGTCAGGACCGCGGCCGAGGTCTGCGCCGCGACCGTGCTCATGGTCTGTGCGCGAGTCTCGCCGACGAGCCGAAGCGCGACCAGCTCGCTGCCCCGGATCGATGTCGAGGCCACGACCGCACCGCACACCGCGATCGTGGCGTAGACGGTCACCATCATCACCAACAGAGCAAGGAACGCAGGGTTCATGTTGCTGCTGTCGGTCGGGTCAGAAGTGGAAGCAGCCCCTGCCTGTGCCGCATTCAGCACCACGCCAACCGAGAATACGATCGCCACCGCCAGCGTCACTGGCGTGGCAACGGCTGCGCTCCGATGCGCCTCACGGTACAGATCCCGGCCGGCATAGAAGAGAGCTCCTGTGGACCGGGCAAGGGTGAGCCGCGCGAGTGGGGGCACGATCACCGGGGCGAGGATGACGAGGATGCTGACGAGCAGAACCTCCGTGGTGAAGGTGCTCACGAGGCTGCCTGACGACGTGCGGGACCACAGCCACACCACCGGCACCGAAAGCAGCAGCGCCCCCATCACGCGCGACACCTTCACTCCCCTGCCCTCCGCTGTTCCTCGGCGGACAGCATCCGCTGGACGGATCCGGGCAGAACGCCATGCAGACGGCACCGTTCCCACACACCCCACCGATACCGCGAAGCCACACCCCGCGAGCACGGCAGCTGGGTTGAACGGGAGTGAGTAGTTGCTCGGCATCATCCCGCGAGTAGCGAGCCACGCTGCCAGAACGGCGGTCAGAGGCGGAGTGATCAGACTTCCGCCGACGCCGGCTACCAGCGACGTCAACAGACCCTCCGCAAGCAGCATGCGCCGTATCTGCCCGGGCGTGGCACCTACGGTGCGGAGCAGCGCGATCTCGCGGCGGCGCACAGTCACGGTGAATGCGGCAGACCCGGCCACGATGACGACAGCCATGAACCACACGCACACGGCCATCACGCTGAGCAGGTAGCCGCCGGCGACCGCGGCAGCCCGGTCCGAAGCCGACGCCCCGGTCGACGATGCCTGAGCAGCGATCGTCACAGTGATCGCTGTCATCGTGAATGCGACGCCGAACCCTTGGGCGAGGATGGAGCCGGCCACCCCCGCGACCCGGCGGCCAGAGATCCAAATCGCAACCCTAAGCATGCGTGATTCCCGCCTCGAGTGCGGCGACGCGAGCCGAGATCCGCGAAGGATCCGGCTGGGGGATCCAGCCCGCGATTCGACCGGCGTTCAACAACATGACCGTGGACGCGTACGCGGCGGTGTCTGCATCGTGCGTGACGAGGAGGACCGTCTGACCCCGCGTACGGCTGAGATCTCGCAGGTACTGCATGACCGAGCGCGTGCTGGGAGCGTCGAGCGCCCCAGTGGGCTCATCGGCGTACAAGACCGCGGGACGGGTGATCAGCGACCGGGCGATGGCGACGCGCTGCTGCTGACCGCCGGACAACGCAGCGGGACGGTGCCGCGCGCGGTCGGCGAGCCCCACCGCGTCAAGGGCCTCGAGGACCTCAGCCCTACGCGTTCGGCGACCGGCCAACCGCAGGGGCAGCTCGACATTCTGCGCCGCCGTCAGCGACGGCAACAGATTGAAGCTTTGGAAGACGAAACCCATACGGGCGCGCCGCAAGCGGGTCCGGCTGGCCTCGGACAGCGCTCCAAGCCACCTTCCGTCGACGGCGACCCGCCCGCTGCTGACGCGGTCAAGGCCGCTCGCGCACTGCAGGAGGGTCGACTTCCCGGATCCCGATGGCCCCATCACCGCTGTGAAGCTTCCGGGCGGAAAAGTGACGCTGACGCCGTCCAGGGCCACGACCCTGCGTCGTCCGCGCCCGAACTCCCGCGTCACCTTCGAGAGGAGGACGGCTCCAGGAGCCAGATGAGGGTCCGGTGTCTGATACTGGCGCGGGTCCATGGCCAGGATTCTCGCCGCCCGCGCCCCTGGGCGTCATCCTTCCCGAAGCGTAAACAACACGGGTTTCTTACCTCTGCCGGCGGATGCACACTACGCGGGACGGATGAGCAGGAATCGGCGCCCGCGCGGGCCCACGCGAGCACCACGGCACCGCGGACGGCCACCGGTTCGGTTATGAGGATCGCGATCGGTGGCTTTGCAATTTCGATCAGTTGCGGCGCATTCCGTGCGACGGCGCCAGTTGCGGCCGCTCATCGCGGGCACGCATCTCGACGGAACTGTTCGAATCGACCGGCTACATCTCCGGGGCCATGTCGGTGAAGCGGGAGTAGTGGCCCTGGAAGGCGACGGTGATCGTGTCGGTGGGGCCGTTACGGTGCTTGGCGACGATGAGGTCGGCCTCGCCGGCGCGCGGGCTGTCTTTCTCGTAGGCGGCCTCGCGGTGCAGCAGCACCACCATGTCGGCGTCCTGCTCGATCGAGCCAGACTCACGGAGGTCGGACAGCGCGGGCTTCTTGTCGGCGCGCTGCTCGGGTCCACGGTTCAGCTGCGACAGCGCAATGACCGGGCACTGCAGCTCCTTGGCGAGGAGCTTGAGCGCACGCGAGAACTCGCTGACCTCCTGCTGCCGCGACTCCACGCGCTTGCCGCTGGTCATGAGCTGGAGGTAGTCGATGACCACCATCTTCAGCCCCTCGCGCTGCTTGAGCCGCCGGCACTTCGCGCGGATCTCCACGAGGGTCATGTTGGGGCTGTCGTCGATGTAGAGGGGAGCGTCGTTGATGCGACCGCGCGTGGCCGCGATCGTGGTCCAGTCGCGGGAGTCCAGCGTTCCCTTGCGCATGCTCTGCAGGGGGATGGCGCCCTCCGCGCTGAGCAGGCGCATGGCGATCTCGCTCCGGCCCATTTCGAGGGAGAAGAAGATCGTCGGCTGGTTGTGCTTGATCGCCGCCGCGCGGGCGAAGTCCAGCGCAAGAGTGGACTTACCCATAGCCGGGCGGGCGGCGATGATGATCATCTGGCCGCCATGCAGGCCGTTGGTCAGCTGGTCGAGGCCGGCGAACCCGGTGGGGATGCCGGTCATCTGGCCGTCTCGCCCGCGGGCGGCCTCGATCTCGTTGACCGCGGCATCCACGGCCGTCGTCAGCGGAACGTAGTCTTCGGCGGTCTCCGCGCCGGAGACGTTGTAGATCTCCGCCTGCGCGTTGTTGACCAGGTCCAGCGCGTCGCCCTGCCCCGAATACCCCATCTGCACGATGCGCGTGCCGGCCTCCACCAGACGGCGAAGCAGAGCCCTTTCCGCGACGATCGAGGCGTAGTAGCCGGCGTTGGCTGCGGTGGGGACGATGGATGTCAGCGTGTGCAGGTAGTCCGCACCGCCGGCGCGCTGCAGCTCGCCGGTCTTGATGAGCTCGTCGGTGACCGCCACGACATCGGTGGGCTCACCGTGCGAGTAGAGGGAGAGGACCGCCTCGAAGATCAGCTCGTGCTTGGGGATGTAGAAATCCGCGCCTCGGAGCGTCTCGATGACATCGGCGACCGCATCCTTCGACAGCAGCATCCCGCCGAGGGCGCTCTGCTCGGCGAGCAGGTCGTGAGGGGGCGTGCGTTCGGCCTGGCGGGGTCCGCCGAGGCGCTCTTCCGAGATGTCGGCGATCGACACGCGCTCTCCATTCTCCGTCGGGCACGGGTGGGTCCATCAAGGCAGCATGAGACACCGCTGGGAGCACTCGTCTCCGGGCACGCGTCATCCCGCGTTCCTATCGGAACACAGACCCCCGACACGGCCTCGTCGACCTGCAGCGGCTCGTCCTTGATGGACTGCACCCACGCTATGTACGGGTCAGACCCCGCGCAAACCGGGCTGTGGATAAGTCTGTGGAGGAACTGCGCGAAACGCCGTCGCACCTGTGCACAACGCCTGTGGACAACCGCGGACAACTTTTGGATCGAGTGCACAGAATCGCCGCTTGACCAGGCACTTCTCTGTCCACAAGGGCTCACCGTCGATGTGGTTTAAGTGTGGGTTGAAGGTTCGCCGATGCGGGTGGAGGGTTGTGTACAAATCGGGGGATAACGGCGTGCTCGTAGTGACGATCGAGGTCGCTGTCAAGTCGTCTTGGGCCCGCGGTGCTGCTGGTCGCGAGACTCCTCCCCTTCCGCCCAAGGTGCACGAAAACGCCGAGTGTGCACCAGAAACGGTGCACGCTCGGCGAGGTGATGCACTCTCGGCGCCACGCGCCACGCGACACGCGACACGCGACACACGCCGCGCGCCACACGCCGCCGCGGAACGACGGATGCCGCGGACCACTGGGGTCCGCGGCATCCGGGGGCGTCCGACGGGGCGGACGCTGCGCGCGTTACTTCGCGGCGACCACCTGGAGGGTGATCACTGCGGTGACGTCGTCACGGAGGCGGATCGTCGCCTCGTGCTCACCGATCGCCTTGATGGGCGAGGTGATGTGGATCTTGCGCTTGTCCAGGTCTCCGAAGCCGGCGGCCTTGACCGCGTCGGCGACGTCGCCGGTCTTGACGGAGCCGAACAGGCGCCCTTCGGCACCCGCCTTCACCGACAGCTTGACCTTGTTGGACTCGAGCGTGTTCTTCAGGGACACGGCCTCTTCGTGGTCGTGGATCGCGCGGGATTCGCGGGCCGCCCGGATGGACGTCACCTGCTTCTCGCCGCCACGGGTCCACGCCACCGCGAAGCCCTGGGGGATGAGGTAGTTGCGGGCGTACCCGTTCTTGACCTCGATCACGTCGCCGGCGCTTCCGAGCCCGGCGACCTCATTCGTGAGAATCAGCTTTGCCATGCGGGTGCCCCTTAACGGCCGGCGCCGGCGTAGGGCAGGAGCGCCATTTCGCGCGCGTTCTTGATCGCGCGGGCGATCAGACGCTGCTCCTGCACCGAGACACCGGTGATACGACGGGCGCGGATCTTCCCACGCTCCGAGATGAACTTGCGGAGGGTCGGGACGTCCTTGTAATCAATGACGCCGACGCGGGTCGGCTTCGCGGGAGCGGTGGGCTTGCCACCCTTCCGCGGCTTGCGGCGGTCGCCGCTTGACTTTCCAGCCATCTTTCCTTCTTTCGTATGGAACGCGGATGCTGCGGCTCACTGCGCACGCGGCATCCGGCGTGAATCAGAACGGGGTGTCGTCCCCGTAGTTGCCGGGCGCAGACCATGCATCCGCACCGCCGCTGGCACCGCCGCTGGCACCGCCGCCGGCGGAACCGGGCGTGGACCACGGCTCATCCGCGGCGACCTGCTGCTGACGCGGCTGGCCGCCTCCGCCGCCTCCACCGGAGCTGGCCGCGCGCGTCACCTGTGCGGTGGCGTAACGCAGCGAGGGGCCGATCTCGTCGACCTCCAGCTCGATCGAGGTGCGGTTCTGGCCCTCGCGGTCCTGGTAGGAACGCTGCTTCAGGCGACCGGTCGCGATGACCCGCGCGCCCTTGGTGAGCGAACCCGCCACGTGCTCGGCGAAGTCGCGCCACACGGATGCGCGCAGGAACAGCGCCTCGCCGTCCTTCCACTCGTTGGCCTGACGGTCGAACGTGCGGGGGGTGGATGCGATGGTGAAGTTCGCCACCGGCAGCCCGTTCTGCGTGTAGCGCAGCTCGGGGTCGGCCGTGAGGTTGCCCACGACGGTGATGACGGTTTCGCCGGCCATCAGGCGTCCTTCTGGGCCGTCCGGGTCTCGGCGGCCGCCGCCTTGCGGGCGGCCTTGGCCTCCTTGCGCAGCGCCTCGGAGGCGACGAGCGCGATGGCCTCTTCGGCACGGAGGACCTTGGTGCGCATGATCTGCTCGTTCAGCTTGAGCTGACGGTCCAGTTCCTGCGTGGCCTCGCTGCTCGCGGTGAAGTTCACGACGGCGTAGATGCCTTCGGTCTTCTTCTTGATCTCGTACGCGAGACGGCGGCGGCCCCAGATGTCGATGTTGTCGACGGTGCCTCCGTCGGTCGTGATGACCTTGAGGAAACCATCGAGCTTCGGAGCGACCTGGCGCTCGTCGACCTCGGGGTCGAAGATGACCATGAGTTCGTACTGGTGCGTCACTAACCCACCTCCTTCGGACTAGAACGGCTGACGGGCATTTCCCGTCAGCAGGAGGGTGTGTGCATGTCGTCCGGGTGAGAGCGCGCAGAGGCGTCGCCGGACAACCTTCACAGTGTATCGGATGGCACTGCCGTGTGCACGTCGGCGACCTCGCGCCATCCGTGAGACACCACTTTCCGTCCGAGACACCGCGCGACGCGGTATGTCTCGGGCGGAATGTGGTGTCTCACCGGGCCTTGCTCGATAACGTAAGGCGCATGCTGTGGACCGCCGACCATGCCGCCCCTGAGGACACCCGCCTGCCGAGCGGCCGTCGGGGGGCCCGCCCGTGACCGCGCCGGCGCCGGTCGCCTTCGACGCGCGGCCACTGACCGAACCCGTCGACCGGGCGGCGGTGAAGGAGTTCGCCCGCGAGCTCCGCTCCCAGGGGAAGGCGCCCGCCGGGATGGGGGTCGTAGCGATCGTCGCGTTCGTGGTGATCGGCGTATTCATGCTGGGCGTGTTCGGTTCGATCTTCACTGCCCTGGGGGGCTTGATCCTCAGCGGTGGCGGGTTCGCCTCACTGTTCGTCGTGGCCCCGTTCCTCTTCATCGGCGGCATCATCACGGTGGTGCTCGTGGCCATCATCCGCGGCAGCGGCGGGGGAGGGAGCGCTGGTACCGGCTGGACCGTTTCGCGCGCACGAACGGCATGAGCTTCCTCCCCGCCGTCGCGGCGCCGTCTCTGCCGGGGCTGATCTTCGGGCGCGGCAGCTCCCGGGCGTCCAGCGACATCGTCCGGGGATGCAGCCGCGCTTCGTCGAGTTCGCGAACTACCGCTACACGACGGGATCCGGCAAGAATCGCACCACTCACAAGTGGGGATACGTCGCGGTCAAGCTGGACACGCCCCTGCCGCACATCGTGCTCGACGCCATCGGCAACAACGGCCTGTTCGGCGTCTCCAACCTTCCCGCGGCGTTCGATCGCGACCAGCGCCTGAGCCTCGAGGGCGATTTCGACCGCTACTTCTCGCTGTATTGCCCGGCCGATTACGAGCGCGACGCGCTGTACCTGTTCACGCCCGACATCATGGCGCGCTTCATCGACAACGCCGCCGCCCTGGATGTGGAGATCGTCGACGACTGGCTCTTCCTGTACGCCAAGCGCGACCTGTCCACCCTCGATCCGGCGACGTGGGCGTGGCTGTTCTCGGTGGTCGCCGCCCTCCTCGACAAGTTCGACCAGTGGGCCCGGTGGCGCGACGACCGGCTGGCCCATGCGCCGATGGCCGCCGCGGATGGCGATGCCGCGCCCGCCGGCGCGGCCGCCGCACCGATGCTGACCCCGCCTCCCGCCGGTGTCGCTCCCGGAGGACGGCGGCTCAAGCGGGGCTTCTCGTGGGGGACGGTGGTGGTGATCGTCCTGGTGATCGCCTGGTACGTGGTCAGAGGCGTGATGGGGTCACTGGGGGGCTGACGAACGCCGTCGGAGATTCGCACCGAGGTCGGAGGATTCCGGCCGCATCATCCGACGCCGGGACGAATCTCCGACTTTGCGTGCGACGCCACGGCCGCAGCGCGGCGGATGCGGCGGATCGGCCGCAGCGCGGCGGGTCAGCCGCGCGCGGCCCACCACTCCCGCAGGCGCCGTTCGGCCTCCTCCTCGCCGAGCGGGCCCTCGTCCAGGCGCAGTTCGAGCAGGAACCGGTATGCCTCGCCCACCTCCCGGCCGGGGGGGATGCCGAGGATCTCCTGGATGCGGTTGCCGTCGAGGTCGGGACGCACCGAGTCCATCTCCTCCTGCTCGCGCAGCGCGGCGATGCGGGACTCGATGTCGTCGTACGCGCCCGCGAGACGTGCGGCCTTGCGCTTGTTGCGCGTGGTGACGTCGGCGCGCGTGAGGATGTGCAGCCGTTCGAGCTGATCCCCGGCATCGCGGACGTACCGGCGCACCGCCGCATCCGTCCACGCCCCTTCGGCGTACCCGAAGAAGCGCAGGTGCAGCTCGATGAGGGTCGCGACCGAGCCGATCGTGTCGGAGTCGAATCGCAGCGCCTGCAGGCGCTTGCGCGCCATGCGGGAGCCCTTGACGTCGTGATGGTGGAAGGTGACGCCGCCGCCGGGCTCGAGGCGTCGCGTGGCGGGCTTGCCGATGTCGTGCAGGAGCGCGGCCAGCCGCAGCGGCACGTCGGGGGCGGCGCCGGGATGGCGCGCGTGCTCGAGCTCGATCGCCTGACGCAGGACGGTCAGCGAGTGCTCGTAGACGTCCTTGTGGTGGTGATGCTCGTCCACCTCGAGCCGCAGGGCCGGCACCTCCGGCAGGAAGCGCTCCATGAGCCCGGTGTCCACGAGGATCCGGATGCCCCGCACGGGGTCGTCGGTGGTGAGGGTGCGCACGAGCTCGGCCTGAATGCGCTCGGCGCTGACGATCGAGAGGGTCTCACCCAGCTCCGCCATCGCGGCGAGGGTAGCCGGATCGACCTGGAACCCGAGCTGCGACGCGAACCGCGCCGCCCGCAGCATCCGCAGGGGATCGTCGCCGAAGCTCACGGCCGGCTCGATGGGAGTGCGCAGGCGACCGGCGATGAGATCCTCGACGCCGCCGGTGGGGTCCACGAGCGTCTTGCCCGGCACGCGCAGCGCCATGGCGTTGACGGTGAAGTCGCGGCGCGAGAGGTCTTCCTCGAGCGTGTCGCCGAACTCGACGGTGGGTTTGCGCGTGATCCCGTCGTAGCTGTCGGCCCGGTACGTCGTGATCTCCACCTGCTCGCCCGAGACGCGCGCGCCGATCGTGCCGAAATCGCGCCCGACGTCCCAGCGCGCGGAGGAGATGGGCGTGACGATGCGCAGGATCTCGTCGGGGCGCGCGTCGGTGGTGAAGTCCAGATCGTGGGTCTCGCGTCCCAGCAGCGCATCGCGCACGGGCCCGCCGACGACGGCCAGTTCGTGGCCGGCGTCGGCGAAGGCGCGACCCAGGCGGGCCACGACGGCGGAGTCGGCGAGCGCGTCCAGGCGCGCGACACCCTCGGCCATGTTCAGCATGCGTCGAGCCTAACCGCGGCCCGGGGCCGGGTCAGTCGGCGAAGCGGAGGAAGCCGGTGAAGGCCAGTTCGCGCACACGCGGGAGGAGGTCGGAGCGCAGCGCCGCGGCATCCACCTCCAGCAGCTGGGCGATCGCATCGACGAGGACGCCCACGGCGAGGTCGCCGTCGCTCGCGCCTACCAGCGCGGCGAGGCCGGGATCCACCGCCAGCGCCCGGCCGAACCCGCCGCCCTGGCGCAGCTCGATGACCGTCGGCGCCTCCTCGCCGGGGCGGTGGTGTCGCGCCTCGGTCACATCCGGCGCGACGAGGAAGCGGGATGCCGCCAGCGCGTCGTCGTCCAGCCCGGCGAGCCGGTCGTGCGCGGCGAGGGCACCGGCCAGGTGCGCCCCCGGGGCTGACTCCACCGTGCCGGCCACCCGCTCGTACCGCGCGAGGGTCGGGGCGCCGTCGGCGGGCCGGCGCAGCAGCACGTATCCGAAACCGATACCGGTGACCCCGCGTGCGGCGAAGTCGTCCAGCCACGCGTCGACGAGGTCGGCGAACTCGGCGCTCCCCGGCACCGTCCCGCCGTCGCGCACCCACAGCTCGGCGTACGCGAGGGGGTCGAGTCGTTCCCGCTCGATCACCCACGCATCCAGCGGCACGGCCGAAGCCTCCACCCACCCCCGGACGCGATCCAGCCCGTCGTCGCCGTCGCGGCTCTCCCAGTTCCCGAGCAGCTGGGCGACGCCCCCGGGGGTCAGGTGGGCTCCGGCGCCACCGATCACCTCGGCCACGAGCGCGTCGCCCACCCGCCCGCCGTCGCGGTATTCGTAGGCGGGCACGCCGGCACGCCGCGGCGTGATGACGAACGGCGGATTCGTCGCGATCCGGTCGAACCGCTCTCCGGCCACCGGGTCGAACAGGCTCCCCGCGCGCACGTCGATGCCGTCCACGCCGTTGAGGAGCGCGTTCAGCCGCGTGAACGCCAGGGCGCGCTCCGACACGTCGGTGGCCACGACGCGCGACACGCTCCGCCGCATCCGCAGGGCCTGGATGCCGCATCCGGTGCCCACATCCAGCCCCGTCTCCGCCGCATCCGGCAGCTGCAGCCCGGCGAGGGTGAGGGATGCCCCGCCCACGCCGAGCACGTGGTCCTCCGGCAGAGCGCCGCCGCCGCGTGCCGCCTCGTCGAGGTCGCTCGCGATCCACCACTCGCCGTCGCCGGCGTGGTCGGCGAAGGACTGCGGGCGCACCATGGCCGCAGGGCGCACCGTGTCGCCGGCGATCTCGGCCAGACCGAGCCGGGCCAGGCCCTCCGCGCCGGTGGCGGGGAGGGCCGCATCCACCGCCGCACGCGGCTGGGCGACCCCGAGGCCCAGCAGGCGCGCGAGCACCGCCAGCGCGTCGGTGCGCTCCCCGAGCGCGCGCAGGGCGGGCCGGCGCAGGCCGCGCGCGATCGCGTCGTCCGCCTGCGCGGTCCACGCCGAGCGCAGGCCGTCGGAGGTGAAGCCGGCGGCGCGCAGATCGGCGGCGAGGGCCGCGGCGAGAGCGGGTTCGGGGTGCGGGAGCATCCGTCCATTCAATCGCCCCGCGAGGCGCACGGGCCTCTCGGAGGCGGCGCCCTTAGAATCGCTGCGGTGCGGTCGCCCTCCTGCCCGCGCCGGAGCCACATGACCGACACCACATCCGCCCCGGCCCGTACGCCGCGTTCCCGCCCGCTGCGACGCCTCCGCGCCGCCGGCCGCGCCGCGCTGGTCGTCGCCGCCCTCGTGGCGCCGATGCTGACCGTGCCCGCCCACGCGACGCCGACGCCGACGCCGTCGGGCCCTGAGCTGTCGGGCGAGACCGAACTGACCCTGTCACCGGTGGGCAACGGCATCGTGCGCCCCGGCGAGCAGCTGGCCGTGTCGGCGACCATCGTCAACGGCACCGCGTCCACCGTGCCGGGCACGACCGTGACCCTGGAACTGGGCCCCGAGCCGATCGCCGACCGCAGCGCACTGGCCTCGTGGCTGGCCGACTCGGCACCGGCACCGCTCACTCCGGTGGCGGAGGCGCCCGTGGATGCGGTGGCCTCGGGCGCCGACGCGACCTCGGCGATCGTGGTGCCCCCGGAAACGCCGACCCTGGCCGAGCGGGGGGCGGGGGTGTACCCGCTGCGTGCGTCGGCCGTCGTGGCGGGAGAGACGCTCGCCTCCACGAGCGTCGTGATCGTTCCCGACGACGCGGTGGCGGCGTCGGTGGCCGTGGTCGTGCCCATCACCGCGCCACCCGGAACCGCGGGTCTGCTCGGCATCGACGACCTCGCCGAGCTCACCGCGCCCGACGGCGAGCTCACCGCGCAGCTGGATGCCGTGGAGGGGACGAACGCCATCCTGGCCGTGGATCCGGCCCTGCCCGCCGCGATCCGCGCGCGCGGATCGGCAGCGCCGGACAGCGCCATCGAGTGGCTCGCGCGCCTGGAGGCGTCGCCGCTGACCCGTTTCGCGCTGCAGTTCGGTGACGCCGACCTCGCCACGCAGGTGCACGGGGGCCTGCCCACGCCCCTTCAGCCGACGTCCTTGGCGTCCTACCTCTCGCCCGAAGTCCTGGCCGACCCCCCGACGCCCACGCCCACGCCCACGGCGACGCCCACCGGCTCGCCCGCGCCCACGGATGCCGCGGACGAGCCGGCTGACACCGATGCTCTGCCCGACCTCGCCCAGCTGACCGCGATCGGAGATCCGAGCCAGGCGGGGATCTTCTGGCCGGCGACCGGTTCGGCCGGCGGCGATGTGATCGCCGCGCTCGGCGCGACCACGGTGGACGGGGCTCCCCCCTCACGCTGGTCCCCTCGGACACGACCTCGGCGGGCAGCGACAACCGCACCGTGCGCGCCCGCGCGACGGCCGCAGGTGCACAGCTGCTCGTGTACGACTCCGAGATCTCCGCGGCGCTGCACCGCGCGGCCGGCCAGACCGACACGCCCCGCCGGGCCGCGTCGTTGACCGAGGCCACCGCGTACCTGGCCTTCGCGGCGCGCGAGAGCGGCGGGCAGCCGATCCTCGTCACCGTCGACCGCGGCACCGACCGCGAGCGCGTGGGGTTGCGCACCGCGCTGAACGCCGCGGCGCTGGCCCCCGGCGTGACCGCGGTGGAGCTGCCGGCCCTCACCGCCGCCGAACCGGTCGACGTGACCGTCGGGGAGATCGCCGCCGACGCCGCCCGCGTGGCCGAGCTCACGCAGCTGCTCGGCGACGAGGCCCAGATCGCGAGCTTCGCGACGATCCTGACGGATCCGGCCCTGCTCACTGGGCGCCAGCGCGCGGAGATCCTGCAGCTCCTGGCCGTGGCATGGCGGGCTGACCCCGACGCCGCCACCGCCGCGCTGACGGCACACCGCGAGCAGACGCGCGAGACCCTCGATGCCGTCGGCATCCTGCCCTCCAGCACGCTCAACCTCATCAGCTACGACGCGAACTTCGGTCCGTGGGTGCGCAACGACCTCCCCTACGAGGCGAACCTGGTCCTCATGGCCCAGCCCAACGACCCGCGCCTGGTGGTGACCGACCGCACCGAGGTCGTTGCCGCCGCCGCCCAGAACACACGCGTCACCATCCCGGTGCAGGCGCGGATCGGCAACGGCAGGGTGACCCTGACGATGCAGCTGTACAGCCCGACCGGCGTGCCGATCGGCGCGGTGCAGAGCGCCGAGGTCGAAGTGCGCGCCGAATGGGAGACCATCGGCCTCGTGATCCTCGTCAGCCTCATGGTGCTGTTCGTAGGACTGGGGATCTTCCGCACGGTGCGGCGACGTCGCGCCCGGGCACTCGAGCAGGCCGAAGCCTCGCTCGAACCGGAGGTCCGCACCGACGACCCCGGACCGGAGGTGACCTCGTGACCAGCCTCGGCCGCGCGAGCCTCCTCATCGGCGCCGGCACCGTCGTCTCCCGGCTCACCGGATTCCTGCGGGCGATCGTGCTGGTCTCCGCGGTCGGCGCGACCACCGAGGCCGGCAACGCCTTCGCGATCGCGAACCAGCTGCCGAACAACATCTACGCGATCATCTCCACGGGCCTGCTGAGCGCCGTGGTGGTGCCTCAGATCGTCAAGGCTGCCGCGCACGACGACGGCGGGCGCGCGTTCGTGTCGAAGCTGTTCACCCTGGGCACCGTCGCACTGCTGGCCGTCACGGTGCTCGCCACCGCCGCCGCACCGCTTCTCGTGCAGCTGTACGCACCCGGGTTCCCCCCGGAGCAGCAGGCGCTGGCGACGGCGTTCGCGTACTGGTGCCTGCCGCAGATCCTGTTCTACGGTCTGTACGCCCTCGTCGGCGAATCACTGAACGCCCGCGGCGTCTACGGCCCGTTCACGTGGGCACCGATCGTCAATAACGTCGTCTCGATCGCCGGCTTCGGCGCGTTCATCGTGCTGTTCGGCTCCATCTCGGCCGTGGACTCCTGGACGCCCGAGATGATCGCCGTCCTCGCCGGCACGGCCACGCTCGGAATCGTCGTCCAGGCGGGAATCCTGTTCGCCTTCTGGCGCCGCACCGGGCTGCAAGTCCGCCCCGACTTCCGCTGGCGCGGCGTCGGGCTCGATCAGATCGGGCGCCTGGCGGGTTGGACCTTCCTCATGGTCGTCGTCGGTCAGCTCGCCGGACTGGTGCAGTCGCGCGTGCTCTCGGACGCCGCCCAGCTGTACCCGGGCGTCATGGTGTCGCAGAACGCGTGGCTGCTGTTCATGCTGCCGTACTCGATCATCGTGCTCTCGATCGGCACCCCCTTCTTCACCCGCCTCAGCCAGCACGCCGCAGCCGGCCGCGACGACGACGTGCGCGCTGACATCATCCGCAGCATCCGCATCCTGGGACTCTTCGTCGTGGCCGCCACCGCCGCCCTCGCCGTGGCAGCGGTGCCCGCCTCCCGGATCTTCACCGGCAGCACGGATGAAGCCGTCGCTGCCGCCGGCGTGCTGCTGTGCTTCCTGGTGTGCCTGATCCCCCTCGCCGTGCTGTTCGTCGTTCAGCGCACGTTCTACGCCTATGACGACACCCGCACGCCCTTCTTCTTCACCCTCCTGCAGGCGGCCCTCGTCGCCGCGACGGCCCTGGGCGCGCAGGCGGCGCTGAACGCCGGGGTGCTGGGCATCGAACACCTCGCCGCCGCGATCGCGCTCGGCCAGGCGCTCGCGAGCACCGTGCAGGTGATCATCGCGACGATCCTCCTGCATCGGCGGCTGGGCGGGATCGGCGTGCGCGCGTGGCTCACCGCGTTGGGTCGCTTCGTCATCGCCGCGGTGCCGGCTGCCGCCGCCGGATGGGGCGTCTTCCTCCTGCTGGGCGGCACCGGGGGGTGGACCACGGCCGACAAGCTTCTGGGGGCGCTCGGCGCCGGGATCATCGGCTCCGTCGTGCTCGTGGTGTACGTCGGGGTCCTCGCGCTCATGCGGGCTCCCGAACTGGCCCCCGCGGCCGGGATGCTGCGCCGTTTTCTGCCACGCGGATGACCCCCGGGGCCGCGGAATAACCCGGGGATACGATGGGTTGACACTCGAGGAACACACGAAGGGGGCGACGCACGTGCGTCACGTCATCATCATCGGATCCGGCCCCGCAGGCTACACCGCGGCCATCTACGCCGCTCGCGCGAACCTCGAGCCGCTCGTGGTCGCCAGCTCCGTCGAGGCGGGCGGTGAGCTCATGAACACCACCGACGTGGAGAACTTCCCCGGCTTCCCCGAGGGCATCCAGGGCCCCGACCTCATGACCCGCATGCAGGAGCAGGCCGAACGCTTCGGCGCCGAGGTCATCTACGACGACGTCGTGTCGCTCGACCTCGACGGCGACGTCAAGACGGTCACGCTGGGAAGCGGTGCGGTGCACACCGCCGCATCCGTCATCTACGCCACCGGCTCGGCGTACCGCAAGCTCGGCCTCGCGGGCGAGGAGCGGCTCTCCGGCCGGGGAGTGTCGTGGTGTGCGACGTGCGACGGCTTCTTCTTCCGCGACCGCACGATCGCCGTCGTCGGTGGCGGCGACTCCGCGATGGAGGAGGCGACCTTCCTCACCAAGTTCGCCTCGAAGGTCTACATCATCCACCGCAAGGACACCCTCCGCGCCTCCAAGATCATGCAGGAGCGTGCGCTGGCGAACGACAAGATCGAGTTCATCTGGAACGCCGAAGTCGCCGACATCCTCGGCGAGGATGCGGTGAACGGCGTCGTCCTGCGCTCCACGGTCGACGGATCGACGCGCGAGCTGGCCCTGGACGGCCTGTTCGTCGCCATCGGCAACGACCCGCGCACGCACCTGGTGCACGGCATCCTCGACCTCACCCCCGAGGGGACGATCTGGGTCGACGGACGCTCCTCCCGCACCTCGGTGCCGGGTGTCTTCGCCGCCGGCGATGTCATCGACCCCACGTACCGGCAGGCGATCACCGCCGCCGGCACCGGGACCGTGGCCGCCCTCGATGTCGAGCACTACCTCGCGGCGCGCGGTCAGGCCGGCCAGCCAGAAGTGAGCGAAGACCAGATCGAAGGCCTCCCCGGCGCCGAAGCGGCCTGAGGAACAATCGCGCGCGCCGGCGCGTTACCGCTAAGACAAGCTTCCCGAAAAGGAGAACAAGATGAGCGCAAAGGCAACGACCTCTGCGACCTTCGAGCAGGACGTGCTGCACGCCGAAGGTCCCGTACTGGTGGATTTCTGGGCTGAATGGTGCGGCCCGTGCCGGATGGTCTCCCCCATCCTCGACGAGATCCAGGCCGAGAACCCGGAGAAGATCACCGTTCTCAAGCTCAACGTCGATGAGAACCCCGACCTGGCCATGAAGTACCAGATCACGTCGATCCCGGCGATGAAGGTCTTCCAGGGTGGCGAGGTCAAGACGACCATCATCGGCGCCAAGCCCAAGTTCGCCCTCGAGAAGGACCTGGCCCAGTACATCGGCTGAGAAACCCTCGGACACACCCCCGGCCCTCTGCGGAGTGCCGGGGGTTTTCGTTGCGTCAGGCGCGGCTCAGGTGGCGTCTGAGCGGACCGTGGCGTCCCACCGGCGGTACGACTCGTCCTCGCCCAGCAGACGCCACACAGCGCGGGTGAGCGCGGGATACTCGATCGCGATCTGGCGGAGCACCCGATAGTGACGTGCCCGATTGGGGCGCACGCCGCCGTTCTCGGCGATGTTCTCGGCCCGGAGGGTCAGCACCACGAGTTCATCGACGGTGGGGAGGTCTTCCATGAACTCCCACGGGTCCTCGCCGTCCATGAGTCGCTCGTGCACCAGCACCGACAGCTCATCCGCGGCTTCCGCCCGCAACAGCTCCAGGCTCGCCCTGCGGCGCGGGGAGTCGTCGTGGGATGCCATACCTCCAGCGTACGACGGCCCGTCGCGCCATCGACCGCCACTGCCGATCAGGGGATAATCCGGCGTACATGCCGTCATCGGCATGTACGCCGCGCTCAGCCCCCGAATCCGTCCTCACCCAGTTCAGCCAGGATGCGATTCAGGTCCTGGATGGTGGCAAAATCAATCACGACCTGGCCTTTTTTGGCGGACAGGGACACACGCACACGCGTGTTGAGGCGATCGCCGAGTCGCTCGGCCACCTCCTCCAAGTGCCCGCGCCGCGAGCCGGCCTTGGGAGCAGTACGACGCGCCCCGGCGTCCGCGCTCTTCGCGGCTGCCTCCGCTGCACGCACCGAGAGATCCTCGTTCACGATCTTGTCGGCGAGCTTCCGCATCGATGACTCATCCTCGAGTGAGAGGATCGCGCGCGCGTGGCCGGCGCTGAGCACACCCGCTGCCACGCGCTGCTGAACTGGCATCGGGAGGCGCAGGAGTCGGATCGTGTTGCTGATCTGCGGGCGCGACCGGCCGATACGGGAGGCCAGCTCCTCTTGTGTGATCCCGAAATCCTCCAGCAGCTGCTGGTAGGCGGACGCCTCTTCCAGCGGGTTCAGCTGCGACCGGTGGAGGTTCTCCAGCAGAGCGTCACGAAGCAGGTGCTCGTCGGCGGTCTCGCGGACGACGGCGGGGATCGACGTCAGGCCCGCATCGCGGGCGGCGCGGGTGCGGCGCTCACCCATGATGAGCTCATACCGGCCCTCCCCCACGTCACGGACGACGATCGGCTGGAGAACCCCGAACTCACGCACGCTGTGGACCAGCTCCGCGAGGTCATCCGCATCGAAGTGCGTGCGCGGCTGTCGCGGGTTGGGTACGACGGCGTGCGGGTCGATGGAGACCAGGCGCGCACCGGGAACCGCGACGAGGTCGCTCTGCTGCTGCGCCTTCTCCGCTGCCGCACGTTCGGTCGCCGCATCCGCCGACGCACTCTCCGGCGCGCCGGGGAAGAAGACGTCGACCGGCCGTGCCTCCGACAGCTCCGTCGTGGGGATCAGCGCGCCGATCCCCCGTCCCAGTCCAGTCCGCTTCGCCATCAGGATTCCTTCTCTTTCGTACCGCGTTGAATGATCTCGACCGCTGCCTCGCGGTAGGCCACCGCGCCCGCCGATTGCCCGTCGTAGGCGATCACGGTCTGACCGAAACTGGGAGCCTCCGACACGCGCACCGACCGCGGGATCACCGTGCGGAGCACCTCCTTGGGGAAATGCGCTCGGACCTCTTCGGCCACCTGCTGGGCCAGACGGGTGCGCCCGTCGTACATCGTCAGCATGATCGTGGAGACGTGCAGGCCGGTGTTGAGGTGCCGCTGGATCATCCGGACGCTGCCCAGCAGCTGGCTGAGACCCTCGAGCGCGTAATACTCGCACTGAATCGGGATCAGAACCTCGGATGCCGCCGTGAAGGCGTTGATCGTGAGAAGACCCAGCGACGGCGGGCAGTCGATGATCACGAAATCCATGCGGTGGTCGTCGGAAGCCAGGTAGTCATCGAGCGCCGTGCGCAGGCGATGCTCGCGGGCCACCTGCGACACCAGCTCGATCTCCGCACCGGCCAGGTGGATCGTGCTCGGTGCACAGAAGAGGTTCTCCGACTCCGGGCTCTGCTGCACGATGTCAGCGAGGGGGAACTCATCGATGAGGACGTCGTACACGCTCGGGGTGTCGGCCGTGTGCGGGACGCCGAGCGCCGTGGAGGCGTTGCCCTGCGGGTCGAGGTCGATCACCAGGACGCGGGCGCCGACGCCGGCCAGGGCCGCGGCCAGATTCACGGCGGTCGTGGTCTTTCCCACGCCGCCCTTCTGGTTCGACACGGTGAAGACGCGGGTCTGCGTCGGCATTTCCACCGCCACTTCCTCCAGTGCGCGCCGGCGGGCGGAGAGATCCGCCAACTCACGGGCGATCGGCGAGTCGAAGGTGACGCCAGACCCGGAGTCGTCGGATTGTTTCACGTGAAACGCTCTCCCTCGGCGATCGGATCCAGACGGTTCAGTCTACCCGCGACCGCCGACGCCAGATGACGAGGGTGTGGCGTGGCGTCGCCCCTGCGCACGCGCGTTTCACGTGAAACATCGGCCCGTTTCACTGAGCCATCCGGCCGCGGGATCGAGGCAGGCGGGGACGCAGCCCGGACTTGACGTCTGGCCCGAGGGGGCACCGCGGCGGGCATCGTCGGGTTTGTCCGCGTCGTTTCGCGCGGAATTCAGGCGCGATCGGCCTTACGCCACTGCATCAGCCGCCGCAGCGCGGAATCGCATGCGTTCTGCGCGAACAGCGGATGCCACGCAGCGCCTGCGCCGGCCCCGCCGGGACTTCGGTGCCCGGGCGCTGAGGCCCCCACGGATAGGGCCGGTCGTGCCGGATGAGTCGGTCGCGGCCATCGCGCCGCACAGGCTTCAGGTGCGTTCGGCGTACGCCGCCACATCCCCGGAACAACGCGAAATCCCCTGAGTTCTGCGCAAACGGCGGGTGCCGCGCCGCGCGGAGTTCACGTGCGATCGGCCTCGGGCCGCTGCATCCGCCGCCCCGGGCGGAATCGCCTGAGTTCTGCGCGAATGACGGGTGCCGCGCCGCGTCTTGCGAGGCCTCCGCCCGCCCACCACGTGGACGCCCGCCGCCAGTTGCCGCTGCGGCCGCCTACGAATAAGGGCCGGGCATGCCGCGGCGGTCCGCCACCGCGTCGTGTCAGATCGTGTCACGTCGCGCAGAACTCGGGGCGATGGGCCTTGCGCCGCTGCATCCGGCGCCCGACGGCGGATCGCCGGAGTTCTGCGTGAGCCCCGCTCCCCTTACGCTGCTGCCGCAGCGGCCACGGCACCTGGGCCGGTGGACATCGCCGAAGCCACCTTTGACGCCCCAGGGCAGGATGTTTCACGTGAAACGGCGCTATACGCAACCGGGGCCACATGACTTCGGGTCGCTTCTCCCCTGAGCGAGGATGGCACGGCGAAATTCAACCGGCCCCGCCATGCCGTCCGCTCCATGGACAACCAACTCCGGTGTGTGTCTGTCCGAGCGGGCAGGTCGGCTCACCAATCGTTCGCAGAGCGAAGATCGAGCTAGGCGCGGACCCGCGCGCGTACGACCCTGGTCGGTTCCTCGAGGACGTCGGCCCCGATGGTCTCCACGCGCACGTCGGTCAGACGATGCGCACGGATCTGCTTGGCCGCAGCCTCGATCTCCTTCTGCGCGTTCGCGCCCTTGAGGAGGATCAGTTCTCCGCCATCGCGCACGAGCGGAGCGGTGAACGGGATGAGCGTGCGCAGCGCACTGACTGCGCGGGCGGTGACCGCGTCGAGGGTGCCCGCTCCCGCCCACTCCTCGCCACGAGAACGCACCACCTCGACGTTGGCCAGGCCCAGCTCCGCAACCTGCTCGGTGAGCCAGGCTGTGCGGCGCTCCATCGGCTCGATCAGCACCCACGACACATCGGGTCGGGCGATGGCGAGCACCAGGCCGGGCAGCCCTGCCCCCGAGCCGACATCGCCGACCCGTCCCGAGAACAGAGGGGCGATGATCGCGCTGTTGAGCACATGACGGGACCAGATCCGCGCCGGCTCCAGGGGTCCGATCAGGCCGCGCTCCTCGCCGTGCCGCGCCAGTGCATCCGTGAATGCGCGGGCGACCTCGATCCGGTCGCCGAAGACCGCAGCAGCGGCGGGGGGTTCGGGTTCGACGTCGATCATCGATGTTTCACGTGAAACGTCAGGCGCGACGCAGCACGGTGTGGCGGTCGGCGCCCTCACCGTACGACTCCGACACCAGTCCACGGTCGGCCGCGATGTCGTGGATGAGCTTGCGCTCGTAGCTCGACATCGGCGGAAGAGACGCCTGTGAGGCGCCCTCGTCCAGGCGCTCGACGGCGCGCTCGACCAACTGTTCGAGCTCCCGCTGCCGGATGTCGCGCGAGCCGGCGATGTCCAGAATGAGGCGCGAGAACCGGCCGGTGCGGTTCTGCACGGCGAGCCGCGTCAACTCCTGCAGCGCCTGCACCGTGTCGGGGTCCGAGATACGCGAAAGCGAATCGGATGCCTCGGCCTCGACCGAGACGTAGGCGCGACCACCACGGACCTCGAGCGCCAGATCACCGTCGATGTCGGCGATGTCGAGGAGCTCCTCCAGGTAGTCCGCTGCGACGTCGGATTCCTGCTCGAGCTGCTCGTCTGTGGCGTCGACCGCGGCGGCGGGGGCGACGTCAGTGGATTCGGAGGTCATGATCGTCCTTCGTACGTCAGGAGGTGGTGGGGGAGTCGGGGGAGGGAGACCCGTCGGCGGGCTTCGGCGCGCCACCGGATGAGGGGCGCTTGGGTCCCTGCTGACCCGGTCCCGGCTGCTTGGTTCCGGGCTGCTTGGGGGCCTGCTTCTTCGCACGCTGCTTCCCGACCGGCTGCTGGCGCTTGGGCGCCGCGGCACGCGCACGCTCGGCCTCCTCGAGGAGACGCTGCTGCTCGGCCTGGTACTTCTCCATGGAGACCACCTTGCCGCTGGAATCGATCGCCTTGCCCTTGCGCGCAAGCCGCTCTTCGCGGGCCTTGGCCGCATCCGAACCCGGTGTCGGCATTTCACGGATCACGATGAACTGCTGGACCATCGTCCACAGGTTGCTCACGAACCAGTAGATGACGACGCCGAGGGGGAAGAAGACACCGGAGAAGATGAAGGCCAACGGCAGGATGTACAGCATGACCCGCTGCATCTGGTAGGCCTGGCCGGTCTTGGCCTCGGGGGACAGGTTCTTCGAGATGATCTGCAGCTGCGTGAAGAACTGCGAGGCGATCATGAGGATCACGAGCACGACGAGGATCGTGATCGCCACGCCGTTGCTCGTCTCGACGGCGTTGATGAGCGTCTCGTGGAGGGAGGCGACGCCGAACAGCTTGGCGTCGTAGAACTCCTGAGTGAGCGCGTTGTCGAGCAGACCCACACCACTGAACGTCGGGTCTTTCGCGATCTTCTGCACGTCGTTGAGCACGCTGAACAGGGCGAAGAAGATGGGCATCTGCACGAGGAGGGGCAGGCAGCTCGACACCGGTGTCGTGCCGTGCTTCTTGTACAGCGCCATGGTCTCGCGGCTCATCGCCTCACGCGAGAGCTGATCCTTCTTACCGCGATACTTCTCCTGAACTTTCCGCAGTTCAGGGGCAATTTCCATCATCTTGCGCTGGCTCTTGATCTGCCGCACGAAGAGGGGGATCAGCGCCGATCGCAGCACGATCACCAGGCCGATGATGGACAGCACCCACGTGATGCCGTCCGCCGGCGGAAGGCCGATCAGTGTGAAGAGTGCGTGCCACCCGACGAGCACGAGTTCCACGGCCCACTTGAGCGGCCAGAGGATGATTCCGATGAGATCCATTACGGATCAGTCCTTTCCAGGGGGCACGACGAAACCGTGCGGGGTGAGGTCGTAGCGGAAAGCGCGGTGCGGTTTCACGTCGTCGATGCCGCCCTGAGCCCAGGGATGGCATCGTGCCAGGCGTGCCGCCGCCAGCGCCGCGCCCTTGAGCAGTCCGTGCTGCTGGACAGCGCCGACCGCATACGCCGAGCAGGAGGGATAGTACTTGCACACATCGCCATATACATGGGAGATGGTTGCGCGATAGCCGTGAAGCAGGGCCAGGCCGGCGTTGCGCGGCACGAGCGGCAGTGCGCGCACGAGATTCGGGGCCGTGAGCGTGGCCGACCCGACGAAGGCAGTGGGGAGAGTCGCGACGCTCACGCCGCTGCCCTCCGCTGCAGGCACCGGGTGACCTCGGCGCGCAGGGATGCGAAATCGGCGGTCGCCGCGCTCGGCAGTGCGCGGATCACGACGTCCACGTCGGGCCGCATCGTGGGGAGCACCTCGGCACACACGGCCTTGAGGCGCCGGCGCACGGTGTTGCGCACGACGGCCGGTCCGACCTGCCGGCTCACGATGAAACCGAACCGAGCCACCGCGGGATCACCGGCACGCCCGACATAGGTGACGGTGTGCGCTCCTGCGCACCGGGTACCTCGCCGGACGGTGGCCTTGTAATCCGATCCGCGGGTGAGTCGGTTCGGTTTCGCGAGCACTGGGGCAGGTCAGGCGGACAGCTCGGTGCGCCCCTTGGCGCGACGAGCGGAGAGGATGCCGCGGCCTGCGCGCGTGCGCATACGTGCACGGAAGCCGTGCTTCTTGGCGCGGCGACGGTTGTTCGGCTGGAACGTACGCTTGCTCATGAGGTCACTCCGGAGGTGGTGTTCCCCGGGAGCTCATACCGGGGATGATGCGGATCGGGGACTGCCGTATAGGCATAAGTCAACCGACTAAGGCTACGTCGGGACGGGGGATAACTCAAACCGGCCGATCCGCAGGCGCACATTATCCCCAACCTCGCAGCGCATCCCCAGGGGACACGCGGGCCGGATTCACGCTGGGGGTTTGCTCTCCGAACGGTCCCTGACTAGCGTGTCTCCGTCAGTTATCCACAGGCTCGATGCGCCGTTTCGGCGCG